>JBBQHT010000007.1:0-41088 GCA_038324235.1 Acidimicrobiales bacterium
GTGCGATCCTGGCGCCGCGCTCACCACGGCGCTGGCGCTCGCCGAGCAGCTGCAGACCTTCCCCCAGCTCTGCCTGCGCACCGACCGGTGGTCGATGTACGAACAGCACGACCTGCCCCTCATCGAGGCGCTCGCCAACGAGACCCGGCTCGGCCTCGAACCGATCCGGGCGGGAGTGACCCAAGCCGGCGCCGCTCGCTTCGCCGCCGGGTCCGGGCGCCACGGCGACGGCGTATGACGCGTGTGACAGGTCTGAGGTAGCGCGCCCTGGGCGATTGAGTAGCCGTTGCTCACGCCGCGATCGGTCCGCCGTGGTCGAGTGATCGCAGGCGCCGATCGTCGGTGCCCTTCGAGAAAGGACCGACGATGCCCGACATCGCCTCCCTCTATGACGCCCTCGGTGGCGACGAGCCCCTGACAGCCGCCGTCGAGCGGCTGTACGACAAGATCATCCGCGACCCCGAGCTCGCCCCGTTCTTCGAGGGCGTCGTGCTCGCTCGCCACACCGTCCACTTCCGCGCGTTCCTTCGCGGCGCGCTCGGCGGCCCCGACACCTACCGCGGCCCGGCGATCGACCGCGCCCACGCACACCTGGGGTTGACCGACCACCACTTCGATCTCGTCGCCGGCCACCTGGTCGCCGTGCTCGGCGAGCTCGAGGTGCCCGCCGACGTGGCCGACGGGTTGCTCGGTGCCGTGGCGCCGCTGCGAGGGATCGTGGTGTCGGCCCCGGTCCCGACCGGCCCCGACACGGCGGCAACGGTGCGGACCTGACCGACCGCCGGGCACGACCACCCGTGGGCCGCCGAACCCGAGGCCAGGCTGTTACGTTATCCGCTATGTGTAACATTCGGCCCGCCACGAGCGGGCAACCAGACCACGTCACGGCGTCCCGTCGCCTCCTCGCGGTTGTGGCGGTTGCGGCGGGCGTGGCACTCGTGCTGAGCGCCTGCTCCTCGACCAGCAACAGCGCAACGAACGGCCCGACCGGCACAACGTCGGGGTCCACGCCGAGCATCGGCTTCGCCGGGGGATCGACCGACTCCGGGGTGGGCCCGAGTGGGAAGCCGACGACCTGGGCGCAGAAGACCGCGGCCGACGGCCGGTCGTTCCTGACCGACGCCCAGGGCCGGGCGTTGCAGCTGCGCGGCTTCAACATCAAGACGCGTGATCCGCTCGCCGACGCCAGCGACGACCTGCTCGCCGCGGGACAACAGCGCGGCTTCAACCTGCTGCGCCTCTCGATCTACTGGGACCAGTTCGAGCCAGCCCAGGGCCAGTACGACCAGACCTACCTCGATGCCGTGCAGACCGTGCTCGACCGGGCCGCCGCCCATGGCATCTACGTCGTGCTGGACTTCCACCAGGACGTGTTCGGCGCCAAGTTCGGCGACCACGGCGTGCCGCTGTGGGCAACCCACGACGACGGCCTTGCGTTCACGAAGCACGATGTCTGGCTGCTGAACTACCTCGAGCCGGCGGTCCAGGCCGCGTGGGATCACCTGTACGAGGACCCCGATCTGCGCCAGGCCCAGGCGGACGCCTGGACCACGGTCGCGAAGCGCTTCCAAGGCGCCCCGGCGCTCATCGGCTACGACTTGCTGAACGAGCCGTTCGGCAAGGTGACCGGTACCGAGTCGATCGCCGACGCGGCGACCCGCGTGCAGAAGAACCAGCTGACGCCCATGTACCAGCGCCTCACCGACGCGATCCACGCGGTCGATCCGGACCACTGGGTCCTGTTCGAGCCGCCGAACGTGGCCTCGCTGGGCGTGCCCGTCGCGCTGGGCCAGATCAACGGCACCAAGCTCATCTACTACCCGCACTTCTACGACGCCGCGATCGAGACCGCGACCTACGCCGCTGGCGGCCAGGTCGACGGCTTCGACCCCGCGTTCTTCGTCGGGTACGAGAAGGCGATCAAGGACTACCCGGCCCAGTTCCGCTACCCGACGCTGTTCGGCGAGTGGGGCATCGCCCACCCCGAACGCCCCGGCATGGATGCGTTCGTCGCCCAGAGCCTCGCGCTGATGGACCGCCTCGGATCCGGGTGGACGGTGTTCAACTGGTGCCGAGGCGATGGCTATTGCCCATTGGACGCGGCGGGTCACGACCGCCCGGCCATCGGTCAGATCGTCCAGCCGTATGCCTCCGCCATCGCCGGATCGCCGATCTCGTTCGGCTTCGACCCGGTGAGCCGCGTGCTCCGCGTGAGCTTCACCGACGACGACGCCACCGGGACGACGGACATCGCGATCCCGCCGAGCACCTACCCCGAGGGCTGGAAGGCGAGCGCCGCAGACGCCGAGGGGTCCTGGTCCTCGACCTTCGACTCGGCGACCAACATCGTGCACATCGCGACGCCGCGGACCAGAGGCGACCACGTGGTGTGCGTGGCGCCGGCGACCTATCCGACGGGCTGCCCGCAGCCGTGACGGCCCGCACGACAAGCGCGTCCCGCGCACCCGACGGAGCCGACGCGCCCCAAGAGCACCGGCTGTCGACCGATCGTTCCGCTCCCACCGCCCGCGACGCGAGCGACCCTGGAGCCGCAACCCGGGCGCGCATCATCGCCGCCGCGATCGAGGTCATCGCCGAGGACGGGCTGCGCGCGTCGACCGTCGCGATCGCCGAGCGGGCCGGCCTCACGCGGATGACGCTGTACCGCCACGTCGGCGGCAGGGACGAGCTCCTGGTCGTCGTGCTGCTCCACGAGTCCGCGCGCCTGGTCCCCGGGCTGCGGGCCGTGCTCGAGCACCGCCGCCGCCGCTTCCCTCGCCGGGTCGCCGATGCGATCGAGCTCCTCGTCGACGGCATCCACGCCAACCCCGTGCTCCGCCAGTTCGTGGACCAGCCCCCACCCACGACCGTGCCGGCCATCGATCCGCAGTTCACGTTCGTGACCGAGGTCCGGGCGTTCTTCCGGCCGTACTTCGAGGACCCGGACAACCGGTCCCAGCTGCGCTTCGACCCCGAGCGGACCCTCGACTACACGCTGCGCCAGCTGCTGCTCTACCTGACGACACCAGGTCGCGACTGGACCGGACCCGCCGACCTGCGCGCCGACCTCGACGACTTCTTCATCCCCGCGATCGCCCGTCCCCGCCCGGCGCGCCGATCCCGACCCGCGTGACCATCCGCCACACCGTCCTACCCCACAACCCACGTTCTCGGCTCCCCTCGCGCCCCTCCCCCCGCGTTCTCGGCTCCCCCGGCGCCCCTCCCCCCGCGTTCTCGGCTCCCCCGGCGCCCCTCCCCCCGCGTTCTCGGCTCCCCTGGCGCCCCTCCCCCCGCGTTCTCGGCTCCCCTCGCGCCCCTCCTTCGGGCCGACCCTGGTCTCGTTCGTAACGTCGACACCGACCCGAGGGTCAGAGGTCCAATGACTGCCCCCATGACACTCACGCAACGGATCGAGATCGCCTCTCACCGCGATGCCACCGCCACCTTCATCAGCGGTGACACCGCCGAGACCGTGCCCTGGTCCCAGGTGCACGCGGAGGCGCGAGCCATGGCTGCGGTGCTGCAGGCCCGCGGGATCCTCCCCGGCGACCACGTCGCCGCGCTCGGCCCGACCACGCGCTCGCTGGTGACGTTGATCCAGGCGACGTGGTTGGCCGGCGCCGCCATCGTGGTGCTGCCGCTCCCGATGCGCCTCGCCTCCATCGAGGAGTTCATCTCCCAGACCCGAGCGCGGGTGCTCCAGGCGGACACGAAGCTGCTGGTCGTGGACGGGCAGCTGGCGCCGTTCATGGACGACCAGCCGGGTGACCCCGAGCGCATGGTCCTCGACGACCTCACCGCCGAAGCGGCGACGACCGGTCCCGACGCGTGGCAACGGGTGGACGACGATCCCGACCGTCTCGCGATCCTCCAGTTCACCTCCGGCTCCACGAGCGAACCGAAGGGCGTGATGCTGCCGCACCGGGTCGTCTGCGCGAACCTCGACGGCCTCACCGAGGTCGGCCAGCTCCAGGACGACGACGTGTTCGTCACCTGGCTCCCGCTCTACCACGACATGGGCCTCGTCGGGCTGCTCGGGACGCCGATGACCACTGGCCGGGACCTCGTGCTCGGCGCCCCGCAGGACTTCACCGCACGGCCGGCCCGGTGGATGGAGTGGCTGTCCACCTACGGCGGCACGGTGACCGCCGGTCCCAACTTCGCGTGGGCCCTCGCGGCGAGGGCGCTGCGCCGGGCCGACACGCTCGACCTGTCCCGCCTGCGCATCGCGCTCAACGGGGCCGAGCCCATCGATGCCGACAGCGTTCGGTCCTTCGTCGACGCGGCGGCCGCGCACGGCATGCGGCCGGGTGCGGTGTTCAACGCGTTCGGCATGGCCGAGCTCGCGATCGCCGGCACCTTCCCGGAGCCGCTCGCCGGCTTGCGCACCGACCGGGTCGATCAGCGCGTGCTCGAAGCCGAGCGGCTCGCCACGCCGGTCGACGAGGGGTCGGAGAACGCCAAGGAGTACGCGATCCTCGGCCGGCCCATCCCCGGGCTCGAGATGCGGATCGTGGATCCTGCCGACGACCGTCCGCTGCGCGACCGCGAGATCGGCGAGCTGCAGATCCGCGGCACGTCGGTGACGCCGGGGTACTACAAGAAGCCCGACGTGACCGCGGCGCTCTTCCGCGACGGCTGGTTGTGCACCGGCGACCTCGCGTACCTGCTCGACGGCGAGCTGATCCTGTGCGGACGCATCAAGGACGTCATCATCGTCGGCGGCCGCAACATCTTTCCCGAGGACGTCGAGCGCGCCGCGACCACGATCGACGGTGTGCGCGCCGGCAACGTCATCGCGTTCGGCATCGAGGGCCGCAAGGGCCACGAGACGATGGTCGTGGTCGCCGAGACCGGGGCGGGTGCGGACACCGACGCCGTGCGCCGGCAGGTGCACAAGGTGGCCCGCGAGGTCACCGGTGTGCCGTTGGCCGACGTTGTGCTGGTGCCACCGGGAACGCTGCCCAAGACCTCGTCGGGCAAGTTGCAGCGCAGCCTCTGTCGCGATCGCTACCAGACCGACGA
Organism: Acidimicrobiales bacterium; assembly: GCA_038324235.1. Lineage (GTDB taxonomy): Bacteria > Actinomycetota > Acidimicrobiia > Acidimicrobiales > Acidimicrobilacustridaceae > JBBQHT01. Next base: position 5,026 of record JBBQHT010000007.1, read on the forward strand.
GCTGGTGACGGTCGACGCCGGCTGACCCGCGACCCACCGTCGCCACGGTCGCCGACGGCGCCTTGGATCAACCGCCGAGGGTCACGGTGGCGCGGAGCTCACGGCCGGCGGCGGTCTGCCAGGTGACGAGGACCTGCTGGCCGACGCTCGACTGCGACAGCGCCGAGGTGAGATCGGCCGCCGAGGCGACCCCCTCGCCGTCGATGGCGGTGATCGTGTCGCCGGCCGCCAGGCCGGCTTGTTCTGCGGGGCTGCCGGCCTGCACGCCGGCGATGACGGCGCCATCCGAGCCGCCCGACTGGACCTGCACACCGAGGTACCCGTGCGCGGCCACCGACCCGGACCCGGAGCCACCCGATGCGCCGGCGCCGTCCCCTGACCGCAACTGCTCGGCGATGCTGAGCGCCTGGTTGATCGGGATCGCGAACCCCTGGCTGGACCGTGACTGGTGCCGGCCCTGGCTGGCCCCGGCGGCGGTGTTGATGCCGACGACCTTGCCCGTCGTGTCGGCGAGCGGGCCACCGGAATCGCCCGGCACCACGTTGGCGTCGACCTGGATCATGCCGGTCAGCGTCTCGGCGTTGGTGCCGTCCGTGTCCGACGCGGTGATCTGCTGATCGAGGCCCACGACCTGACCGGTCGCCACGCTCGGGGTGCCGCCCCGGCCACCGGCGTTGCCGATCGCCGCGATCTGGTCGCCGACCTGCACCGTGTCGGAGTCGCCGATCGGGATCGTCGCCAGCCCTGAGGCGCTGGCCAACTGCAGCACGGCGACGTCATGGGCAGGATCGGCGCCGACCACGGTGGCCCGGTACTGATCGCCCGTGGTCACGATGGTGACCACGATCTGGCTCGCCCCGTCGATCACGTGGTTGTTCGTGAGGATCTCACCGTCGGCCGACAGGACCATGCCCGTGCCCGCCCCGATGCCACCGGGCACCCGGGTCTCGATGTCGACCACGCCGGGGTTGACCACGGACGCGACCTCGGCCCAGGTGCTCGGCGCCGGCGCGCCCGACCCATTGCTACCCGACCCATTGCTGCCCGATCCGTTGCTGCCCGATCCGTTGCTGCCCGAGCCAGCGGGACCTGATGCCCCGCCGTTCGCGCCCGATCGACCCGATGACCCGCCGGCCTGACCGAGCTCGGTCGGGGTCGAGCGCGCGGACGGTCCGAGCAGCGTCGACAGCGAGCTCGACGTGATGCCGACCGCGAGCGCCCCGACCGCGAGACCGGCCACGACGGCAAGGACCAATGCCAGATACCAACCCGAGCCGCCGCGCCGGACCTGCGTCACGGGCGGCCGCGGACCCGGCGGCGGCGTGGGCGCCCCGAACCCGTAGGCCGAGGCGTACGGCGGCGCATCGGATGACCGGTTCGGCGCCGGTGCGAGCGGTGGCGCGTACGGGGGCGGTGGGTACGGGGGCGGCGCGAACGACGGCGGCGGGTACGAGGGCGGTGCGAACGACGCCGGTGTCGGGGGCGCGGGGTCATACAGGGGCGGCCCGGTGGGCCAGGGGTGCTCGCCTGGGGTGATCGGCTCCATTGCGGGGATTCCTCGGGTCTGTCGACGTGTCTTGTCGCAGTGAACGCCACCCGACCGAAAGCGCGCCGAAAGCGCCGGCACGCCAGACCACCCCGTCCCCGGCTCCGCTCCGGCCCCACACCACCCGTTCCCGGCTCCGCGGCGGCCCCACACCACGCGTTCTCGGCTCTGCTGCGGCCCCTCGATCCGCCAGCCGGACCCACCATCACCTGATGTCAGGCACACCCGCTGATCGTCGGGGGCGGTGTGTCGGAGCTGCCGGACCTGCCGGAGCTGTATCCTCCGGCCATGGTCGGACGGCGGGAACCGCGGGGCCTATCTCCCGAGGCCGCCGGCGGCGTCGAGATCGTGTGCGAGGGAACCCGGCACCGCGTGCGGACGGCTCGCATCGAGCTGCGGGCTTTCCAACCCGACGACGCGAACGCGCTCCTCCACACCATCGACGCTGATGTGTGTCGATGGCAGGGTTGGACCGGGCTCCCGATCGAGCCTCTCGCCGAGGCCATGTGTGCCCCGGACTTGGACGCCCGCCTCAACTACGCGCGGCTCGCAATCGTCGACCGCGCTTCGGGCGACCTGATCGGGGCCCGTTCCTGGCAGATGATCGAGGGCCGCCCAGACGCGTGCGACACCGGCAATTGGCTCGCCGCGAGCGCCCGCGGCGCCGGCTATGGCACCGCTGAGCTGCGGGCGTTTCTCGTCTTTGCGCACCGGCATCTCGGCTTCGAGACCGTGCGGGCGCAGACAAACCGACGCAACACCGCCGCGCGTCGGCAATACGAGGCTGCGGGGTTCGAGGTGTACACCCGTCGCGAGTTCCGCCGCCTCCCCAACGGCACCAAAGCGTACGGTCGCGGCTACCGCCATCGTGACGACCGGTCCGAGGAAGCTTGTCACGTCGGAACGGACGCGTTGCCTCTGCTCCGCCTCGATCAAGCCGGACGGGAAGGACCAGACCTTCCGTGAGGGCCGCACGACCACAGCTCACTGCTCGTTCATGCAGTGAGCGAGTCTTCCGCCGATCCAGTAATCGGCCCGATCGCGAGCCGTGGTTCTGCGCCGCCCACCCAGGCGTTGTGCCCGAGCGCTCACGCTTTCAGATTCGCACGCAGGCGGCGGCTGACGCGACACGATCTTGACGTGGCAGCCATCGTCCGCACATACGTCGCAGCCTCGATCCTCGCGGTCGTCGCAGCCTTGTTCCTCGCCCGTTGGGAGACGTGGGTTCGGCGGGACCCTGCACGTGGTCTCACGGATGAACAACACCGCTGGGTCAATCGTGGGCTTATCTGCGCTGGCCTGAACATGTTCGTCGCGCTCCTGGTGATGGTCACCCAGACGACGGCGTGAGGGAAGTCGAAGCGGCTATCGGACACGGGGCTGCGGGGCAACGCGGAAGCGGGTTGAGTCAGTACTCATCGAGGCGAATCTCAGCGTGTTCCGCCAACGCCTTGGCGAACCGAACGATGTGCGATCGCACGCGGTCGAGCCGCACTCTGTCTCTCCCAAGTTGCAGGGCGAGTACGCGGGCTGTCGGCGAGACGCTGGACGGTTCCGTTGCGATTCGTCGCACTCGAGACACAGGCACGTTCATCAGCGTGCGACTGCCCTTGTCCGTCCACGCGATCAGTATCGAGGGAGTGAGTCCGAGCAGCACCGGTCCGTCGCCGATGGCCTGACAGAACTCGGCAACATCCGAATCCACCACGTTTGCGACAGGGTCCGGGCCAAGGGGTTCAGATCGCTTCTTCCGCCGTGTCACGGACTCGGCCAGTGACCCGAGGGCGCCACCGACAAGACCGGCCCCGGCCAGCCCGAGGGCTGAACGCATCCCGGCCTCCGGCGATTGGGCGATGCACGCCGCGACGATCTCCTCGTCGCTTCCGGTCGACGCCAGCAACAGGCTCGCCCGTTTCGTCGATCGATCCATGCTCACGTCCCACACCCAGGCGTCCATCCTTGTCGAGCGTGCCAGCAGCCGCGGCGAAGCCGACGATCTGGCGCAACCCAAGCGGCGCGGCTCGCAGCGCTCGGACGCGCGCGCATCCGGTCAGGTGGGTTGGACTTGGATTCGGTGCTTGCGTTCGGTGTTGGTGGCGAGTGCTCGCATGTCGTCCGGGTCACTCGTGATGATGACGATGTCGTCTCGTACCGCACGGGCCTCGGCATACGCGACGACCAGTGCGTCGATACCCGAGGGAAGCGGGTCGGCTCCTCCGCGGCGGGCCAGGACCCGGAGCCTGCCTGCGGAGTGGCCGAGATCTTCTTCGACCGGCTCGATGTCGACGAGGGCGAGCAGCCGCCGAAGGTGGTAGTCGCGTCCCGGATGTCCCGTGAGGACGCCCTCGCCGAGGACCACCGCAGGCATGGCGAGGTCCTCGGCACGTTCGCGAAGGGCGCGGAGGCGGGCCCGGCCGCGTTCAGTAGCTGGAGACAGCGCCGAGATCGCGCCCGTATCGAGTACGGCAATCACGACTATGCGCTCCGTGCCGAAGGCCGTCTCGCGACACGCTCGGTTCGGCGTTGATCGGCGGCCCCGACATCAATGCCCGTCGCGTTGTCGACCCATCGCCGGGCTGCGGCCATCGCACGAGGCGATGGTGGGCCATGTTCCTCGTCGAGAACATCGAGCCACGAGTCGAGACTCACCATGCGAGAACGCCGGTCGAGTTCTGCCAGGATCGCCGCACGAGCGAGCGCGGACACGTTCAGACCGGCGTCGCGGGCTCGCTCATCGAGCTCGTCTGGGAGGCTGATGTTCCTTCGAGACATACACATACCCTACACATCAGGAATTCGACGGTGGCGAGTCTCCGAACACCGTCGGACGTGTTTCCATTCGGCAGAGCCGACACCACACAGGTCGCCGGGATGGAGCGGCACTCACCTGGTGACGGCGAGCGACGAGGAGATCAGGGCCGGGATTCGGCTCGGATGCGGGTCTTCGTCGCGGCCCATGAGCAGATCGGGCAGAGGAGTAGGTCGTGATGGCGGGCCGGGCAGAACTCGCGCCCGAAGAAGATGATCTGCAGGTGGCGTCGGTTCCAGGTCTCGCGGGCGAACACGGCCTTCAGGTCACGCTCGGTGCGTTCCACCGTCGCGCCGTTGGACAGGCCCCACCGCGCCGCGAGGCGGTGGATGTGGGTGTCGACGGGGAACGCGGGCTCGCCGAAGGCCTGCGCCATGACGACGCTCGCGGTCTTGTGACCGACGCCCGCGAGGGACTCGAGGAACGTCCAGTCGTCGATGACCTCGCCGCCCGCGTCGATGATCTGGTTGGCTGCGAGCCACAGGTTCCTGGCCTTGGTGGGGGCGAGGCCGACTTCGCGGATGAGCTCGAGGATCCGCTCGGGGCCGAGCGCCACCATCTGCTCTGGGGTGCTGGCCTCAGCGAAGAGCGCAGGGGTGATCTGGTTGACCTTCTTGTCCGTCGTCTGCGCCGAAAGCGCGACTGCGACCAACAAGGTGTACGGGTCACCGTGGTCAAGAGGGATCGGTGGATCCGGGTAGAGGTCGTCGAGGATCTCGCCGATCCGGGCTGCCTTGTCCTGACGTCTCACGGGCGTGAGGCTACCGAACCGAGGGGCATGCACCCGTGAGGCGACCGGACTGGCGACCTGATCGGACTGCCTGGCGCGAGTCAGTGGTGCACGTCGTGGCACCCGGGCGGCGTCACGGACGAGAGACCAGCGCGGCGCGCTTCTCCGCGAGCATCGAGAGCGACTGACCCATGAGCAGGTGCAGGTCGTCGCGCCCGCCCGCGTCGCGCCAGTAGTCGAGCGTGGCCCGCAACGTCGCCATCACGATGGCGGCCACGATGCGCGATCGCAGTTCCGTGTCGGGCTCGTCGCCGAGCCGGGAGCCCACGAACTCCGCGAGCATCGCTTCCCACGCGGCCTGGTGCTCGAGGTTGCGCGCCGCGAGCGACGGGGTCTCGCGGATGATGCGGCCCCGCAGCAGCGCCGCCTCCCGATCGTGGTCGACGCTGTCGATGAAGTCCATGATGGCGTTGCGGACGGCGAGCAGCACCGACTCCGACGCCGGGCGAGCATCGAGCGCCGCCTTGATCTTGTCGAGGTTCTCGGTCGGCTTGCCGAGCAGCGCGTCTTCCTTCGACTCGAAGTACCGGTAGAAGGTGGTCTTGGAGACCTCCACCTCGGCGGCGATGTCGTCGGTGGTCACGTGATCGAAGCCGCGAGCGGCCACCAGCCGCAACGCGGCGTCTCGGATGGCCTGTTCGGTCCGCAGCTTCTTGCGCTCCCGAAGGCCGATCGGGGGGCCCTGTTCAATCACGTCGTCCACCGTAGCTCGCAAAGATGGTGTCCCGTCTCGTTTGAAACAGATTTTCAAATGTAACTCGGTCCCGTTATCCTGGGCGCACGCGCCGAGGTGAACCCCGGTGACGACGCGGCAGGACCAGGGAGCGACATGCGAGCGATGGGCAAGACGGCGGCGGACAGCGACGGTGAAGCCGAACACCGTGACTCGGCAGCGAGCGTGTTCGCCCGACGCTGGTGGATCCTGGCGGTGCTCTGCCTGAGCCTGCTCATTGTGACCGTGGGCAACTCCAGCCTCAACGTCACCATCCCGACGCTCTCCCGCGAGCTGCAGGCCACCGAGTCGCAGTTGCAGTGGGTCATCGCCATCTACTCGCTCGTCTTCGCCGGTCTTCTCTTCTCGACCGGCGCCATCGGCGATCGCTTCGGCCGCAAGGGCGCGCTGCAGTTCGGCCTGCTCCTCTTCCTGACCGCCTGCGTGGCCGCCACCTTCGCGACGAGCATGCCCCAGCTCATCGCGGCCCGCGCGGTCATGGGCGTGGGCGCCGCGTTCATCATGCCGTCGACCCTGTCGATCCTCGTCAACGTCTTCCCACCGCACGAGCGCACGAAGGCCATCGCCATCTGGGCCGGCGTCACCGGCGCCGCCGGCGCGATCGGGCCGGTCGCCAGCGGCCTGCTCCTCGGCCACTTCTGGTACGGCGCCGTGTTCCTCGTGAACGTGCCGATCATCATCGTGGCGCTCGTGACCGGCTTGTTCCTGGTGCCCAAGTCGAAGGACCCCGAGCAGGGCCAGCTCGACCCGGTCGGTGCGCTCCTGTCCATCGTGGGCATCGTGTCCATCGTCTACGGCTTGATCGAGGCGCCGGACAAGGGCTGGACCAGCGCCGGCACCCTGACGGCGTTCGGGATCGGGGTCGTCGTCCTGACCATCTTCGTCTTCTGGGAGCTCCACCGAGACGAGCCGATGCTCGACATCCGCTTCTTCAAGAACGGGGCGTTCAGCACGGGCACCACCGGCATGATCCTCGTCTTCATGGCGATGTACGGCGTGATGTTCCTGAACACCCAGTACTTCCAGCTGATCCTCGGCTACACGGCCCTCGACTCGGCCGTGCGGTTCCTGCCGATGGCCCCGATCATGATCATCGTCGCCCCGCTGACGCCGCGGCTGAGCGAGCGCTTCGGCGCCAACAAGACGGTCTCGGTCGGCCTGTTCCTCGTGTCGATCGCCCTGTTCATGTTCCGGGCGCTCAGCATCACCACGTCCTACTGGTACATCCTCGCCGCCGTCATCCCGATGGTGTCGGGCATGGCGCTCGCGATGTCGCCGATGACCGCCGCGATCATGTCGGCCGTCCCGCCCCGCCGCGCCGGCGCCGGATCCGCCATGAACGACGCCACCCGCGAGCTGGGCGCCGCGCTGGGCGTCGCCGTGATGGGCAGCGTCGCCGCGTCGCAGTACGCCAGCCGGATCGACTCGCTCACCGCCGGGCTGCCCGCAGCCGCCCAGGAGAGCGCACGGGCCTCGCTCGCGGGTGCCCTGCAGACCGCGTCGCAACTGCCGGCCCCTGCCGGTCGAGCGCTCCAGGCCGGGGCGGACGCCGCCTTCATCGACGGCGTGCACTTCGCGGTCACGGTCGGCTCCATCCTCGCCGCGATCGCCGCGGTGGTCGTCCTGCGCTACCTGCCCAAGAAGCTCTCGCACCACGGGGCGACCAAGGGCGCGGTCGAGGCGATGGAAGACGCCGCCGAGCTCGGCCTCGGGGGCACGATGCCGATCTTCGCCGACGATGTGTTCCGCACGGACCCGATCGAAGCCGAGTCGGTCGCCCACCGCGACGAAGCCCTCCCAGCGCCGGGTGAGCTGGACCAGTCCTCCGCCCGCTGAAGGACCTCGGCTCGACCGACCAGCTCGGGCGGCGGCGTCACCGGACGAATCCGCCGACGAGGTCTTGCGGGCGGGCCCGTTCGGCGCGAACATACAACCGAATGGTTGTAGATCAGACATCCGCCGCGGTCGTCGACCGCATCTTCCACGCCCTCGCCGACAGCACTCGGCGCGACATCCTCGCGGTCGCCGCGGGGGACGGGTACAGCGTGTCGGCGTTGGCGAAGCGCTACCCGATGAGCTTCGCCGCCGTGCAGAAGCATGTCGCCGTGCTCGAAGGCGCCGGGCTCGTCACCAAGGAGCAGCGGGGACGCGAGCGGCTCGTGCGCACCGACGTCGAAACCATCGAGCGGGCCCGGGAGCTCCTCGACGGCATCGAGGAGCTGTGGCGGGCGCGGGTGGACCGGATCGACAACCTCCTGGCCACCGAGAAGCGAACCACTGGAGGTAAACGATGAGCGTGACCAACGTCGAGAAGGACGTCGAAGCCTTGACCATGACCGTCACGGCGGAGCTTGATGCCACCGTCGAACGGGCGTGGCAGCTGTGGGCCGACCCTCGCCAGTTCGAGCGGTGGTGGGGGCCTCCTGGCTACCCGGTGACCGTGGTCGACCACGACCTGCGCACCGGAGGGCGGATCACCTTCTTCATGACCGGCGACGAGGGTGAGCGCCACGACAGCGCGTGGGCGGTCATCGCCGCCGACCCGCCGCACCACCTCGAGCTGCGCGATGCCGACGTGGACGACGACGGCCGTCCCAACGACGGGAACGCGATGACAGCCATGATCATCACCTTCGCCGAGGGCGACGGCGGGGGCGCGGTGATGGCGGTCCGCACCCACTTCGATTCGCAGGCGGGCATGGAGCAGGTGCTCGCCATGGGGATCGAGGAGGGCATGCGCATGGTCGTGGACCAGATCGACGCCGTCCTCGTCGGCACGCCTGCCTGAACGGGTCATCACGAGGGGCGCCACCGGAGCCCAGAAGCATCCATGCGATACCGGCGAGCCGCGATGACTCCGGGATGGAACCGACTGGAGGGCGTCGCCGCCGGTGATCGCCGGAACGCGCGGCCGTCACGCGGGTGGCGGTCGCCGTGCTGGTGCACCTTCACCGGTGGAAGACGCCGCGGTTTGCGCCCGGCCGCCGGGGGTGAGACCGTCGGACCATGAACGAGTCGAACGTTCCCGCGGTCGAGGCCGCGCCCGCGATGTCGGCCCCGGCCGACGCGGCGGGTCGTCGCCGGAACGCCGTCGCCGAGTCGCCGGAGCTCCTCGCCACCATCTGGCAGGCGCTCGGCGGCGGCGCCAGCGCCCTCGACCACGTGACGCTGACAGGCCCGCAGGCAGCGCTCGCCTCGCCCTTCGCCGTCACGGACCTGGCGGCAACCTCGGTCGCCGCCGCGGCCCTCGCCGCGGCCGAGTTCCACGCCGTCCGCGAGGGTGGCACGATCGCGGCGGTCGCCGTCGATCGGGCTCACGCAGCCATCTCGTTCCAGAGCGAACGCCACCTCGCACCCGAAGGTTGGGAGCTCCCTGCGCTCTGGGATCCGGTCGCCGGCGACTACCGCTGCGCCGACGGCTGGATCCGGTTGCACACCAACTACGCGCACCACCTGACCGCTGCGCTCGCCGTCGTCAGGGCCGAACCGACCCGCGACGCCGTCGCGCGGGCGGTCGCCACGTGGGAGGCCGACGATCTCGAGGCGGCGGTGGTGGCCGCCGGGGGGTGCGCCGCGGCGATGCGCCCGCTGGTGGCGTGGGCCGCACACCCCCAGTCGCTCGCCGTCGGCGCTGAGCCCTTGCTCACCATCGCCGCCACCCCGACCGGGACGGCGACGCGTCCCCTCCGTGACCTCGATCATGGGTCCGACAGCGTGGCCGACACCCGTTCGAGTGCCGATCCGGCCCCGGCTGCGGCCCTCCCCTTTCACGGCATCCGGGTGCTCGACCTCACCCGCGTGATCGCGGGACCCACCGCTACCTCCTTCCTCGCCCATCTGGGTGCCGACGTCATCCGCGTCGACCCGCCCGGGTTCGCCGAGGTCCCGGCACTGCTCCCGCTGACGACCGCGGGGAAGCGATGCGTGGCACTCGACCTGCGCAACGACGGCGACCGGGCGACCGCCGACTCGCTGCTCGCGCGCGCCGACGTCGTCGTCACGGGATATCGCGCCGACTCGCTCGACGGCATCGGGCTCGATGCCCCGTCCCTGCGGGCGCGCCACCCGAGTCTCGTCGTCGCCCAGCTCGACGCCTACGGGTGGACCGGCCCGTGGCACACCCGACGCGGGTTCGACAGCCTGGTGCAGATGAGCACCGGCATCGCGGCGCGCGGCCAACAGCTCGCCGGCCGCGACCGCCCGACTCCGCTCCCCGCCCAGGCCCTCGACTACGCAACCGGCTACCTGGTGGCCGCCGCGATCGGTCGGGCGCTGACCACCCGCGCCGCGCGGGGGGCGGCGTGGACCGTGCAGACCTCGCTCGCCCGCACCGCGCGCCTGCTCGTCGACCAGGGCGAGACCGGCGATCCCACCTGTCCCGACCCGGACCCGGATCTCGTCCGTACCTTGTCCGAAAGGGTCGAGACCCACTGGGGACCGATGCGGCGCGTCCGCATCCCAGGGTCGATCGCCGGCCTCGAGCCAGCACCGCTCCGCCCGTCCGGCCCCCTCGGCCGCGACACGCCGGCCTGGTAGGAACGCGATGGCGCTGAAGGCTCCCTCGCAACCCAGTCGGTCGAACCGGACCTCCTTCGGGAAGTACATGAACGCGGAACATGTGGCGTCGAGCTTGACGTCGAGTCGAGCGGGTCCGCCGCGGGCTTCGCTGATCGCTCGTGTCTCCCGTCGGTGCTTCCGGAGCCCACAAGCGTCGACGAGGGGCACGAGGAGAGCCGAGAAGGAACCGGTTGGACAGCCGTCGCCGGGTGAGCCATGACCGGTAGCGTGCCGGCATGACGAACAGCATCTTGGGGCACCGGGTCGTGCGGCGGGAGGATCCGGCGCTGCTGACGGTCGGGGGATCCTACGTCGACGATCTCGCGCCCGACGGTGCCCTGTTCGTGACCTTCCTCCGGTCGAACGTGGCGCACGCTCGCCTGCTCGAGGTGGATGCGGACGACGCCCGAATGCTTCCCGGTGTCGTGGCCATCATCACGGCCGATGATCTGGACCTGGCCGACCTCGTGCCGGATCCACCGATCAACCCCACGATGACCCGGCCGTACCTCGCCCGCGGCATCGTCCGCTTCGTCGGCGAACCCATCGCCGCGATCCTCACCGAGACCCGCGAGCAGGGCCCTGACGCCGCCGAGGCGATCATCGTCGACTACGACCCCCTCCCGGCACTCGTGGATCCCGAGGCCGCCCTCGGCGAACCCGGCGACGAGGGCTTCGTCGAGTTGCTGTTCCCCGACGCCGGCACGAACCTCGCGATGCAGATCGCCCACCGCGGCGCGGCCGTCGACTTCACGGCGTGCGAGGTCGTCGTCAGCCAACGGATGATCAACCAGCGGGTGGCACCGAGCCCGATCGAGCCTCGCTCGTCCACCGCCACCTGGGAGGACGGCCGCCTGGTGCAGTACGTCGCCTGCCAGGGGGTGCATCCCATCCGGGACCAGCTCGCCGAGGTCTACGGGCTCGACCAGGACGATGTGCGGGTCGTGTGCCCCGACGTCGGTGGCGGGTTCGGCGCCAAGGCCCAGCCCTACGCCGAAGGGCTCCTGCTCGGTTGGCTCTCCCGGCACACCGGTCGCCCGGTCCGGTGGATCGACAGCCGCACCGACAACATGACCGCGATGGGTCACGGCCGCGGGCAGATCCAGGACGTCACGATCGGGGGGACGCAGGATGGCCAGATCACGGCGTACCAGTTGGCGGTCGTGCAGGACGCCGGGGCGTACCCCGCGATGGGCGCGATCCTGCCGTGGATGACCCGCACGATGGTCAGTGGCGTCTACGACCTCGATCGTGACCACGTGTCGTTCTCGTCCCGGTCAGCGCTCACCACGACCACGCCGACCGTCGCCTACCGCGGCGCGGGCCGGCCCGAGGCCGCCGCCGCGATCGAGCGCGCCGTCGATCTGTTCGCGGCGGAGATCGGCCTGGACCCTGCCGAAGTGCGGCGCCGCAACTTCATCGCCCCCGATGCGTTCCCGTACACCACGGCCACCAAGACCGTCTACGACAGCGGGGACTACGAGGGCGCGCTCGACCGCGCCCTCGAGGCGGCCGGGTACCAGGAGCTGCGGGCCGACCAGGCGCGCCGCCGCGCGGCGGGCGATCCACTCGCGCTCGGCATCGGCCTGGCCACCTACGTCGAGATCACGGCCCTCGGCGGCGGCGCCGAGTACGGCTCGGTCGAGATCCGGCCCGACGGCTCGGCGCTCGTGATCACCGGGTCGAACCCCTACGGGCAGGGCCACCACACGTCATGGGCGATGCTGGTGAGCGAGCGCACCGGCATCCCCATGGACCAGATCGAGGTCGTGCACGGCGACACCGACATCGTGCCGACCGGCTCGATCACCGGCGGGTCCCGCTCGGTGCAGATCGCCGGGTCCGCCATCAACGACGCCGCGGTCAAGACCATCGAACTGGCCCGCCACCGTGCCGCCGAGCTGCTCGAGGCGGCCGTCGAGGACATCGTGCTGAGCACCGACGCGGACACCGCGACCACCGGTGCCCTCAATACCGGTGGCCGGTTCCACGTGACCGGCACACCGGCGGTCAGCGTGGGGTGGGCCGACATCGCTGCCGCCGATCCGGACAACCCGCTCGTCGGCTTGTCCGACTTCGCCGCCGCCGGACCCACCTTCCCGTTCGGCGCGCACGTCGCCGTCGTCGAGGTGGATACCGAGACGGGGCAGGTGACCCTGCTGCGCCTGGTCGCGGTCGACGACGCCGGGCGCATCCTCAACCCGTTGCTCGCCGAAGGCCAGGTGCATGGCGGCCTCGCCCAGGGCGCGGCCCAGGCCCTGCTCGAAGAGGTCCGCTTCGATGACGACGGCAACCCGCTCACCGCGAACTTCGCGGACTACGGCGTGATCTCGGCCACCGAGCTTCCCGCGTTCGAGCGGGTCCTCATGGAGACCCTCACCCCGATGAACGTGCTGGGCGCGAAGGGCATCGGCGAGTCAGGCACGATCGGAGCGACCCCGGCAGTGCACAACGCGGTCGTGGACGCCCTGGCCCCCTTCGGGGTGCGCCACCTCGACATGCCCGCCACCGCCGAGCGCGTGTGGCGGGCGATCCAGGCCGCCGACCCGGACCTGGTGACCAGGCCCTGACCGGGTGACCGAGTCACCGAGTCAGGACGCCGTCCACACCAGCGCGCCGCGGCTGTCGCTGTTGGGGCTGTACAGCACCTGGGCGATGGCGCCGGCTGTCGGGATCTGAAAAGTGACCCAGCCGCGGACGCACTCGCCCGCGGGCAGCGACTGGTCGTCGGGGAAGCCGGGGATCACCCCGGGGGCCACCTTGATCCGGGCCGGGTAGATCTGATTGGTCACGAGCTTGAGGTAGAAGAAGCCGGCGTGGGTCTGGATCTGCTTGTCCCCGGCGCACACCTGCGCGTCCACCACCGCCAGCTTGAAGCCTTCGTCGGGCGGCACGGCGTCCGGGCTCGGTGTCGTCGGTGGTGACTGGACCGCGTACACGGCGACCTTCGAGCCGGTCGCGAAGGTCTGCTCCTGGCCGAGCGCCGCGTCCGCCACGGTGGTCGGGGGCGTCACCGTGGTGACGACGCTCGAGCCCGTGTCCGTGCCGGGCGGGGCCTGACCCGTGCTCTCGTCGCAGTAGTCGATGACGGTCGCTTCCTCCGGCCCCGACGTCGTCCCGAAGTGCCACACGAACGTGGCGATGCGGGGCACATCCTTGCTCGGCACCTCGAACGACAGTTGGTTGCCCTCGACCTTGACCGGCACGGTGAGCGGCGCGCGCTTCTCCTCCACCGCCTTGGTCGTCGCGTTCACGGCGTTCGTCACCAGGGTGACCACCCACGTGCCCGAACCGTCGGGCGCAGCCCGCAGCTCGAAGCCCTGCGGCGTGCCGGACTCACCCTGGCCGAGGACGAACTCGGGTGACGGCGCCGACGGGATCGGCCCCGCCGTGGTGAAGCTGACCCGCAGCCCCGAGTCGGTCACGCGAGCCTCGGCGTGGGTGATGTCGATCCCCGCCGGATCCCGCAAGGAACCGGTGCCGTCGAAGCCCGCCGGAGTGAGATCACCGGCCGGATCATCACAGGTGGCCCCGGTGTTGGTGGGCAACGGGGTCGGCGTGACGGTCCCCGACGAGGACGAGCACGACGCCAGGGCCAGCGCGCCGGTCAACGTCAGCGCCAGCGCCACGAGCACCACCCCGCGTCGGCGGGGATCGCCCCGACCCGACCGCGGCAGCGGTGTCACCCGGCCCCCTTCAACGCGGCCGCCTTCAACGCAGCCCCCTGATGCCGCCGGCGGGCGACCTCGAAGCAGGCCAGCGCGCCGGCCGCGGCGACGTTGAGCGAGGACAGGCGACCGCCGAGCGGGATGGCGGCCACGGTGTCACAGCGCTGGCGCACCAGCCGGGACAGGCCTTTGCCCTCCGCGCCGAGCACGAGCATCACGGGCTCGTCGTTGAGCGCCAGGTCGAACAGCGTCTCGGTCCCACCCCCGTCGAGGCCGACCACCCACACCCCGGCCTTCTGCACCCGGGTGATGGCGGTGGGGAGCCCGCCGGCGATGGCCATCGGCAGGAACTCGATCGCCCCCGCCGCGGCCTTGCCGACCGTCGGTGTGATGTGGACCGAGCGGTGGCGGGGCAGGACGACGCCGGTCACGCCCGCGCACTCCGCCGAGCGCAAGAGCGCCCCGAGGTTGCCCGGATCGGTCACGCCGTCGACGGCGAGCAGGAACGGAGCCGGACCGTTCTTCGGCCGCCGGCACAGCTCGTCGAGATCGGCCTCGGGCAGCTCCTGCGCGATCGCGAGCACCCCTTGGGGCGCCTCGGTGCGGGCGCGGGCGAACAGCTTGGAACGGCTGACGTCGCGCACGGCCACGCCCAGGCTGAGCGCGAGCTCGGCGATGTCGTCGAGGACCTCGGCATCGTCCTGATCGCTGGCCACCCACACCTCGAACACCTTGCGCCGATCCGCGAGCAACAGCTCTCGCACGGCTTGGCGCCCTTCGATCTGATCGCCGCCGAGGCCCCGCGAGGCCGCCGACTTGGCGCGGCCTCCCCCCGGCCGATCGGCGCCGTAGCGGGCCCGGCTCGCGCCGCTCCCGGCTCCGGTGCCGGCGGTGGCGTCGGCCACCGTGGCCACGCCGTCCGACCGCTTGCGCGACGCGCCCCGTGCGCTGTTCTCGTTGGTGCGCCCGCGGCCCGAACCCTGGGTCGGGCGGGCCTCGGCCCGCGCGGCGTTGGGCCGGTCGCCCTTCGCCTTGGCGGCCTTGGCGTTCGACACCTTCGGCCGCGAACCCGCGCCCTTGGGTTTGGCCGGCGGGCGCGAGCCGCGCCCACCGCCGCGGGATGATGACGATCCAGCCGGACTCATGGGTTGCTCACCACTGCCACCGCCCAACAGGCGATGCCCTCTCGTCGGCCGAGGGCGCCCAGGCCCTCGGCACGGTTGCCCTTCAGCGTCACCGGTGCGCCCACCGCATCGGTGAGGCGCTGTTCCATCTGCTCGCGCCGAGGCGCCAGCTTCGGCGCCTCGCACACGACCGCGCAATCAACGTTGCCCGGCTCGTAACCGGCGGCGCGCACCTTGGCGGCCACCTCGGTCAGCAGTGCGATGCTGTCCGCGCCGGCCCAGGTCGGATCGGTGTCGGGGAAGTGCCGGCCGATGTCACCGAGGCCTGCCGCACCGAGCAGCGCGTCGGCGCAGGCGTGCGCGATCACGTCCGCATCGCTGTGCCCCACGAGACCGCGCTCCCCCTCGAACGCGACGCCGCCCAGGACGAGCCGGCGGGCCGGGTCGTCGCTGAAGGCGTGCACATCGAAACCCTGGCCGACCCGTACAGACATCGGGGAGACGGTAGTGCCGAGGCCGCGGACATTGCGAGCGGGTGCTGATCCAGGTCGCGGAGCCGTCGATCACCCTTCGACGAGGAGCTGCTCGGCCCGGTCCAGATCGTGGCGATGGGTGATCTTGAGGTTGGTCACCTCGCCAGGTACGACGGTCACCCGTCCACCGATCTGTTCGACGAGGCCGGCGTCGTCGGTGGCGTCGCCGCCGGCCGCGTGGGCGTCGCGCAGGGCGCCGGGGGCGAACGCCTGGGGCGTCTGCACCGCGACCAGGCTCGACCGGTCGACGGTCTCGACGACCACGCCGTCGCCGTCGACGCGCTTGATCGTGTCGATCACCGGAACGCCCGGGATCGCCCCCGCCGCGCCGGCGCGCACCGCGTCGATGACCGCGGCGTACAGCGCCGCAGTCGCGAGGGGGCGGGCGCCGTCGTGCACCACGACGACATCGGCGTCCGCGGGGATGACGGCCAGGCCGGCCCGCACCGAGTCCGAGCGGTTCGCCCCGCCGGCGACCACCCGATCCGCGCCGGGCTCGGGGTCGGCGGCGCGGTCGGGCGCCACCACGAGCACGACACCGTCGCCCGCCGCCCGGGCCCCGGCGAGGGACCGATCGATGACCCGCAGCCCGGCCAGCTGCTCGTACTGCTTCGGGATCGACCCCCCGAACCGGCTCCCGCTCCCCGCGGCCAACACGATCACCCAGACGCTCATCATCGAGAACCTAGTGCCGTATCAGTGAACATTGGGAGGGGTGTGGCGAGCCATGGTTCGTCGCTCGCCAGGACGCAGGACGAAGGCGCACTTGGTTGTGCGACGAGGACGAGGACGCCGCGAGCGGCGAAGCTGGCCGACGCACCCCCGCAAACGTTTGCTGATGCGGCACTCGAGTGCCGGAACCCGCATGATCCTCGAGGCACGGGGCTCCACGGTTCGGCGAAGCTGGCCCGCAACCCGACGCACCACCGTTCGGCACGGACCCACTAGGCTGCCCGCCGATGGTCGACCGATCGCTCCTCACCGAAGTCGAGCTCTTCAACGAGCTCGAGCCCAGCCAGATCGACGTGATCGCCGCGGCGGCCGAGTCCCGTCAGCTCCAGCGCGGCGACGTGCTGTTCAGCGAAGGCCAGGAGGCGGCCGAGCTCTTCGTCGTCGCCGACGGTCGCATCGCCATCTCCAACAAGTCGGTCGACGGTCGCGAGTCGATGATGGCGCTCATGGAACGCGGCGACCTCTTCGGTGAGATGCCGCTGTTCGATCAGTTGCAGCGCTCGGCCGAGGCCCGCGCGCTCGAGCCGTCGTCGGTCATCGCCATCCCATATGCGCCGCTGCAGGATCTCTACCACGTCCAACCGCAGCTGCTCTGGAAGGTCGTGGCCCTCTTGTCGGGGCGCCTGCGCGGCGTCGACGCGGCCCTGGCCGATTCGGTGTTCCTCGACGTCACCGGCCGCACCGCCAAGCGCCTCTTGGAGCTCGCCGGTGATGCCGACGAGTTCGCGCTGCCGATCACCCAGGAAGAGCTCGCCGGCATGGTCGGCGCGTCGCGCGAGCGGGTCAACAAGGCGATCGCCTCGTTCATCCGCCTCGGCTGGATCGAGCAGATCGATCGGCGCTACCGCATCACCAACCGCGAGCAGCTCTCCCGCCGCGCCCGCTGATCCGTCCCGGCCATCTCCAACGGGCGGCTCACGAACCTGTCCGTATCCGATGCCGCCTCGCGCGCGCACGGCCGACAGAACGTCGAGATGCCACGCGAACAGGGCGCCGGCTGGTGCCGGCGCCCTGGTTCGTGCTCGTCCTGGCTGGATCAGATGTTGCCGCTCAGCAGGGCGTAGTGGAAGTGGTTGTCACGGCCCGAGGTCTCGGGGTTGACGTGCACGTGCTTGACCTGGCGATAGGCGTCGTAGCCCTGGGTGCCGAGCTCGCGCCCGATGCCCGACTCCTTGTAGCCGCCGAACGGACGGCCCGGATCGATCAGGTGGTAGTCGTTGATCCAGACCGTGCCGGTGCGCATGCCGGCCGCCACGTTCTGGGCTCGGTCGAGGTTGCCGGACTGCACGCCGCCACCGAGGCCGTAGATCGAGTCGTTGGCGATGGCCACCGCTTCCTCGTCGGTCTCGAACGGGATCACGCACAGCACCGGGCCGAAGATCTCTTCCTGCGCGATCTTGGCCTTGTTGTCGACGTCGGCGAAGATCGTCGGCAGGAAGAAGGCGTTCGGATCGAGGTTGCCGGGCAGGCTCTCGGGCTTGGCGCCGCCGGTGATCGGCTCGCCGACCTCGTCGCGGCCGAGGGCCACGTAGCGCTCGACGGTCTCGACCTGGCTCGTGTGCACAAGCGGACCGAGGTCGGTCATCATGTCGAGCTGATCACCCAGCACGATCTTGCCGGCGCGATCCGCGAGCAGGCTCACGAACTCGTCGTAGATGCCCTTCTGCACGAGCGCCCGGGTACCGGATTCGCAGACTTGGCCACCGTGCATGAACGTGCCCCACAGCACCGCGGCGGCGGCCTGATCCAGATCGGCGTCGTCGAGCACGATGTTGGCGGACTTGCCGCCGAGCTCGAGGGTCACGGGCTTCACGGTGCCCGACGCCAGCTGCATGATGCGGCGGCCGACCTCGGTCGAACCGGTGAACGCGGTCTTGTCGACCATCACGTTGCCGGCCAGTTCTTCGCCGACGGTGCCGCCGGGACCGGCGATGACGTTGACGACGCCGGGCGGCAGATCGGCCTCGGCGATGATCTGAGCGAGGCGCAGCGCGGTGAGCGACGTGAACGTCGCGGGCTTGATGATCGACGTGTTGCCTGCGGCGATCGCCGGGGCGATCTTCCAGGCGGCCATGATCAGCGGGAAGTTCCACGGCACGATGCCGGTGCAGACACCGAGCGGCTCGTAGCGGACGTAGTTGGTCGAGATCGGGAAGGGCGAGCCCTCGAGGTCGATGCGGTCGGGGCGCTCCTCGGCCATCTTGGCGAACCACTCGAACGCGTTGGCGGCGCCGGGCACATCGGCGAGCTGCGCCTTGCGGATGGTGCCACCGCCGTCGAGCGACTCGAGCTCGGACAGCTCGGCGGCGTTGGCGTTGATGAGCTCGGCGATCTTGTGGAGCTTGGCGCCGCGCTCGGCGCCGGTCATCTTGGGCCAGGGGCCCTCGTCGAACGCCTTGCGCGCGGCCTCGATGGCCCGCACGGCGTCTTCCTTGCCGGCCTTCGCGACATCGGCGATCTTCTCGCCGGTGGCCGGGTTGTAGGTGGCGAACGTCTCGCCGGAAGCGGCGGCGCAGTTCTCGCCGTTGATGAAGAGCTGGTAGTCGGCCATGGCCGGGATCCCCCTTGGCTGGAGTGTGAATCCGGGAGGATGACCCGACGATCGCCGGTGCGCCGGAGCACCGTGGCGCCGGCCGACCTGCCCTCGGTCCCCCCGTGGGTGGTATCCGCAGGACGGTAGTCGCGATTCTGCGGCCACGTCTCCCCCACCGCTGTGACGTGTGGCCCGGATCGAGATGCCGCCGGGATCTCGCCCGACCGCGGACCGAGGTCCCCGCCGTGGGCTCGGCGAAGGCCCGGCCGACCCGCGTCGTTCAATCCCAGTGCCGGAAGGGCTCGAGCGCGTCGACCACGGCTCCGGCCGCCTCGAGGTCGTCGACGTCGACGGTCTCGACGCCCGGCATCGAGGCCGACCGCAGCTTGCGCGCCGACCGCTCGGCGCCGGCGACGAACACCTCGTCGATCTGCGCCGCCGCCGTCTGGATCATGGGGACGGGCGCGCGGCTGAGGTCCTCGGCGATGACCGACGGACCCCAGGCCCGGATCAGTCGGTAGCTGTCGTAGATGTCGCCGGCCGCCTTGTCCGCCTTGCGCTCGGACTGGACCGCGGCGTGCACCTTCATGGCGACGAGGGCCCCGGCCAACGCGACCGGGATGGTCACCGAGGCCACCACCTCGTCACGGTCGACCACGAAGATCTTCGTGTCGACCGCCGTCTCGAGCGCGTAGCGGCACACGAGGGCGAGCTGGATCGCGCGCCGCTCGGCGTCTGAGCTCGACCCGTCGACCAGATCGAGCGTGAGTGCGGCGAGCTCGGGCAGGCTCAGCCCGGCGTCGAGCAGATCGAGCTGCACGCCGTAGTCGGGCAGCAGCACCCCGTTCGACGTGCGCACCGCACCGCGCGCCAGCAGCACCGCGATGGTCTCCTCGCGCTCCTCGGTCACCTCGTCGAAGTCGGTGGTGACGCGATGCGCCTGGTAGAGCCGCACCATCACCGCGAGACCGCCGACGAGCGCCGCTCGCGGCAGGTCGGCGGGCAGATCGGCGAGCGACTCCACCGAGCGCTGGACCACCCCGCGGCGATCGTTGGTGATCGCCACGGTCCGGTCGCCGTAGCGAGTCGGCGGGGGCCAGCCCGGTGGCGGTTGCGCGCGATCACCAGACACGTTCGACCGCCAGACCCGGGTCTGGCTGCCACTGCTCCACGACCTCGCGGCCCCGGTTGCGATCGACCGCGAGATCGAGGGCGACGACGACCGGGTGGGCCAGCGGCCAGTCCTGTCCCGCCTCGGTGCGCCGGAACCGAGGGTCCCCGACGAGGTCGTCGGGGGCGATCGCGACCGTGGCGGTGCGCTGGCCGAAGTCGGCGGCGATCGTGGAGCGGGCCAACACCCACGAGAGCGTCTTCTGGTCGGGTACGTACAGGTCGACGGGGTAGTGCGGGCCGACCGCGACCGGGGCGCCGTACGCCGCCGCCGCGCAGGTGTCCGACAGCACCCAGCGCGAGGTCTGCAGCTCGGGGGCCGACGCGAGCTCGTGGGGCGACGGCAGCGTGAGCAGCGCATGGCGCTTGGGCTTCCAGTGCTCGGCGAGCGCCCAGAAGAGCTCGGGCACGAGCGGCGTGCGGTCCCGGCGCAGCAGGGCCTCGGCGGTCAGGGCGGCGAGCAGGTTCGAGACCTGGCCCGGCGAGATGCCGGTCTCGCGGCTGATCGCCCGGGGGGAGGCCGGGTCGTGGGGGTGCAACAGCAGCCACAGCGCCAGGCGTCGACCGGTCGCGGAGAACGCATCACGTACCCGCACCACCGCGTCGGCGGCCACCGGTGGCGTGACCGTCGTGTCGAGGCGGACGCCCGGCGCCCACAGCCGCAGGTTGCCCCGGCGCCGATCGAGCCATCCCCAGCCGCGGGCCTGCAGGATGTCGCGGGTGTGCTCGGCGAGGCGGTCGGCGAAGACCAACCCGGCGTCGACCGGATCCCCCTCCCCGTCCGCCGTCGCGATGATGCGGGTGGCGTGCTCACCGATGGCCGGGAACTCCTTGGCCGACGCCGGCCGCAGGTCCGCCCGGGTGGTGACCGCGACGCGCAGGACCCGTCCGTCGATGCTGACGGTCAGCTGGCCGAACCCGTCCGGGCGGACCCCGTCGGCGGCGATCTGCGCGGCGAGCCCCAGGGCCTCGCAGGCCGCCCGGAGCTCCCCCACCAGATCGTTTAGTGTTCGCTGGTCCACAAACACCCACCGTACCGGAGTTCGCGTCCGAACGGAACCCCCCACCTGCCCGTTTTCTGTTTGCTGTACGGCAAACAGTGGGCAAACGGTCCGTGGCACCCAGGGAACGCCCGGGCGACAGCGGAGGGTACGGCCGGGCGAACGACCCGGAGGACCCCCGGAGACGCCAACCGCCGCGCACCGCCTCAGACGATGGACCACTTCCCGGCCAGGGTCTTGCCCGTGACCTTGCCCTCGGCGGCGAGCTTCAACAGGTGCGCGTGCATGGAGTACACCGCGATCTGCTGGTGGGCCTCGTCGAGCTCGGCGTACACCACCGGCACCAGGTCATCGATCTTCGCCGTCCCCGCGGCGGCCAGCGCGTCGAGCACCTGCTGCTCGCGCTCCACGCGATGTGCGATGTACCAGTCGATCGCCTCGCCCGGCTTCTCGATGAGCCGGCCGTGGCCAGGGGCGATGGACTTCAGGCGCAGCTTCCGCAGCCGGGCGAGCGACTCCATGTAGGCGGCCATGTCCCCGTCGGGCGGGCGGATGACCACGGTCGAGCCCTGCATGAGGTGATCCCCGGAGAACAACATGCGCTCCTCCTCGAGGAGGAAGCACAGGTGGTTCGACGCATGACCGGGCGTGTGGAACGCCGTCAGCCGGAACTCGGTCGCCTCGATCGTGTGACCGTCACCGATCTTGCGATCCGGCTTGAGCCCATCGCGCGGCCCGTACGCCAGGACCTCGGCACCGGTGCGCTCCTTCAACCCGGCCACGCCCGGCGCATGGTCCTCGTGGGTGTGGGTGACCGCGATCCAGCGGATGCGATCACCGCCGCACCCCACGATCGCGTCGAGGTGACGATCGTCGGCGGGACCGGGATCGATCACCACGATCTCGTCGATGCCGACCAGGTACGTGTTCGTGCCGGGGCCGGTGAAGATGCCGGGGTTCGGCGCAAGGATGCGCCGCGCCAGCGGACTGAGCGCCTTGGCCACTCCGACGACCAGTTGCTCGGGAGGGGGAGCTTCCTCGCCGTCCTCGGTGTCGATCTCCGCCACCTTCTTGCGCATCATCGTGCTCCCGCCCCACCCTCGGCCGGCGCCGCCACCCTGGTGGGGTCAGCCGGCACCTGCATCTTGACCTTGTTCATCGGGATGCCCTCGGGCAACGCCACGGCGATCGCCTCGTCATACCCGTCGTCACCGGGCAACAAGATGCGGTAGCCCGTGACGTCCTCGACGATCTTGGGCAGGATCGCCGGGACGTGCTCGATCGCGGCGGCGGCATCCAGGACCGCCTGCGTGGTGGTGAACCGCTCGAGCGCCAACAGGCTGCGCATGGTCGGGAAGAAGAGCTCGAACTCCCCGGCGCGGTACCGCGCCAGCGCGTCGGACGGACGGATCCACAGGTTGGCGATGACCTCGCGGTCGTCGTGCAGCGGCACCTGGCCGTCGGGCCCGCTCGTGACGAAGAACCGCGTGTCGTATCGACGGGGCGCGCCTTCGGGGGTGATCCAGTGGCTGAAGTAGTAGATGTCGTCGACCTCGAGCTGCAGTTGCTCGTCCTCGCACACCTCGA
Source organism: Acidimicrobiales bacterium (assembly GCA_038324235.1). Lineage (GTDB taxonomy): Bacteria > Actinomycetota > Acidimicrobiia > Acidimicrobiales > Acidimicrobilacustridaceae > JBBQHT01. The sequence goes on from JBBQHT010000007.1 coordinate 27,809, forward strand.
CCAGGCGGCGCGAGCCGGAGTCGACCGCCTTGCGGTGCACGCGGAAGCGGGCGTCCAGATCCGGGTCGTCGAAGCGGACGGTCTGGCCCTGCGCGTCGCGGGCGAGCAGCACGCCGGCTTCCTCGAAGCACTCGCGGATGGCGGCCACCCAGTACGCCAAACCGCCCCGGTCGATCCCCAGCTGATGCGACGCGTCGGCGTCGGACCGCCCGATGCACACCGGTTCGAGGTTGGCGTGACGATCATGATCGTCGACCGCGCCCCCAGGGAACACGTACGCGCCGCCGACGAAGTCGGACTGCAGGTTGCGCCGCAACATGAAGACCTCGATGCCCGGCGCACCGGCCGGCGCGTCGCGCACCAACATGACCGTGGCTGCGTCGCGCAACGGAATCGTGCTCGGCATCAGTAGCGACCCAACGCCGGAGGCTCGGTGTCGTCCCGGACCGGACGACCGGCGCCGGGATCGTCGGAGCCGGGATCGTCGGAGCCACTGCGGTCGGAGCCGGAGCGGTCGGGATCCACCTCGTGCACGTCGTAGACCGTGTCAGAACCGTAGGTGGCCTCGCCGGTGTGCACGCGGGCCGAGCGAAAGCCGATGTCGGCGGCCGGGCCGAACCCACCGTCGCCGCCCCCGCCGAACATCGCCGCGCTGGGATTGGCGAACGCCGCGCGCACCCGCTTCTCGAATCGGCGCAACAACAGCACCCGGATGCCAGCCCGGGCCGGGGGGATGAGCAGGATGAGACCGAGCAGGTCGGTCACGTACCCGGGGAAGAGCATGAGCGCCCCGGCGAGGAGCAGGAGCAGGCCGTTGACGATCTCGGCCGCCGGGAGCTGGCCGTTGTCGAGTTGGGCCTGCGCCCGCCGAGCCACGCCGATGCCTTCGCGCTTGACCAGCCACGCCCCCGCCACGCTGAAGGTCACCACCAGCAACAGCGACGGGAGGAACCCGATGGCGGCAGACACCTGGACGAACACGTAGAGCTCGATGACGGGCACGACGATGAAGACGACGATGAGCAGCCCGATCATGCCCGTCAGCCTAACGGTGATGGCCTGTCCCGCGACGGTCGCGTTGGGTCGCGTCCGCCCCAAGCCGCGGCCGCGCCATCCTGCCGTGGCGTGGCCCCGGGACCGAACCGGCTCGTCCCCTATCCTCTCGGCGTGCCCGACGCTGTCGACGACCACCGCTCCGGCGCCGACACGCGCCCTCCATCGGTCGACGTGATCGCGCGCCGCTTGGCGGCCGAGCAATCCGCCGCGGCGGCCGCGGGAACGCTGCGCGGCGAGGAACTGCCCCATCCGCTCCTAGTCCTGGTCGCCCGCGAAGCGATCGCGGCCGGCGACGTCGCGCACGCCGGGACACGGGCCGACGCGCTGCGGCGATCGTTGCTCCAGCGAGTGATCAACGCCACCGGCGTGCTGTTGCACACCAACCTCGGGCGCGCCCCCGTCGGCTACCACCAGCCGGCCTCGTACACGAACCTCGAGCTCGATCTCACGACCGGGGCGCGCGGTTCGAGATCGGCGCACACCGCCACGATGCTCGCCCGCGCATGTGGCGCCGAGGCGGCACTGGTCGTGAACAACGGCGCGGCCGCGGTGCTGCTCGTGCTCGCCGCGCTCGCCCGCGGTCGCGGTGTCGCGGTGTCGCGCGGCGAGCTCGTGGAGATCGGCGGCGGGTTCCGAGTGCCCGAGGTGATGGCCGAATCAGGCGCGCACCTGATCGAGGTCGGGACGACCAACCGCACGCGCCTCGCGGACTTCGAACGCGCCGTCGGCGATCCGGCGGCGAACGTCGCGCTCGTCATGCAGGTGCACCAGTCCAACTACCGCATCGTCGGGTTCACCGAAGCGGTGACCACGCACGAGTTGGCCGGGCTGGCGGTGCCCCTCGTGGTCGACATCGGCTCGGGCCTGCTCGACACCGCCTGCCCGTGGCTCGCCGACGGTCCCCCGGCGTGGTTGCGCGACGAGCCGGCCGTGCGCCAGACCCTCTCGGCCGGCGCCGCCCTCGTCGTCTGCTCGGGCGACAAGCTCCTCGGCGGCCCCCAGGCCGGCATCGTCGCCGGGCGGGCCGAGCTGGTCGCCGCGTGCGCGCAGCACCCGTTGGCGCGTGCGTTCCGGCCCGGGTCGTTGGTGCTGGGCGCGCTGCACGACACCGTCATGGCCTACCTGCGGCGGGACGGGATCGAGGTGCCGTTCTGGCGCCTCGCCACGGTCCCGGTCGGCGAGCTCGACGCTCGCGCCCAGGCGATCGTGGCCGCCGTGGGCTCCCCGGCCCTCGCCGTCGTCGCGTGCGCGTCCACCCCAGGCGGCGGCACCCTCCCCGGCGTCGAGATCCCGTCGGTCGGCCTGGCGCTCGGCGGCGATCACACGGCCGCGCTGCGCGCCGCCATGCCACCGATCATCGCCCGGGTGCACGCCGGGCAGACGCTGCTCGATCTGCGCACGATCGACCCGGCCGATGATCCGACAGTCGTCGCGGCGCTGACCGCGGCCGTGGTCGGCCAGGTCTCGCCGGCGCCATGACCCGAGCCAACCGCGCGCGCCGGCCACTCGCGCGCCGGTCACGCTGATGCGGGTCATCGCCACGGCCGGGCACGTCGACCACGGCAAGTCGACGCTGGTGCAGGCGCTCACCGGGACCGACCCCGATCGCTGGGCCGAGGAGAAGGAACGCGGGCTCACGATCGACCTCGGCTTCGCGTTCGCGACGCTGCCGTCGGGCGAGGACATCGCCTTCGTGGACGTGCCCGGCCACGTGCGGTTCCTCAAGAACATGTTGGCTGGGGTCGGTGCCGTGGATGCGTGCCTGTTCGTCGTCGCCGCGACCGAAGGGTGGAAGCCCCAGTCCGAGGAGCACCTCCGCATCTTGCAGCTGCTCGGCGTGAACCACGGCGTGATCGCGTTGACGAAGGTCGCCCCCGTCGACGCCGCCGAGGCGCAGGCCCGCACCGACGAGGTGCGCGCCCACACCGAGGGGACGTTCCTCGAGGGTGCCCCGATCGTGGCCGTCGACGCGCCAGCGGGGCGCGGGCTCGACTCGCTGCGGGCCGCGTTGGCCGACCTGGTCCGGCGCACACCGGCCGCGGTCGACGACGACCGACCCCGCCTGTGGATCGATCGCGTCTTCGCGGCGAAAGGTGCCGGCACCGTGGTCACCGGCACCCTGACCGGTGGTGCGCTGCACGTGGACGACGAGCTCTGGGCTCGGCCCGGACGTCGCACCGTGCGGGTCCGTTCGCTGCAGAGCGCGCACACCCGCCACGAGGTGCTCGCCCCTGGTGCGCGGGTCGCGGTGAACCTGACCGGCATCCACCATGATCAGCTCGCCCGGGGTCAGGTGCTCGTCCGCCCCGGCCAGTGGCACGAGACGGCGACGGTCGACGCGTCGCTCAGCGTCCTGCCCAGCCTCGATCATGCGGTGTCGCGACGCGGGGCGTACGTCGTCTACCTCGGTTCGGGCGAGCACCCGGTGCGCATGCGGGTGATCGGGCCCGATGCCATCGCCGCCGGCGGGCACGGCTTCGTCCGGCTCCACCTGCCGGTCGCGCTGCCGCTGCTGCCGGGGGATCATTTCGTGCTGCGTGAATCAGGTCGGAGCGAGACGATCGGCGGGGGCGAGGTGCTCGACGTCGACCCTCAGCTCCCGGCGGCCTCGGCGACCCCGGACCGGTCGGTCGATCGTGTGGTCCGCGAACGCGGCTGGGTCGAGGTCGCCGAGCTGGAGCGGCTCACCGGTGAGCGACGCGCCCCGGACGTCGACCCCTGGGTCGTGGATCCGAAGCTGCTGGCCGACGAGCGCGACCGATCGCTCGGTGACATCGCGGACGCGGGCCCGGCGGGCGTCGACCTGGCCGGACTCGATCCGCGCCGCCGCGCGGTCCACGAGCAGCTCGCCGCCGAAGGCCTGATCGTCCTCGACCGCGGGCGCGCCCGCTCTCCCGGTCAACCGGACCCGGTGCCCGACCATCCCTACCTCGCCGCGATCGACGCGACGCCGTTCCGCCCACCGTCGCCGGCCGCGTTCGGGATCGATGCGAAGCAGCTCGCGGACCTGCGGCGCCGCGGCCTGCTGTTCGAGCACGATGGCATCTACTTCACCGCCGGCGCGCTCGACGCGGCGGCGGTCGCGATCGCCGGAGCGTTGGAGACCCGGCCGGAGGGCCTGAGCATCGGCGACCTGCGCGAGTTGCTCGACACCACCCGCAAGTACGTCATCCCCCTCATGACGATCCTGGACGCGACCGGCCGCACCCGCCGCCGCGACGATCGGCGCATCGCCGGACCGCGGTTGCTCCCGAGAAGTTCTGCGCCCGAGTGAACCGAAACATGGCCTGCTGGCCTTGTCGTGCTGATGGCTGACTACGAGGCGTTCTTCGCCGAACACTACGACGAGGTCGTGCGCACCCTGGGGCTGGCCGTCGGCGACCGCTCTCGCGCGGAGGATGCGGCACAAGAGGCCTTCGCCCAGGCGTTCCGGAAGTGGGCGGCGGTGTCACGGATGGAACGACCGGTCGGGTGGGTGATCGTCGTCGGCATGAACCAGATGAAACGCTGGCTGACGCGGGTCGACCGTCGCGAACGGCACCACCGCGAGTCGGTGGCCGGACTCGCCACGGTGGGCGCCGCGGGCAGGGTCGGTCGACTCGACGAGTTGCCCGACCTCGCGGAACGTATCGCCACGGCCGAGACGCTGCGCGAGGCCCTCGACCGGCTCCCCGCCCGCCAACGCGCCACGGTCGTATTGCGCTACTTGTGCGACCTCAGCACCGACGAGGTCGCCCGCGCCCTCTCCTGCTCGCCCGGCACAGTGAAGTCGGCGCTGAGCGCAGGGCTCACGAACCTCCGGATCACGCTCGACGACACCCGACCCGACACGGAAAGGGAGGTTGACCCCCATGCACATCGATGAGCTCCACGCCCACCTGCACGACCTCGCCGCGACCGCGCCGGCCGCCGATCCGATCGCCGGGCGCCGTGCCACCTACCGTCGGGTCCGCCGCCAGCGCCAACAACGAGTCGCAGCGATCGCGGCCACCGCGGCGGTCGTCATCCTGCTGGTGGCCGCCGTCGGCCGCCTCGGTCGTGCCGCCACCGACGAGGTCCCGGTCATCAGCGGGCCGGCTTCGACCGCGCACCTGATCCCGGGCGCGTTGCCGCCGGACCTCATCCCCCGGTTCGTCGGCGATCTTCCTATGCCGGCCGATGCCGCGCAGCCGATCCCCCTCGAGTCGCGAACCGTCCTGTTCACGCAGGGCTCCGGTCCCGACGGGGGGCCGGGCGGGGCCTTCATCGTGACGATCGTGCGCTATGCGCCCGCCGACATGGCGAACGCCACCATCAGCCCCAGCGGGTACGACGGCCTGCGCGTGTCGCTGGGTCGCCGTGTTGACGGCTTCGTCGAGGTGGCCTCTCGTACCCTCACCCAGGCCGAGCGCCAACACATCGCCGACGCGGTCGGCGCGTCGACCGCACCCGACCCGATCGATGCCACACCCGCACCGGGGGGGTACCTGCGCCAGGCCGCCGGGTACACCGTCGATCCATTCGCCGTGAACTACGCGTTGACGAGCTTGAGCGCCAATGGTTCGCTCCTGGTGTTCGGCGGCTCGGCCGGCGCCCCCGCGGGCAGAGGACCCACGCTGTCCATCGCTGTGGTGCACGGATCGCCCGCCGACATCGACGTGCTGCGCACCGTCTTGGTCGATGACACGCCGACCCTGATCCACGGCCAGGACGGCATCGCGGCCACGATCGAGACCGGCGCGGTCTCGACCCCGACGGGCCCCACGACCGGGGTCGGCACGGCACCCGGACCAACATCAGCCCCGACCACGGTGCCCGCCCCCCGGGGGCAGGTCCTGGCCTGGCTGGAGTCAGACGCCACGGTCGTGATCATGGTGGCGACCGGGATGACCGCTGACGAGCTCCGCGCCCTGGCCGAGACACTGCAGCCCGTCGACGCGGAGGGCTGGCGGCGCTACGTCACGACGACGACGGTGGACGGGCGCCGCGCAGCTCACGCCCGCGGGACGATCGGGGGCACGGGCGAGGGCTCCTCTATCGCGGTCCCGACCACGGAACCCGCCGCCGGTCACTGACGGAACGTCGCCAACCAGCCCATCAACACGCCAGCGCGTCAGCGCGTGACGTAGGCGAACAGCGCCCGACCGATGAGCTCGCGCCAGCCGTTGGCGTACATCTCGGCGGTGTCGGGGTCGAAGGCACCGAAGGCCTCGTGCCGGATCATCACCTGAGTCCCGGTGTCGGCCGCCTCGAACTGGAACTCCAACACGTTGTGCGCCGGGCGGGTCATCGCCAGCGGACCGGTGAGGCAGAGCAGCTTGGGGGGATCCCACACCGTGAAGTTGCCGAAGAGCGCGCCACCGTTGTCCCACTCCTGCATCCACCGTCCGCCGACCTGGGGCTCGATGATGCAACGGGTGCGATCCCGCAGGCGATAGGACCACCAGTGGTCGATGTCGAGCGTGAACGCCGCCCACACGCGCGCCGGTGGGGCGGGCAGGTAGATGCTCAATTCGTAGGCGAAGTGCTGCAACGACGCCGGGCTCACCGGCGTCGTCGGCGCCACGGCCGCGGGATCACTCATCAGGATCGGAGCACTCGGTCACGGAGGATGGAACCCTCGAGGCGGCGCGGGCACCCCCCGTGCCCGCGCGCCAGACGGCTGCTCGCCGCCTCGAGGAGATCAACCGACCTTCTGGCCGAACTCTTGCTTCCGCTCGACCTCGTTCAGGCCGCCCCAGATGCCGTGAGGCTCGCGGATGGCGATCGCGTACTCGAGACATTCTTTCTTCACCGCACAGGTGGCGCAGATCGCCTTGGCCCGTGACTCACGCTCGAGCTTCTCTTCCTTCCGCTCGAACTGGGGCGGTGGGAAGAACACCGCCGCCTGCGGCCCCCGACAGGCAGCCTTGATTTGCCATGACTCTTCGATGCGCTGTGCACTCAAGGTATGTCCCCCTTTCGGCGGCGACAGTACAACCGCTATTTCCCCGATACAAGGGTGAACTTTTGTTCGCAACTTGCTTGGAATGTTGCACACGGGCTGATCAGACAGGGTGGGGCACCATGGAGCTACGGTCATGACACCCGTGTCAGCCAGTCTGGTGGCCACAATGGGAGCGAATGACACTCGTGCAATTACCGCGTATCGTGCCCTGAGACCCACGTCACGTCACAAATGGCGCGGGGCGGGCGGGGCGAAAACGGCGGCGGCGGCCCCCCGGTGGTGAGGCCGCCGCCCGCAGGTGACCCGACACGGGGTCGGGCGTTGCCGAGACTCAGCCGCAGTCCGCGGCGATCTTCTGGGCGAAGGACTGGGCGGCGTCGGGATCGCCGGCCACGAGCGCCAGGCCCTCGTCCTTGGACAGCGCGGTCAGATCGCCCTTGATGCAGGCGATCTGCGCGTCGGTCTTGCCCGTGCTCGCACCCTGCATGAACAGGTCGATCAGGAAGGTCGGCCCGATGCAGTCGACCATGGTCGAGAACAACCTGGTCTTCTCCGCCACCGTCGCGGTGCTCGCCTGCGAGATCGCCGTCAGGTCGCTGTCGGAGAACACGTTGGTGGCCAGGCAGGAGATCTGGTCACTGGTGTAGGTCTCGTTGGGGCTGATCCCGGCGAGGAACGCCTTGGCCATGGCGGTCGCGTCCACCTTGCTGGTGGTGCCCGACGACGTGGTGGTCGTGGTCTTGTCCGAGCCCGATCCGCTCGAGGAGCTGTCCGAGGACTTGCCGCACTCCTTGAAGCCGAACGCCTGGGCGGCGGCCTTGGACTTGGCGACCGCGGCGGTGACCTCGGTGTCGCTCGCCAACGTGGACGGGTCCTTGGCGAACGTGTCGATCTTCTTCTCGAGCAGGTCCAACGCCGAGGATTGGGCGTCGAGCGCCTCGGTGAGCTTGTCCGCGTCGCTGTCGGGCACGCCGATCGCCTTGATCGCCACGATCGAGGCCCGATTGCTCTTCACGCCCTTCACCAGGTACGCCTTGACGTCTGCTTCCGATTCCGACTTGGGCTGGTCGCCCACCTCAGCGTCGGCGTCCTTGCAGATCTTGTCGCCCTTCTCGATCACGACGGCCTTGGCGACCTTGGCCTGCGTGGTGGTGGTCGTGCCGTCGCCCGTCGAGGTGGTCGAGGTCGAGCTGCAGCCGACCAGGATCAACGCCGACGCCGCGAGCGCGAGCAATGCACTTCTTCTCATTCGATCTCCCCTTGCCTGACATGGAGGCGAGCGCGCTTCGAAACGTCGGGACCCAGCTCCCGCGCCGCCGTGGTACGAGGGCACAACGGTACTACGCCAGGGCATCTGCCGATCGGAACTCGACCGCGCTGCAGGTCAGCTCCCGGAAGGCTCCGTGGACTCCGCCGGCTCCTTCGCCGCCTTCGGACCTCGCTCGCGGTAGTCGCGCGCCGCGCCCTCTTCGGGCTCGACCTCCAGGACCAGGCCCTCGATGCCGACGACCCGCACCTGGTCGAGCTGCTCGATCGGGGTCGCCCGGTTGGTGTAGGCCCGCCACTGCGCACCCTTGATCTGCACGACGCCATCGGGGTTGATCGCGGTGATCGCGCGGCCCATCTCCCCGATCATCCACTCGCGCCCGATGGTCGGTGTCGAGAACCGCGTGCGCACCATCGACGGCATGCCGGCGAAGAACGCGAGAGCGACGCCGATGATGCCGACGCCCATCGTGAGCCACGACATGGACACGCCGTCGTACATCGTGAGGGCTCCCCCGATGAACAACACCATGCCCGCGCCGGACCAGAAGCGGGGGATGCCGGTCTGCACGTCGATCGCGAAGGCGATCATCGCGGCGAGGATCATGGCGATGCCCCACCAGTGGGTGGGCAGCACGGCGAGGCCGTAGCAAGACAGAACCAACGAGCCGGCCCCGATCACGCCGGCCACGCCGACGCCGGCGGTGAAGAGCTCGAAGATCAACAGCGACAGGCCGACGGCGAGCATCAGGTAGGCGACCGCCGGGCTGGCGGCGGTGTGGAGGAAGTTGTCGAGCAACGACAGCTGCGAGAACACGACCTGGGTCACCGGCTCACGGCGGGTCTGCCCGTTCACCGTCGTCTCTTTGGTCTGCACGCCCGGCAGGCTCACGAAGAAGTCACCGAGGGTCGGCGCGTCGCGGTCGGTGATCTTGATGTCGCGCGCTTCCTTGGCGTCGATCCGGCGGCTCTGGCCCGGACCGCCGATCGTGGCGGCCTTGATCCGGTCCTGGCGGGCGGTCCCGAGCGGCGGCTGGTCCGAGATGGCGACGGTGAGCACCGTCGGGGCGGTCAGCGATTCGAGGTTGGTGCCCGGCGCCATGCCCAGCTCGGTCGCCCCGAACAACAGGTAGGTCGCCTTGCCGGCCAGCTCCGAGCCGGTCGGGCCGATCCAGATGTCGACCGGTACGCGCGAGGCCCGCATCTTGTCCACCAACGCCACGAGCTGATCGTCGGGAATGACCGATCCCTGGAGGTCGACCTGGAACACCAGCGCCACGGCGTTGGCGTTGTTCGCTTCGTCGATCGACCGGGTCATGAAGGCGGCCACGATCGGATCGATGTAGCCGTTGACCGACGCGACGCCGACCACCGAACCGCGGTTGTTGCCGACGACCACCCCTCGGTCGATGGGCACCGTGCCGCTTCCAGGGTCCGGGGAGGTCTGGGCGGCGGCCGTGCCGGCCAGGCCGCCCAGCAGGGTGAACAGGGAGCCGAAGACCAGCGCGAGGGCGACGCTGCGCCGCAACCACCGGGCGCCGGGGCGGCCTGGGCGGGGGGTCACCGAAGCCTCGGGCGCATGCGCCCGCGGCGGATCGTGAAGAAGGGTTTGTCCCACGGTGGTGGGTAGTGTGCGCACGGCGTCTCCGTGGTCGTCCGGCATCGAACGAAGGGAACGGGTTGGATCCTGCGCAGTTCTTCGCAGCATCTCGTGTCGTCATCGTGGCCGGGAAGGGCGGCGTGGGCAAAACGACCGTCAGCGCGGCGCTGGCGCGGGCCGCCGCGCTCACCGGCCTGTCCACCCTGATCATCGAGGTCGAGGGCAAGAGCGGTCTGTCCACCCTGTTCGGTCAGCCCGCCTTCGACTACGACGAGGTCGTGCTGTCCCCCGGCGGCGGTCCGGACGGCGCGAGTGATGTCCGGGCCCGTACCCTCACCCCCGACGATGCGCTGCTCGAGTACCTCGAAGATCACGGCATGAACCGGATCTCTCGGCGCCTGGCGCAGTCCGGCGCCCTCGACATGGTCTCGACCGCCGCTCCGGGCATCAAGGACATCCTCATCCTGGGCAAGGTCAAGAGCATCGAGCGCGAGACCCGCGCCAACCTGCGGGCGGACCTGATCGTGCTCGACGCCCCCGCGGCCGGCCACGCCATCTCGTTCCTGCGCTCGCCCCGGGGCCTGCTCGATGCGGTGTCGGTGGGTCCCATCAACGCGCAGGCCCGCGACGTGCTCGAGATGCTGACCGACCCTTCTCGTTGCGAGGTCGTGCTCGTGACCCTGCCCGAGGAGACGCCGGTCAACGAGCTGGTGGAGACCGCGTACAGCCTCGAGGACGAGGTCGGCATCAGCCTGGGCCCCGTCTTCGTCAACGGCCTGTACCCGCCGATCGCCGGGCTCGACACCGACCCGGTCGAGGCCGCCCGGGCCGCCGGCGCCGCGCTGCACGCCGGCGAAGCCGACGCCCTCCGCGCCGCCGCCGGTTTCCGCCGGCACCGCATGACGCTGCAGGCCGAGCAGGTCGAGCGCCTCGGGCACCTGCTCCCGCTACCCCAGATCCACGTGCCGTTCCTGTTCACGGCAGACCTCGGCCCGGATCACGTCGACCTGCTCGCCGCCTCGATCCACCAGGGCATCACGACGATGCCCGACCTCAACGCCCCGGCCGGGCCCACCACGGGGACTTCCGCCACGACCTCGGCCGGACCATCGACATGACCACCATCCACCCCTCCCCGCTCGACAGCCCGTTGCGGGCGCTCGTGCAAAGCAGCACGATCATCGTGTGCACCGGTTCGGGCGGTGTGGGCAAGACCACAACCGCGGCGGTCATCGCGCTGGAGGCCGCCCGGATGGGTCAGCGGGCCTGCGTCGTCACGATCGATCCCGCCAAGCGTCTCGCCGATGCGCTCGGTCTCGAAGGCCTGACCAACGTCCCGAGCAAGATCGACGGGGACTGGCCCGGTGAGCTGTGGGCGATGATGCTCGACACCAAGTCCACGTTCGACGCCCTCGTGCGCAAGAACGCCGACACCGACGAGCAGGCCGAGGGCATCCTCGCCAACCGGTTCTACCGCAACATCTCCGGCGCGCTCTCGGGCACGCAGGAGTACATGGCGATGGAGAAGCTCTACGAGCTCCATCATGAGCACGACTTCGATCTGATCGTCGTGGACACGCCCCCCACCCGCAACGCGCTGGACTTCCTCGAGGCGCCCCGCCGTCTGACGCGCTTCCTCGACCATCGGCTCTACCGGATCCTGATGGCGCCGACCCGTGGCTTCGTCAAGGCCGTCAACTTCGCGGCGCAGGCGTTCCTGCACACGGTGGCCAAGGTCGTGGGGGGCGAGGTCGTGGAGGACGCGGTCATGTTCTTCCGGGCCTTCGACGGCATGGAGCAGGGGTTCCGTGAGCGGGCCGAGCAGGTCCTCGAGCTGCTGACCCATGACGAGACCACGTTCTTGTTGGTCACCGCGCCCCGGCGCGAAGTCGTCGACGAGGCGACCTTCTTCGCGGCGAAGCTGCGCGAGGCGGACATCCCCGTGCGGGCGCTGATCGTCAACCGGATGCATCCCCACTTCTCCGATGCATCTCCCACCGCCATGCAGGAGCGGTCACGCACGTTCGGCGACGCGGACCTGGCCGGCCTCTACGCCAACCTCGCCGACTTCGTGCAGGTGGCCACCAACGAAGAGATGCACCTCGCCGGGCTGGCCGCCAAGATCTCGCCCGCCCCGGTCGTCCGGGTGCCGGTCCTCGAGTCCGATGTGCACGACCTGGACGGGCTCGGCGAGATCGCCCACTACCTGTTCGGTCGCGACATCGACTGAGCGCTCAGGCGAAGTCGCCGGGCGGGCTCAACAGCGCGTCGACGGCGTCGGCCACCGTCTCGGTGACCGGCACGATCCGATCGAAGCCGGTCGTGTGCAGCAGGCGGGTGAGGGTAGGGCGACTGCACGCCACGCTCACCTCGCCCTCGGCCTCGCGCGCCCGGCGGATGCCACCGATGAGCGCGCCCAGGCCGGCCGAGTCCATGAACGGCACCTCGGACAGGTCGATGAGGAGCCGGGGCACCGAGGCCAGTTCGACGAGGGCTTCACGGAACTGGCTGACCGTGTACGCATCGAGATCCCCGACCGGACGGCACAACGTGTACGAGCCGGAATCTTCGACGTGGATCTCGAGCACGGGCCCTCCCGGACGTTTCGGCGCCGGGCCTCATTGCCCACCGACGTACTTGCCCGCGCATGGTAGCCACGTGCGCCGGGCCAACACGCCCTGAAACCCGATTGCCACAGTCCGCCCCCGCCCCGCCACACGTCGGATCGCAGCTCCGTCTTTCGGCCGATCGCCCGGAACCACTAACGTGGCCGCCGATGCCGACCGTTCTGCTCGCCACCGATGCCGACTGGATCTTCGACGAGGTCGAGGCTGCCCTCGGCGGGACCGACACCACCGTCTACCGCGTGCGCGCCGGCGTCGACGTGATCCCGGCGATCCACGAGGTGGCGCCCGATCTGGTGATCCTCGACATGCAGATCGGCAACATGGGCGGCATGGCCACATGCATGGAGATCCGCCACGACGAGACCGCCGAGCGCATCCCGATCACGGCGGTGCTCATGCTGCTCGACCGGGCCGCCGACACGTTCCTCGCCAAGCGCTCCGATGCCGACGGCTGGCTGATCAAGCCGCTCGACGCGTTCCGCTTGCGCAAGGCCGCCAAGGTCCTGCTCGACGGCTACTCGTTCTTCGAGGGCATCGACGAGGTCACCGACCTGGCCACCCACACGGGCGCCGCGTCCGCCTGATCACCCGCCCGCCGCACCCGGGCGATTTCGCATTTCGGCCGCGGTGCCGGAGTCGGTTACCATGCACAACCCGTCCGGCCCGCCGGACGAAACGGGCTGTGGCTCAGCGTGGTAGAGCGCTGCGTTCGGGACGCAGTGGGCGTGGGTTCAAATCCCGCCAGCCCGACCACAAACCTGCAGCTCAGGGGCCATTTCGGTGGCCCCTGTTGCGCGGCTGGATG
>JBBQHT010000008.1:0-39932 GCA_038324235.1 Acidimicrobiales bacterium
AAGCGTGACGGCGCTCAGCGCGGCCGCGGCGAAGGATGCCGCGAAGATGCCGATCTTCGCCTGGTCCTGCAACGCGGGGTCCTGCAGGGAGATCCCGGTCACGAAGATCGCCACGGTGAAGCCGATGCCTGCGCCCATGGCGATGCCGAGCATCTGCAGCAGGGTGACCCCACGCGGAAGGCGTGCGATCCCGATCTTGACACCGAGCACCGAAGCGCCGAAGACCCCCATGGTCTTGCCGACGACCAGCCCGCAGAAGACGCCGATCGTGACCGGTGAGGTCGTCGCGGACTGCAACGCTTCGCGCCCGAGCGGCACGCCGGCGTTCGCCAGGGCGAACAACGGGATGATCACGTAGCCCGTCCACGGATGCAAGATGTCGATGTAGCGGATGTCGACCGGCACCGATTCCTTGATCGCGAAGGCCGCGTGCCTGACATCGGCGGCGGACAGTTCGTCGCGGTTCTCCAACCGGTCCGCGATCTCCTCCGCCGACGGACCCTTGCGTAGCGCGGTGGTGGGCGTGAGAAAGCCCAGGACCACGCCGGCGACCGTGGCATGCACCCCGGACTTGAGCATGAAGTACCACGCGAGGAGACCGACAACGACGTAGGCCGGCAGGTACCAGACCCGCGCTCGCCGCATCAAGATCACGACGGCGAACATCGCGAACGCGGCGAACAACCATCCGAAGGCCAGGCCCTGGCTGTAGGCGATCGCGATGACGAAGATCGCCCCGAGATCATCGGCGACGGCCAGCGTCAGCAGGAAGAGCTTGAGTTGAACGGGCACCCGGCGCCCGAGCAACGACACGATGCCCACCGCGAAGGCGATGTCGGTGGCCATCGGGATGCCCCAACCACCACTGCCGGCGCCGCCGTGGTTGAACGAGATGTAGATGAGCGCCGGGATGAGCATGCCACCCGCCGCGCCGATGATGGGCAGGGCCGCGGCCTTGGGGTCCTTGAGCTCCCCGGAGACCATCTCGCGTTTGATCTCCATGCCGGCAACGAAGAAGAACAGCGCCATCGCGCCGTCGTTCACCCATGCGCGCAGATCCATCTCCAGCGACAAAGGCCCTGCGGTGATGCCGACCGATGCCTCCCAGAGCCGGGTGTAGGACGCCGACCAGGGGGAGTTGGCCCAGATCACGGCGATGAGGGCGCCGACGAGGAGCAGCACACCACCGGCGGCCTCGATGGTGAGGAAGCGAGCGACCGGCCGGGCGAGGTTGCGGGCCAGCAGCCGATCGCTACCGATCCAGGTGTCGTGCCAGCGGTGGTGGTCGCTGTCGTGGTCGAGCTCGATCATTTCTTGGTTTTCCGCACCGAGCGGGATCCGGGCTTGGTTGCGGTCACGGTGCGGACGGGCGGATAGCTCGTGAGCGTGGGGCGGGTGCGTTTGACATCGTCCCACTCGGCGTCGAGGAGCCACGTCTGGTACTCGATGGTCTTGCCGGTGTCGACGATCACGATGCGACCGCCAGGCTTGGTGACGCGCATGAGCTCCTTCATCGCATCGCCGCGCCCGGCGGCCAGCGGCAGGTTGTGGATGACGTGCCCCGCGGTCACCACGTGGAACTCCCCGTCACCAAAGGGAAGGTCGGTCGCGTCCGCATCGATGATCTTCACCTGTCCTTCGACACCCGCACGGCGAATGTTCTCAACGGCGTTCGCGCGGGTGTTCCCCGATTGGTCTCGCTTGCGCCAGATGTCGACGCCGGTCACCGACCCCTTCGGAAGCCGCTTTGCGAGTTCGACGGTGACCAGGCCTCGGCCACACCCGATGTCCAGCGCCTTTTCGGCGCCTGCCAGATGAAGGTCGTCGAGGAGCATGCGCCACCGCGCCGGTTTGTCGACCTTGCTCGACCGGATCATGGCGCCGACCGCCGCCAGGCACAGCAGCGCGGCGACCCAGGGGCCCACAGCCGCCACCACGCCCTGCCCGGCGGCCGTCGCGATGCCGATGACGAAAAAGACGACCCCCGCCACGCCGAACGCGGCGACCACCCCGGGCGTGTCGATGCCGTACTGGGGGCTGGTCTGGTCGTCCATGGGCGCTCCTCGTCGTTCTGGGCCGGGCGCAGCGGGCGATCCCGGTGGTGTTCCCATGCGGCTGCGCGCGGCGGTGGACTGCTCCGCGGATTGTAGGTCGGTCGACATGGCTTCCTTCTGCGCGGGAAGGGCCCGGCGGGACGGTGCCGGGCCCTTCCAGAACGAACCGGCGGGTGGTTACCCGACCGGGGACTTCGGCTTCGGCGCAGGGATGTCCTCGACGAAGCTGCTGCTCGAGATGTTGAACTCGGGATAGGCGAGCACGCCCATCTCCGGCAGGTCGAGACCGGCGATCTCGTCCTCTTCCGTCGAGCGGATGCCGCCCTTGGTCAGGGCGTTCTGGATCTTGAAGAAGGCGAAGGACGCCCCCCCACCCCACACCAGGATGGCCACGACGCCCGCCAACTGGGAGAGCAGCTGACCCGTACCGCCACCGTAGAAGATCCCGGTCACGTTGCCCGACGCGGTCACTCCATCGGCGGCCAACGTGCCGTTCCAGCCGGCGCCGTAGTTCCCGTTGGCGAAGAGCCCGATCGAGATGACCCCGAGCAGACCGCACAGGCCGTGCACCGAGATGGCCCCGACCGGGTCGTCGAGCTTCATCCGACGTTCCACGAAGAACACCGACTCGATGACGATGACCCCGGCGAAGAGCCCGAGGCCGGCGGAGACCGCCGGCGTCACGAACGCGCAGGGCGCGGTGATGATGACGAGGCCGGCGAGCATGCCGTTGGCCATCATCGCCGGGTCCGGCTTGCCGACGCGGAACCAGATCCAGCACATGGCCGACATCGCGCCGAACGCTGCGGCGATGCCCGTGTTGGCGGCCACGAGGCCGAACTGGGGATCGGAGCTGGCGAAGGTCGAGGCGGCGTTGAAGCCGAACCAACCGAACAGCAGGATGAACGTGCCGAGCATCGCCATCGGGATGTGGTGGCCCGGGATGCCCCGAGGCGTGCCGTCCTTGGCGAACTTGCCGATGCGCGGACCGAGCACGATCGCCCCGGTCAGACCGGCGACGCCGCCCATGGCGTGGACAACTCCCGAGCCGGCGAAGTCGGCGTAGCCGTTGCCCCAACCCATCGAGTTGCCGAGCTGGGACAGCCAGCCGCCGCCCCAGGTCCAGGCGCCGAACACCGGGTAGAACAACGCGCCGCAGAAGAGGCCCCAGACGCAGAACGACTTCCACGTCCACCGCTCGGCCATGGCGCCGGTCGGGATGGTGGCGGTCGTGTCCATGAACGCCACCATGTAGAGGAAGAACGCGGCGATCGCGCCGGTCAGCGGCAGATTCGCGCCGTCGTACCACGTGCCGCCCCAGCCGCCCTTCCACAAGAAGACCCAGCTGCCGCTGCCCAACAAGGCGTTGTCACCTGGGATCGAGCCGCCGCCGACGTTCTGGGCCAAGCCGTAGTCGATGCCGGGGAAGGCGTACTTGTAGCCGCCGAACATGAGCGGGAATCCGATGAGGAAGAACGCCACGAACCCGAGCCCGAAGATCGCGAAGTTCGTGCTCACGACATGCGCGGCGTGCTTCGCCCGGCAGAAGCCGGTCTCGACCAACGCGAAGCCGGCCTGCATGAAGATCACCAGGGCGGCACCGATCACGACCCACAGCAGGTTGCTGCTCTGGATCGCATGATCCGCGATCGTCTTGACGTCCTCCACCGTCGGCGCGGGGGTGTCCTGCGCGAAGGCGGGCGACGCGGCCAGCAACACCACTCCTGCCGTCACGCCTGCGCCCGCCAATGCGAGTCGCTTGAATCTCAAACTGCTGCTCCTTGGTCGTGCGTGCTCGGTCGCACGCGCTGAACGATGGTTGGTGTGCGGGCTCACAGCGCCTCCGCATCCCGCTCGCCGGTGCGGACGCGCACCAGCCGATCGAGCGACACGGCCCAGATCTTCCCGTCGCCGATCTTGCCCGTCTGCGCCGCCTCGGCGATGGTGTCGATGATCTTGTCGGTGTCCGCGGTGTCCGCCACCACCTCGATCTTGATCTTCGGGAGGAAGTCGATGGAGTACTCGGCCCCTCGGTAGGTCTCGGTGTGACCGCCCTGGCGACCAAAGCCCTTGACCTCCGTGATCGTCATGCCCAGCACACCGATACCCCGGATCGCCTCCTTCACCTCCTCGAGCTTGTGCGGCTTGATCACAGCCGTGATCAGATGAACCATCGCTCCTCCTCGTGACGCGAACTCGTTGGATGCCAGGCCAGCTCGACCCCGGCGCAAGCCGTATCGCTCGCGCCAGACTGACCGTCGTCGCCAGGCACTTCCTCTGACGTGTTCCTGACGGTAGTGAGACAGGGTTTCGTCATCGTTCGGTGGGAGTAAACGATGTGGATCGGTCTCTTTACCGATTCCTTGCACAATTTCGCGCGGTTGATGACACCAATCTGACTTGCACGCCGTCCGGGACTGACGACACCTTCCAGACGCTGTCGCGGGACCAGACGAGTCCTCGACTGGCGACGATGCGGCGGCAGCCCGACACCCCGTCCGGAAGCGTGCTGTCGGCAGTCCCCGGCGTGCTACCGCAGCGGTCGAGGGCTCTTCACGGGAGCGTGACCCGCGAAATCGAGCAGATACCCGCGCCCGCGAATCGTGAAGACCGTCAAACCCATGGTCTCGATCCGTCGCCGCAGCTGGCCCATCCGCTGGCTCAAGCAGCGCTCTCCGACCTCAGCGCTCGTCCACGCGGCCTCGACAAGGGTCGTCCTGGTGACGGTCTCGGCGAAGTTCTCCGCGAGTGGCCTCATCAGCATCCACTCCGTGTCAGACAGCGCGATCCACGCAGTGCCGCGGTGGAGAAGGCCACTCTCGTCCAGCCAGATCGCAGGCTCAGAACGATCGATGTCGATCCTTCTGCCGTCGAGGCCGTCAGCCATCCGTGGGGCGCCCGACTGTGGGCCCATACACAACCTCCACGACGTGCTTCTGTTGCTGCCGAATGCCCTCCCGGGACCGCATCTCACAAGTATGCACGCATCGCTCAGCTCACCCGTCTCCCACGCGGCCGATCTGGTCGTCGCGGTACTGGCCTGGGCCCGTTTGGCCGGATTGGCCGGATTGGCCGCTGGTTCGGACGCGGATCGACGGCGCCATTCGCACCGTCATGGCCGGTCGATCCGCCCGATCGCGGCGAAACCCGGCAGACTGGTGCCGATGAACAAGAAGAAGCGAGGCGGGCGCGTCACGCCGTCGACCAAGACCCGAGCGGGCGCCACGACGGCGACCGCGACCCGGGCGGCCCCGTCGTTCCTCCGGCCCTCGGCGCCGCGCATCGTCGCCGGCACGGTCCACCCCGGCAAGATCGGGCCGCGCCGCGAGGTGCCGCTGTCGATCATGCGACCGCCCTACGCCCAGAGCGGCGAGCCCCCCAAGCCCAAGGGCCGGTTCGTGCAGGACCCCGAGATCATCGAGCGCATGCGCGTCGCGGGGGCGTTGGCTGCCGAGGTGCTCCTGATCGTCGGCGCCGAGGTCGGCCCGGGCGTCACCACCGATCACCTCGATGCTGTCGGCCATCGCGCCACCATCGAGCGGGGCGCCTACCCCAGCCCCCTCAACTACCGGCACTACCCCAAGTCGCTGTGCACCTCGCGCAACGAGGTCATCTGCCACGGCATCCCCGACGACTCGGTGCTCGTCGACGGTGACATCATCAACGTGGACGTCACCGTCTACATCGACGGGGTCCACGGCGACACGAACGCGACGTTCCTCGTGGGCAACGTCGATGCGGCCTCTCGCAAGCTCGTGCGCGAGACCCGCGCCGCCATGTTCAAGGGCATCGAGGCCGTCAAGCCCGGCGCCCACGTGTACGACATCGGCCGGGCGATCCAGCGCCACGCCGAGGGCCACGGGCTCGGCGTCGTGCGCGAGTTCATCGGCCACGGCATCGCCGAGGACTTCCACGGCGGCTTGCAGATCCTGCACTACTTCGACCCGCGGGCCAACACCGTGCTCGAGACCGGCATGACCTTCACCATCGAGCCGATGATCGTGCTGGGCGACCCGCGCCTGCACCTGTGGGATGACGGCTGGACCGCGGTCACCAACGACGCCAGCCGGTGCGCGCAGTTCGAGCACACGATGGTGGTGACCGACACCGGCGTCGAGATCCTGACCATCACCGCCGACGGCCGCAGCGCCGCCGACGAGGTTCTCGCCCAGCTCTGAGCGTTCTTTGCAGGGCGTTGCGGACAGGTGCGGCGGATCGATGCCAAGAAGCGGGCGCGGCCGGGTCGATCGCTCGTGATCGACCCTCCCGCCGGGGACCGAACACCGTGGTTGGCCGCGCATGGCCCCGGCCATATGACACTCGTCACAGATAGCCAGGGTCCGCCGCCTCTACTTGACCGGTCGGTCAGGGGATAAGAGACTTACTCGCTCATGCACCTTGCCTGGCGTGCTCCCGCTCATGTGGCGAGGGCCTCACATCCGCAAGGCCAGCCGGGAGCGAACGAATGACCCAGCCAGACAAGCGGCCCGCTGACGGCGTCGTCCATGCCGATGAGCCGCTGAGCATCGCCTACCTCACGTATCGTGGCAAACCGCATGTCGGGGGTCAGGGTGTCTACACCCGGCACCTCACCAAGGCACTGCACGACCTCGGCCACCACGTCGAGGTGTTCAGCGGCCAGCCGTACCCGATCGTCGACGACGCTGTGCCCCTGCACGAGCTGCCCAGCCTCGACATCTACAACGACTACTTCCCGATGCGGATGCCGGGCCTGTGGGAGCTCAAGACCCTGGGCGACTTCGTCGAGGTCACCTCGTTCAGCTTCGGCACGTTCCCCGAACCGCTGGCCTTCTCGGTCCGCGCCGCCCAGGCGTTGCGCAAGCGGGTCAACGACTTCGACCTGGTGCAGGACAACCAGTGCCTCGGCTACGGCTTGCTGGCCATGGAGCGCATGGGACTGCCCGTGCTCGCCACCATCCACCACCCCATCACGGTGGACCGGCGCCTCGAGATGGAGCACGCCGAGACCAAGTGGCAGCGCTACTCGAAGGGCCGCTGGTACGCCTTCACCAAGATGCAGACCCGCGTCGCGTCCCGCATGCCTCGGGTCATCACGGTGTCGCAGAACTCCCTCAAGGACATCAGCGCCGACCACCAGGTCGACAAGGCCAACCTGCACGTCGTGCCCGTCGGGGTCGACCAGGACCTGTTCAAGCCGATCCCCGGCGTGGCGCGCATCCCCGGGCGCCTGATCACCACCGCATCCGCCGACGTCACCATGAAGGGCCTCAAGTACCTGCTCGAGGCGCTGGCCAAGTTGCGCACCGAGCGTGAGGTGTCGCTGGTGATCATCGGCCGCAAGAAGGAAGGCGGGGTGTCGGCCCGCACGATCGACGAGCTCGGCCTGACCGACTGCGTCGAGTTCGTCACCGGCGTGCCCGAGCAGCGCATCATCGAGCTGTACTCCGAGGCCGAGGTCGCCGTGGTCCCGTCGCTGTACGAGGGCTTCTCGCTGCCCGCGATCGAGGCGATGTCCTGCGCCGTTCCGCTGGTCGCCACCACTGGCGGGGCGCTGCCCGAGGTCGTTGGCACCCACAACGAGACCGCCCTGTGCGTGCCGCCCGGCGACAGCGAGGCGCTGGCCGCCATGATCGCCGTCGCTCTCGACGATCGGGAGCTGCGCGACCGCATCGGCGCGGCCGGCCGCCAGCGTGTCATCGACCGCTGGACCTGGCGCCACACCGCGGTGGGCACCGTCGAGCACTACCGCGCCCTGCTCGCCGAGACCGCCGCGATCCAGGCCCGCCGCCCCGGCGGCGCCGGCATGGCCCCGCGCTTCCAGCGTCGCCGCACCACGAAGGCCGAGGGCTGACGGACCCATGCTGACCGTTGACTACGACACGCTCGGCCTCCGCGCCGGCGACCTGATGCTCGACCTGGGCTGCGGCTACGGCCGTCACGCCTACGAGGCCCTGCGCCGGGGCGCCCGCGTCGTGGCCTGCGACATGTCCACTCCCGAGCTCCAGCAGGTCCGGGCCCTCTTCGAGGCCATGGTGCTCGAAGGCGAGGCGCCACCCGACGGCATGGCCGACTGCGTCACCGGTGATGCCACCCGGCTGCCGTACCCCGACAACACCTTCGATCGCATCATCGCCAGCGAGGTCATGGAGCACATCCCCGACGACGTCGGCGCACTGGACGAGCTGTTCCGCGTGCTCAAGCCGGGCGGCAAGCTCGCGATCACCATCCCGGCGTGGTTCCCCGAGAAGGTCTGCTGGGCGATCACCGACGAGTACTACGCGCCGAAGTCCGAGGGCGGCCACGTCCGCATCTACACCGAGGGCGAGATGCGGCGGAAGATGCGCGGCGCCGGCCTGCGCCCGCGCGAGGCGCACAACGCCCACGCGCTGCACTCGGCGTACTGGTGGCTCAAGTGCGCGGTGGGCATCCCCAACGACGACCACCCGCTCGTCAAGCCGTACAACCGGCTCCTGGTGTGGGACATCGCCAAGAAGCCGTGGGTGACCCGGACGGCCGAGAAGATCCTGAACCCCGTGCTGGGCAAGAGCCTCGTCGTGTATGCCACCAAGCCGATCCGGGGTAGGAGCCAACCCGACGGCGCGTGCCCGGCCGCGAGCCTGACCGACCCGAAGGAGACCGCCCATGCAGGTGCCTGAAGTCGAGGGGATCCTCACCGCCGCCCAGGTCCGCGAGACGGTCGATCACATCGCTGAATGGCAGCTGCCCAACGGCATGGTGCCCTGGTTCCCTGGCGGCCACGCCGACCCGTGGAACCACGTCGAGGCGGCCATGGCGCTCGCTCTCGGCGGCCACCGTGAGGCCGCCGAGAAGGCGTACGACTGGCTCGCGTCGATGCAGCGCGAGGACGGCTCCTGGCACCAGTACTACCTGGCCGACAAGGTCGAGCAGGACAAGCTCGACGCCAACGTCATCGCCTACGTGGCGGCGGGCGTGTGGCACCACTTCCTGCTCCACCGTGATCAGGGTTTCGTCGAGACCATGTGGCCGATCGTCGAGAAGGCCATCGAGTGGGTCCTCGAGCTGCAGACACCACGCGGCGAGATCGTGTGGGCCCGCCACGCCGACGGCACCCCCTGGACCTTCGCGCTGCTCACCGGCTCGTCCAGCATCTGCCACTCGTTGCGCTGCGCGATCGCGCTGGCCGAGCACCTCGGCCACGAGCGGCCCGACTGGGAGCTGTCGGCGGCCCGCCTCGCGCACGTCATCCGGGCGCACGTCGCGGGCGACCTGCCCGACGCGTTCGCGCCCAAGCATCGCTGGGCCATGGACTGGTACTACCCGGTGCTCGCCGGGGTCGTGCGGGGCAACGAGGGCCGCGAGCGACTCGACGCCCGCCGCGACACGTTCCTCGTCGAGAACATGGGCGTGCGCTGCGTCAGCGATCGCCCGTGGATCACCGCCGCCGAGACGTGCGAGTGCATGCTCGCCTACCTGTCCCTCGGCGAGCGCGAGATCGCCCGCACGATGTTCGGCTGGGCCCAGCTGCTCCGGGCCGAGGACGGCCACTACTGGACGGGCATCGTCTTTCCCGAGATGGTGCACTTCCCGGGCAACGAGAAGTCCACCTACACGGCGGCGTCCATCGTGCTGGCCGCCGATGCGCTGTCGGGCACGAGCCCCGCGTCGAGCCTCTTCGTCGACCACGACCTGCTGCCCGAACTGGCGCTGACTGACGCCGAAGACGCCCTGGCGGATCCCAGCCTCAACGACTGACGCGATCGGCCCCCCCGAGGCGAACGCCATCCCGAAATTGAGACCGCCAACCACGCCATGCGGGACTCACCGTCTCAATTTCGGGATCGCCGGCCAACACATCCCGAAATTGAGACCGCGAACCACGCCATGCGGGACTCACCGTCTCAATTTCGGATCGCTGGGGCCGGGTTCAGGGGGCGGGGGCGGCGGCCGTGGTGGTCGTGACCGCCGCCGCGGTGCACTCGGCCTGGATGGCCTGGATCTCGGGGCCGACCTTGCCGGCCTTCGCGGCCTCGTCGGCGAGCGTCGTGTACTTCGCGTACGGGATGTCCTGCTTGATCCGCTTGATGACACAGCGGCAGAACGGCTCGCGATCGGGCGGGGTGACCGCCGGGGCCGGGGCCGGGGGTGTCGGGACCCGCTGCGCGCACGCGGCCACGAAGTCCGCCTCCATGGCCGGCGTGTAGTCCGTGGCCTCGGTAGTGGGTGTCACCGCGGTCGGGCCGGGGCCGGTCCCGGCGTCGCTCGACGAGGACCCGCCCTTGAGGGCGAAGACCAGGCCGGCCACGACCACGACGGCCACGATGACCGCGACACCGAGCAGGAGGTTCTTCTTGGACGCCGTGACGGTGGCGGAGGGCACGCTGACCGGCGCGGTGTCGAGCACCGCGGTGGCCTTGGCCTTCGCCGCCAGTGTGGCCGCCGCCCGATCGGACCGATCGCCCTTGTCGACGCGGGCGCCGCGGCCTGACGAGTCGACGAAGTCGATGTCGCTACCCGGGTCGAGCTTGACCGCGGTCTCGGCCGGAACCGTCAACCGGCCCGGATCGAGCCCGAGCGACCGGCGCGCGTCCTGCAGCTCCTTGCCCAGCTCGACCGCCGACACCTGTCGGTCCTCGGGCTTCTTGGCCATGGCCTTCTCGATGACCGCGGCGACCGCATCGGGCACCCCGCGATCGCGCAGGTCAGGCGGCGGCTCGCTGAGCACACGGCGCAGCATCGGCACGAGGGACTCGTCCTCGGGCGACTCGAACGCGGGCGCGCCGGCGATGAGCTCGTACATCGTCGAACCAAGCGAGTACACGTCACCGGCGACGGCCGGCTTCTGCCCGTCGATCACCTCGGGCGGCGCGTGGGCGAACGATGCGGTGACGAGGGCGCTGCGGGTCTCGTGGCCGCCGGCGATGCGGGCGATGCCGAAGTCGGTGAGCTCGGCGTCGCCGAACGACGACATCAACACGTTTCCCGGCTTGATGTCGCGGTGCACGATGGCGGCCCGGTGCGCGGTCTCGAGGGCGCCGGCGAGGTGCACGCCGTACAGCGTGGCTTCCTCCCACGGCAGCGGGCCGTCGTCGTCGATGCGCTCTTGCAACGACCCGCCCGGCAGGTACGCCATGAGCAGGTAGGGCCGGCCGGACTCGGTGAACCCGGCGCCGTAGACCGTGACGATGTTCGGGTGCTCCGACAGCGACCCCATCGATCGGCACTCCCGCTCGAAGCGCTCCCGAGCGGCATCATCGAGCGACAGCGTCGCCAGCACCTTCACGGCCACGGTCCGGCCGAACGCGGGCTGGGTGGCCTTGAACACGGTGGCGAAGCCGCCCTCACCGATCTCGACCGGATCGGTGAGGCCCTCGATATCGAGTTCGGTCACACGATCCTTGGCCATACCGTCCGTTCCGCTGGAGACACTAGAGATACCTGGGCCACACGTCGGCTCATCTTCGCACGCCACCGCCGCGGTCGATGCGATTCGTGCACCCTGGACCACGTGGCGGGGGCCAGTCCGGGAATGCCAGGGGCCCATCCTAAGCTCAGAGCGTGAACTCCATCACGAACGCCCTCTCCGCTCGCCGTGGCGATCTGCTGCGCATCATCGGCGGCGGCGCCGTGGTCGGCATCACCTGGCGGGAAGCCCGCCGACCTGAGCTGACCAGCTGGGAGCACGCCACGTTCGACGCGGTCAACCTGCTGCCCGACGGCTTTCGCGTCACGTGGCCGATCATGCAGCTCGGGTCGTTCGCGGCCATCCCCGCGCTGGCGCTCACCACCGATCGCCTGCTGCACGACCGACGGCTCGCCCTCAAGATCGGGGGCGCCGGCCTCGCCGCCTACCTGGGGGCCAAGGTCATCAAGAAGCAGGTCGGCCGCGGCCGCCCGGGGGAGCTGCACGATGGCGCGATCCTGCGCGAGCAGGCTCGCGGCCTCGGCTACCCGTCGGGTCACAGCGCCGAGGCGGCGGCGATGGCCACGGTGGTCGCGGCGGCCCTGCCCCCTCGGTGGCGCTGGGCGCCTCCTGTCCTCGCCGCGGTGGTGGGCCTGTCGCGCCTCCACGTCGGCGCGCACCTGCCCCACGACGTGATCGGCGGCGCGGCACTGGGACTCGCCATCGGCGGCGCCACCAACCTCGTCGCCCCACCGTTGCGACCCTGACACGACGGACCTCGACCAGCGGGTGGCGATCAGCGGACTGGCGTCCAGCGGACCGGCGTCCAGCGGACCGGCGATCAGCGGGGCTGGGTCACAGACCGGCGCGGTCGCGGCGCAGAACACGGAGCGAGCCTTGCGCGGCGACCTCGTTGAAGGCGCCCGACTCGAGCGCCCGGCAGTAGATCTCATACGGGGGACGGCCCCCGTCGGCGGGGTTCGGGAACACGTCGTGGATCGCGAGGAGACCACCGCTTTGCACCCAGGGAACCCACGTCTCGTAGTCGCGGTGGGCAGGCTCGGCGCCATGCCCCCCGTCGATGAAGAGGAACGACAGCGGGATGCGCCAGTGACGGCCGGCCGTGGGCGAATCGGCGACGAGGGCCACGACCGTCCCCTCGAGACCGGCATCGTGGATCGTGCGCCGGAACAGCGGCAAAGTGTCCATCTTGGCGACGGCCGGGTCCACGAGGTCGGGTTCGTGCCACTCCCAGCCCGCCTGGTTCTCCTCCGAGCCGCGATGGTGATCGAGTGCGAACAGGATCGTGTCACGCAGCTGGGCCGCCGCACCGAGGTACACCGCCGACTTGCCGCAGTAGCTGCCGATCTCGAGCATCGGGGCGGCGCCGGCGGCGACCGACGCGGCGGCGTCGTGCAGCGCGCGCCCCTCATCGGGCGGCATGAAGCCGCGGGCGGCTTCGGCGAAGGCCAGTTGGGCGGGGGTCATCGCCACGGGAGCGGGATCAGACCGGTTCGTCTTCGTCCAGCAGGACGTCGAGCGGGCCGTGGCCATGGTGGTGATCCAGGTGGAACGCCCGGTCCATCCAGAAGAAGCGGATGACCCACAAGATGCCGAACGCCCCGATGTTCAAGAGGTTGGTGATGATGTTGGGCATCTCGGTGGAGTGAGCGCCCTTCCACCAGGTGTTCACGCCGGCGACGAGGAAGGTGGAGAGCACGAGGCCGATGCCCACGAAGATCCAGAACGGCAGGACCTCACGCTTGAGCTCGCTCTTGCCCCGCTTGCCCCACACCCAGGCCCGGCTCATGTAGTACGCCGGGATGGCGCTGATGATCACGGCCAGCGCGTTCGATGCCGCTTTGCCCACGCCGATGTGCTGGAACCCGACGATCAGGGACTGGCCGAACACGACGTTGAACACCGAGACGAGCGAGTACTTGGGACCCTTCTTCTTGATGATGCCGAGGGCCTTGCCCACCAGGCCGTCCACGGGCGCGTCAGAAGGGGTCTCGGTAGCCATTTCACGCGAGCGTACAAGGCGAACGACGCCCGCGACAGTCAAGCGACCCGCCTTCGCGCCGGCGGGGCACGTCGGTCATCCCCCTCGGCCCGGCCACCACCGCAGAGCCGGCGATCATCGGGTTTCGTCGTTCTCATGTCGGTCTCACGATCGACGCCACGATGCCGAACCGAGGGATGTTCGCGGCGACGCGCGGCTGGGCGCCCACCACTGCTGGTGACGCCGGCACCGGGCGCTGCGGTTACGATCACCGGACCATGACCACGGCCCCGACCTTGGATCGGTGGCCGCTCGTCGGGCGCCGCCTCGACATCGAGCTGTTCGTCGATGCACTCGACGAGCCGGCGATCTCGGCGTTCGTGATCACGGGGCCCGCCGGTGTGGGCAAGACCCGCCTGGCCGACGAGTGCCAGGCGATGGCCGTGGTCGAGGGCCACGCCACCGCCCGGGTCATCGCCTCGCGTGCCGCGGCATCGGTCCCGCTCGGCGCCCTGGCCCACCTGCTCCCGGCGTGGAACGAGACTCTGGAGGCGCACGCCGCGTTCATCGTGGCCCTGTATGAGCTGGCCGCCGCCGCGCCCGAGGCCAACCGCCCGGTCGTGATCATGGTCGACGACATCCACCTCCTCGACACCGCCTCCCTCGCGCTGCTCGACCACGCCCGCCACGTGGGGGCCGCGTTCCTCGTCGGCACCCGTCGCGCCGACGAGCCCACGACGGAGGCGCTCGCCACGGTCCTGCACGATCCGGCGGCCACCGAGTACCCGCTGGCGCCGCTGGCCCGCACCGACGTCGACACGCTGCTGCACCTCGCGCTCGGCGGCCCGCTCGAGGGCAGCGCGGGCGCCGAGCTCTGGTCGATCAGCCAGGGCAACGCGCTCTACCTGCGCGAGCTGACGATGGGCGCCGTCAGCAGCGGCGCGTTGATCGATGACGGCGGCGTCTGGCACCTGCAGGGTCCGATCACGAGCAGCCACCGGCTGCGCGAGCTCATCGACGAACGGATCCGCGGCACCGGCGACAAAGGCCGGGTGGTGCTCGAGTGGCTCGCCGCGGTCGGACCCACCGGCCGGTCCGAGCTCGAGGCCATGACCACCATCGAGGCGCTCGATGCCCTGGATGCGGCAGGGCTCACCGAGATCACCGAGGACGGGCGCCGGCGGACCGTGTCGTTGACCCACACCCTGCACGGCGAGGTCATCCGTGCGGGGCTTCCGCGCCTGCGCATCCGCACCCTGCTGCGCGAAGCGATCGCGCGAGTCGACGGGCACGGCGCCCGCCGCCGGGATGACGCGACACGCGTCGCCATGTGGCAGCTCGCGGTGGACGGTCGCGCCGACACCTCGGTGCTGCTGCACGCCGCCCGGGCAGCGCGCGCCGCGCATGACTTCGCCGAGGTCGAACGCCTCGCCGCGGCGATCTCCCGAGCCGAACCGAACCTCGCCGAAGCCGCGGCGCTGCTCGGCGAGGCGCTCTACGAGCTCGGCCGGTTCGACGATGCCGAGGCCGTGCTGGCCCGCGCCCACCAGGTGGCGACGAGCGACGCCGACCGCGTGCACATCGCATCGGCCCGGGCCCGGAACCAGTTCTGGGGGCTGGTCGACCCGACCGCCGCGGCCGGCACCCTCGACGCGGTCCGACCCCTGCTGACGGACGCGGCGGATCGGGACCAGCTCGTGTCGATCGAGGCCTCGTTCCTCGTTTTCGACGGTGACCCCCGTGGTGCCCTCCGACGGATCGACGCGATCGAAGCGGCACCGTCCCCCCGCCGCCAGGCCCTCCGTGCCCTCCCGGAGGCGCCGGCGCTCACCGTGCTCGGCCGCACGTTCGATGCGCTGGCGATCGCCACCGCGGGGTTCGAGGCGCACATGGCCCTCGGCGATCAGTTGCTCGTCGCGCATCCGGGCACGCACATCGTCGCCCAGGCACTGGCGCTCACCCACGGCGGGCGGCTCGACGAAGCGGACCAGCTCGCCCACGCCGGCTACGACATCGCGATCTCGGACCGCGTGCCGTTCTCCCAGATCTGGTTCGCCCTCGAGCTCGGGACGATCAACATCTTGCGGGGACGCCCGGCCACGGCGCAGACCTGGTACCGCGACGCCCGCACGAAGGCCCGCGCCACCGGGTTGCGGGGCCCGCTCACCATGGCCCTGAGCGGTGCGGCCATGGCGGCGGCGCAACTGGGCGACGTCACGGGCGCGATCGGCGCACGCGACGAACTGCTGACGCTCACCGACCACGGCGTGCGCTTCGGCTTCCTGGCGCACGAACAGGCCCTGGGTGTCGCGTGGGCCCATGTCGCCGCGGGGCAGTTGCCGGCGGCCCACGCGCTCCTCGTCGAACAGGGCGACGCCGCGGCCGCCGCTGACCATGTGATCTCGGCGTCCTGGCTGTGGCACGACGCGCTGCGCATCGATCCCGAATCGACCGTGGCCGAGCGCCTCGCCGGCGTCGCCGCCGCCAGCGACTCGCCCCTTCTCGCCGCCCGCGCCGAGCACGCCGCCGCGGTGGCCGCCCACGATGGCGAGGCGCTCGAGCGGTCCGCCGCGACACTCGCGTCGCTGGGGCTCGCCCTGGTGGCCGCCGAGGCCGAGCTCGCGGCCGCGGACGGCTTCCGCCGCGACGGCGACCAGCGGCGGGGTCAGGCGGCGGCCACACGCGCCGAGTTGGTCCTGGCCGGGTGCGAAGGAGCCCGCACACCCCGCTCGGTGCGGGCCGACACGATCGTGCCCCTGTCGAACCGCGAGCGGGAGATCGCCCTGCTCGCCACCCAGGGCCTCACGTCGCGCGACATCGGCGAGCGGCTGGCGCTCTCGGTGCGGACGGTCAACAACCACCTGCAGCGGGTGTACACCAAACTGGCGATCAGCAACCGGGCTGAGCTTGCCGACGCGCTCGGCCTCGATGGCGGCCCCACCCCATGAGGAGCAGGCCATGACGCCCGAACAGATCGCCCTCGTGCAGTCGAGCTACGCCCACGCCCAGGACAAGCTCCCCGAGCTCGGCGCGGCGTTCTACCGGCAGCTGTTCACGGCGCACCCCGAGGTGCGCGAGCTGTTCAGCACGGACCCCGAGATCCAGCAGAAGAAGTTCACCGACGAGCTGTCCGAGATCGTCGCTTCCGTCCACCAGTTGCCGACCTTCCTCGAGACCGCCCGTGAGCTCGGCGCGCGCCACCTCGACTACCGAACGCGGGCCCGGCACTACGGGGCGGTGGGCGACGCGTTGCTCGCCGCCCTCATCGAGGTGCTCGGCCCCGACGCCACCGAGGACACGATCGCGGCGTGGCGCCTGGCGTACAACCTGATCGCGGAGACCATGCAGCAAGGGGCGGCGGAAGCTGCGCGCCAGCGCGCCATGCGAGGATGACCCGATGGGACAACCCGCGGTCGACGACCTCATCCGCCTGCTCGACCTCGAGCCGATCGAGGTCAACATCTTCCGGGGGCGCAGTCCCGAGGTGAAGCGTCAGCGCGTCTTCGGCGGTCCGGTCGCCGGCCAGGCTCTGGTCGCCGCCGCCCGCACGGTCACCGAGGGTTTCCACGTGCACTCGATGCACGCCTACTTCCTGCGGCCGGGCGACACCGAGGTGCCGATCCTGTACGAGGTCGATCGCATCCGCGACGGCAAGTCGTTCCTGACCCGGCGCGTCGTCGCCATCCAGCACGGTCGGGCCATCTTCAACCTCTCCGCGTCCTTCCACATCCCCGAGACCGGGTTCGACCACCAGGACCCGATGCCGAGCGACCTGCCCGATCCCTTGTCCCTGCCGGACTTCAAGACGCGCTGGAAGGACTGGGCCCAGCTGATGGGCGACGACTACGAGCGAGACCGCCCGATCGACATGCGCAACTGCGACTGGGAGCCCCGCGACCGCAAGAAGAAGCTGCCGCCGCACCAACGCGTGTGGATGCGGGCCGACGGCGTGCTGCCCGATGATCCGGTGCTGCACGCGTGCATCGTCACCTACGCGTCGGACATGACCCTGCTCGACACGACCACGCTTCCCCACGGCATGGGTGCCATGGAAGAGAACCTCTTCATGGCTAGCCTCGATCACGCCATGTGGTTCCACCGCCCGTTCCGCGCCGATGACTGGCTCCTGTACGACCAGCAGTCCCCCTCCGCGTCGCGCGGCCGCGGCTTCGCGCGCGGTTCCATCTTCACCAGTGAGGGGCACCTGGCGATCTCGCTCGTCCAAGAGGGCCTGCTGCGGGTCAGCCCGTGATCGATCCGCTCACAACCCACCGGTCGCGACGCCTCGCGGCCACGGCGGTCGCCGTCGCCACGTGCGCGTTGCTGACCGCCTGCGGCGGGACCACCGGCGAGTCCACCACGGCCGGCACCACCCCGGGCACCACCCCGGTCATCACCGTGCCCGGAGGCACCCTGCCGCCCCCCGTCGCCGTCGTGTCCCTCGACACGGCGCCGGCGCTGAAGATCACCCAGATCGCCGACGTGCACGAACCGGTGGCGATGACCAGCCGATCCAGCACGAACACGCTGTACGTCGCGCAGAAGGACGGGCGGATCAAGCAGATCGGCGTCGACAAGCAGCTCGACAAGGACGGCAACACCACCAAGATCAACTACCGGGTGGACAACTCGCCGGTGCTCGACATCAGTCGCAGCACGACCGACGACGGCGAGCGGGGCCTGCTGGGCCTGGCGTTCTCCTCCGACGGGCGCAAGCTCTACGTCGACTACACCGACAAGCAGGGCGCGGTGACCGTCGACGAGTACAAGATGAACGACGACAGCGTCGACACCCGCAGCCGGCGCACCCTGCTCTCGCTCCCCCATCCGGAGAACAACCACAACGGGGGGCAGATCGCCTTCGGGCCCGACGGGTTCTTGTACGTGGGGGTCGGCGACGGCGGCGGCCAGGGCGACCCGAACAAGAACGGGCAGAACCCCACCTCGCTCTACGGCAAGCTCCTGCGCATCGACCCGGAGGGGTTCACCAACGACATCCCCTACTCGCCCCCGGCGGGCAACCCCTTCCGCGACGGCCAGGCCGGCGCGGCCGAGGTCTGGTCGTTCGGCTTGCGCAACCCGTGGCGGTTCAGCTGGGACAAGCTCACCAAGGACCTGTGGATCGGCGACGTCGGACAGGACACGTACGAGGAGATCGACTTCCTGCCCTACGCCCAGGGCGGGGCCGGGCGCGGGGCCAACCTCGGTTGGAGCGAGATGGAGGGCAAGCACCCGTACAACGACGGCAAGAAGCCACCCGGGGCGGTCGATCCCATCTTCGAGTACGGGCGCAGCGCCGGCGGCTGCAGCGTCGTCGGCGGGTACGTGTACCGGGGCAAGACGATGTTCGCCTCGTTGTCGGGCACCTACCTCTACGCCGACTACTGCAGCGGCGAGATCCGGCTGCTGCTGCGCCTGCCCGACGGCACCATCGACGAGCGGGGCACCGGGCTCACCCTGCCCAAGGGCAACCTCGAGGCCAACGGCTCGGTCACGTCGTTCGGCGAGGACAACGACGGCGAGCTGTACGTCATGTCGGCCCTCGGCGGCGTCTACAAGATCGAGCCGGTCTGAACCACCACCAGCCACGCTGAACGTGGGGCCGGATCCGTCGCTGCGGCGACGGCGACACCGACAGGTTCGATGGCTTGAGGTTGATGGGGGGCGTCAGCCGGTGGCCGCGCGGCGCGCGGCCATGCGGCGCATCGCGTCGTGGTAGGCGTCGACGTTGAGGTGCACCACCTGGGACCAGTCCACATCCGAAGGCGTGTTGCGGTTGTGCTCGGCGATCTGGCCCCGCAGCACCGGATCGCGCACCAGGCGCACGAGCTGGGCGACCATGTCGTCGTCGCTCTCGGCGAGCAAGCCCTCCTGGCCGTGCGCGACGAACACGCGGATCCCCGTGCGGGACTTGGCGACGACGGGCAGCCCCGCGCACCGGGCCTCGAGCGCCGCGATGCCGAACGACTCGAGGTTGGCCGGTGCCACGAACACGTCGGCCTTCGCGAACTGCTCGCGGATCTCTTCACGGGTGAGCCGCCCGGTGAGCTCGACCACGTCGGCGAGATCGTTGGCCGCGATGAACTTCTCGAGCGACGAGCGCTCCGGGCCCTCGCCGATGATCACCGCGCGCACCGTGGTGCCCGGTGGCGCCTGCTCGTTCACCCGCTTGACCATCTTCAACAGGTGCTGGGGCCGCTTGCGGGGGGCGAGGCGCATGACGGCCACGATCGTCACCACGCTGGCGTCACGGGGGGCGGGCACGACCCGCCAGGCGTCGTTGTCGATGCCGTTGGGCAGGATCGTGACGTCGACGTGGTTGCGGGCGATCTTGTGGATGGGGGCGGCCGCAACATCGCTCACCGCCGAGAACACGACCGGCCACCGGGTCCAGTGGTAGCGCCGGTCGAGCAGCCGGAACCCGGGGGTGGCGTAGCTCCAGAGGCAGTGCGTCGTGATCACCGTCGGGATGCCCTGGGCCTGGGCGTTGGCGGCGCCGATGAAGGCCACCGGCGACATGATGCCGCCGTTGAAGTGGGCGACGTCGACCCGCTCGCGCTCGAGCAGGTCGGCGATCATCCGAAAGGTCGAGGGCGCATACGGGACGTCGAAGGGAAGCAGGGGAACATCCATGCGGTGCACGCGCACGCCGTCGATGTGCTCGGGGCCGGGGGTCGGCGTGATGACGACGACCTCGTGCCCGATCTTCTGCAGGTTCTGGGCGAGGTCGTGCACCTGCATCTCGATCCCGCCGAGGCGCGGGACGTAGCAGTCGGTCACGAGCCCGATCTTGAGCGGGCGATCGGCGCCACCGTGCTGCGCCGCTGGCGCCCCCATCGGGTCGGCCGCGCCACCGAGGTGCGGTTCGTGCGCGTCGGGACCGAGCGAAGGGGAACTACTGAGTGCCACAGGACCTCCGGGTCCGGTCAGACGATCCGTGAAGGATCCCACGGTACCCCGCGACACCCACCACCGGGGGACGCGCCCCGGCATGGGAAGATGCCGGGCATGGCGCACACGCTCGTCACGTTCCACGCCCATCCCGACGACGAATCCCTGCTCACTGCGGGCACCATGGCCAAGGCCGCGGCTGCAGGCCACCGAGTCGTGCTCGTCGTGGCGACGCTCGGTGAGGTGGGCGAGGCGGCCGCGACGTTCCGCAACGCCGACGGGGGGCTGGGGTCGGTGCGCCGCGCCGAGTTGCAACGCTCCGCCGATCTGCTCGGGGTCGCGCGTGTCGTCGTCCTCGGCTACGCCGACTCGGGCTCGCGCCCGCTCGGGACGGGTGAGGCCCCCGGCCCGAACACGTTCGCCGGCGCCGATCCTCACGAGGCCGCCGGGCGGCTCGCAGCCGTGCTCCGCGAAGAGGCCGCCGATGTCCTCACCACGTATGACCCCAACGGCGGGTACGGACATCCCGACCACCTCCAGGTGCACGTGGTCGGGCGCCTCGCCGGCGAGCTGGCGGGTACGCCCGTCGTGCTCGAGGCCACGATCAACCGCGACCTCATGACCATGGGGGTACAGCTCGCGACGTCGCTCGGCTACGAGATCCCCGCAGATTTCCACCCGGCCTCGATCGACCACTGGTTCATGCCGGCCGACGCGCTCACCCATGCCATCGACGTGGGCGCGTTCACGGACGCGAAGCGAGCGTCGATGGCCGCCCATGCGTCCCAGTCCTCGAGCGGCGCGGGCGAGCCCGCCGAGCGCAGCCTCTCCGCGTTCTTGTCGCTGCCCGACGAGTACTTCGCGATGGCGTTCGGCACCGAGTGGTTCATCGAGCGCGGGCGCCCGGCCGGCATCGCCTTCGACGACGTGTTCGCCACCCTCGATACCGACGCCACCGATCCGTCATGACCGACGAGGACCGCGCACCGTTCGGGGAGAGCTTCGAGGACGTCGAGGGCCTCGAGCACCTCGCCGAGCAGGAAGGCCTCGACGGGCTGAGGGTCGCCGCCGAGCTGCTGGAGGACGAGCTCAAGGCGAAGTCGCCGTTGCGCCGGTTCCTCGAGTTCGCCTTCTCGATCGGGATAACGATCCTCATCTTCGTCCGGCTGATCCCGCAGTTCTTCGACGTCGAGTACCGCAACATGTGGAGCCTGCTCGCCGACATCGACCGGCCGATGCTCGCCTTCATGTTCGTCTTCTGGTTCTTCACCATGTGGTGCTACGCCGGCGTGCTCACCTCGAGCCTCCCCGGCCTGCACCGCATGCAGGGAGTTGTGGTGAACTTCTCGGGCAGCGCGCTGGCCAACATCGTGCCCTTCGGGGGTGCCGCCGGCGTCGGCGGCACCTACGCGCAGTGCCTGTCCTGGGGCTTCGATGTCCCGGCCATCACGCTCTCGATCATCGTCAGCGGCGTGTGGAACGTGTTCGCCAAGCTGGGCATGCCGATCATCGTGTTGGCCTTGCTGTTCGCGATGGGCCACTCGTCGCAAGGCCTCGGCGCAGCCGCCGTGATCGGGTTCGCCGTCGTGGTCGGCGCAGTCGTCGTCTTCGCGCTGCTGTTCCGCAGCGAAGCGCTCGCCCAATCCATCGGCGGGGCCGCGGAACGGTTCGTGAACGCGATGCGTCGCCTCGCTCGCCGCGCGCCCCGGGAGGGGATGGCCGCCAAGATCCTCGAGTTCCGCGGCCGCACGATCGGCCTGGTCCGCCAGCGTTGGCGGCCGATCACGATCTGGATGGTCCTGTACAAGGTCTCCCAGGCGCTCCTGCAACTGATGTGCGCCCGGGCGGTCGGCATCGAGGTGGGCTGGATCGAGATCTTCGCGGTGTACACCTTCGGCGAGCTGCTCTCCACCATTCCTGTCACGCCCAGTGGCGTGGGGTTCGTCGAGGTCGGGGCGACCGGCCTTCTCGTCAGCTTCGGCGCCTCCAACGACGCGGCGCTCGCGGCGGTGCTGTTGTACCGGGCGTTCACGTACCTGTTCGAGATCCCGCTCGGCGCCGCGGGCTGGCTGACGTGGGCCACCAAGCACTCGTGGCGCCGTCCGCCGAACTCTGTCGCCCGCCTCACCGCATGACGACGTTGCGGTTGCTCATCGGATCGCTGTTCCCCGACACCCCCGCCGCCGCCTCGCCGAGGCGCGAGGCGCTCTGGGCGGTGGTCGCGGGCTTCGCCGTCGTGGCGCTCACCGTGGCCCGGGCCCCGTTCATCGCGGACCGGTTCTGGGCCGAGGACGGATCGGTCTTCTACCAGGAGGCGCTGCGCGACGGACCCCTCACGAGCGTCGGGCACTGGTACGCCGGCTACCTCCACATGATCCCCCGCGGCATCGCCGCGATCGCCGTCGTGTTCCCGGTCCGTGATGCCGCGGCGGTGATCGCGATCTGTGTCCTGGCCATCCTCGGCACCGGGGCCGCGTTCATCGAATGGCGAGCCGGTGCCTACGTCAAGGCCCGCGCGCTGCGGGTCGCCATCGCCCTCTCGGTCGCCCTGTTGCCCGTCCTCGGCCAGGAGGCGATCGGCAACGCGGCCAACCTGCAGTTCTTCCTCGTCTACTTCGGCTTCTGGTTGCTGCTGTGGTTCCCGCGTCACACCACGACGGTCCTGGCGGTCGCCGTCATCCTCCTTCTCACCTCGCTGTCGACGCTCATCGCCGTGTTCCTCGTGCCGCTGGCGTTGGTTCGCCTCGTCGAGCGCGGCCGCCCGGGCCGCTGGCTGCCCACCCTCGGACTCGTCGCCGGGCTCGCCGTGCAGGTCGTCGGACGGCGGATCGTGCACCCCGGCCGCGGCATCGGGGGCGCGCCCCTGTCCGACACGATCTCGTGGTTCAACACCGCCGTCCTCGGGAACCTGCGGCCCGGCACGCCTCTCCCGGCGTTCGGCGACCCGAGCGCGCCCCCGTTCGAACCGAGCCCGGTCATGGTCATCGGGTGGCTGGTCGTGCTCGCCGCCCTCGCCGTGGTGCTCGTCGGGACCTTCATCGGCCCGTCTGCCACATCTCGCCCGACCGTTGCGACGAAACCGGCGTCCAGGCTGCCCGACGCGACTGGCGGATCCAGGGCACCGGTCCGGGCGGCCTCCCCGCGCACCTTCGTCGCCGTGGCGGTCGCGCTCGCTGCGGTCAGCGGGTTCGCCATGGCGCTGGCTTCGGGGACCGCCCCTCGCTACGCCGTGCTCCCCAGCTTGTTGTTCGCGGCCGCGCTGGGCGTGGCCTGCGACGCGACGATGGTCGCCCGACCGACGTGGCGCGGCTGGATCCCCGTCGGGATCGTCGCCACCGCCGTACTCGCCACGGTCGCCACCGGATGGCCTCCCAACGCGACACGAGACCAGCCCGCGCTGTCCTGGTCAGCCAGCGTGGACGATGCCCGCGCGCAGTGCGGCGACGAGCCGGTGGGCCTCGTCGACATCCACTCGTCGCCGGCCACGTGGGTCGTCGTGGTCCAGTGCGCAGATCTCGTGCGCTGAGGGCGGGCACGTCAGGACGGACGGCGGTGCATCGCCTGTCGTCAGGCCATCTTCGCGATCACGTTGTCACCGAAGGCCGCGAACGCGTCGCCGATCTTGTCCGGGTTGAACGACAGCGGCGGGATCACCACCCGCGAGACCCCCAGCTCCTCGAGCTCGCGCAGCGCCGCGATCGGGTCGGGCGCGAACGCCGCGGCGCCGCCGGTCGTCAGCTCGATGCTGTCAGGGTCCCGGTCGGCCTCGAGCGCCGAGGCGCGCATGATGTCGAACAGCTCGACCAGCGACTCGTTGGAGCCGCGCCCGGGGAAGAACCCGTCGCCGAGCCGGCCGGCGCGGCGCGCCGCCGCCTTGCTGTGACCGCCGATCACGATCGGCACCGAACCCTGGGCCGGCTTGGGGTAGCTGAACGCCCGGTCGAAGTCCGTGAACTCGCCGTGGTAGGTGGAGCTGTCCTGGGTCCAGAGCGCCCGCATCGCGTGGATGTGATCGTCGAGGCGACGACCGCGGTCGCCGAAGGGCACCCCGATCGCGGCGAACTCCTCTTCGAGCCACCCGGCGCCCACGCCGAGGATCAGCCGACCCTCCGATAGCGAGTCCAACGTCGCGCACTCCTTGGCGAGCACAATCGGGTTGCGCTGCGGGACGATGAGGATGCCGGTCGCCAGGTTGATGGTCGTGGTCGCCGACGCCAGGTACGACAGCCAGATGAGCGGGTCGGGGATGGGGGCGTTGTCCGCTCCCGGCATCTTGCCGCTCTTGTCGTAGGGGTACTCCGACTCGTAGCCCTCCGGCACGATCACGTGCTCGACGGTCCAGATCGATTCGAACCCCGCCGCCTCGGCGGCCTGCGCGATCGTGACCGCACCCCGGGGCGCGGCGTACGGACCGACGTTGGCGAACATCACGCCGAACTTCATGGAGATCCCCCTGCTCGTCACTGCGTTCGTTGTCCCCAGACTCTCGCGCACACGGCGCGGCCGGGCCGCACCGGCCCTCGGTTCATCCGCCGCGTCGTCGACGCGGACCATCTACCTGGGGCGTCGGGTGGGTGACCCCGAACGTTCATTGTGAACACGTTCCTGCCGACAGGTACCATCCTGACCGGTGAGACCCGGGGGAATCGGGTGCCTGCGGACCGACACGGGTCGGGGTGGGCGTTGACCTGTGGAGAGGACAGGCCATGGCTGACGGCACAAGTGACCACGACGAGGCTGGAGGCGACGCGTCCGGGTTCCTCTGCGGGGTCTGCGACACACCGCTGCCCGCCGGGGCCGACCACTGCGTCTCGTGCGGCACACCGGTGGTGTGGCTCGACGATGCACCCGGCCCCGACGACGCCACGCCTCCGCCCACCGCCGTGACCGTCGGTGACGAACCCGCCGCCGCGACGGACCGCCCGATCCGGCCCGCCGCGCCCGCAGCCGCCGCCGCACCGACCACGGCCACGCCGATCAACGCCAGGCCCAACACGTCCGCGCCGGCGGACTCGCGCTCGACCTCCGACGGGGCCAACGGATCCACGTCGTCGACCTCGAGCAGCAAGGGCGAGCACACCACCTTGCTGATCGGCATCGGCGTCATCGCCGTCGCGCTCGTGGTCGCCGGCATCATCATCGTCACGGGCGGCAAGAAGGACGACACGAAGACCGCGGCGGCCGCAGTCACGGCCACGACGACCACGCCCACCACCCCGCCCACCACGGCCGGGAAGGTCACGACCACGAAGGCGCCGCCGACCACGAAGGCCACGGCCACGACCAAGGCCCCGCCGACCACCAAGGACACGCCCACCACGAAGGCCCCGACCACCTCGGCTCTCGACACCAAAGCCGCGTTCTGCGCCGCGTCCAAGACCTACACGGTGACCGACGTGCTGACCCTGGGGGTCAACGCGGTGTCCGACCCGGACGGGCAGCTGGCGGCGTACGACTCCTTCCTGACGAACGCCCCCGACGACCTCAAGGATCCGATCACCCAGATGGGCAGCCTCACCAAGAAGTCGGTCGAGAAGGTGAAGTCCGGCGAGATCAAGTCGCCCCAGGAGCTCCAGCAGTGGATCGCGTCGGAACCGCCCGACGACGTCATCCACTGGATCGCGGCCCAGCAGCTCGTCGTCCCCCGCCTGGCCCAGATCTGCCTCTGAGCGCTCCGCCCGGCACCCGCCCTACGGCGGCGTGCTCACACCGGGTCGCGCAGCAGCGCCCGGCGCTGCTCG
This sequence comes from Acidimicrobiales bacterium, assembly GCA_038324235.1. Lineage (GTDB taxonomy): Bacteria > Actinomycetota > Acidimicrobiia > Acidimicrobiales > Acidimicrobilacustridaceae > JBBQHT01. The sequence goes on from JBBQHT010000008.1 coordinate 26,053, forward strand.
GGATCGAACGCCGCCGCGTCCGTCGACCCGATGAACCCGATGAGGTCGGCGGTGAACCGATCGGGGTCCGTGTGGTGCGGGAAGTGCCCGGCCTCTTCGTAGATCTCGAGCTGGCTGCCGGCCATCGCCTCGTGCGCCCGGTAGGCGTGCGCCACCGGGATGATCCCGTCGTGGCGCCCCCACACGAGCAGCGTGGGGATCGACGCGGTCAGGTAGCAGCGGTCCAACATGGTGACGAGCTGGCCCCGCCAGTCCACGACCGAACGCAACGTGCGGGTGAACGCGCCCCGCGACGCGCCGTCGGGCAGCCCCTCGAACACCCGGCGTAGCTCATCGGCGTCGCGGCCGAGGTCGTGACCCGAGCGTCGGAGCGCCTCGAGCACGATCCGACCCCCCAACCGACCGAGGGGCCACTGCAGGGTCGGGAGCGACAGCTCGGCGAACGGCGCGGCGGCCACGCGCAGGAACGGGGTGACGTCGCGGGACACGCCCCCGCTGGCGACGAGCACCAGCCGCTCGCACCGCTCGGGGTACTGGTACGAGACTTGCGCGGCGACACCGCCGCCGAGCGAGTGGCCGACCACCGTCACCTGCTCGATGTCGAGCACGTCGAGCAGGTCGCGCATGCCGTTGGCGTACGCCGCCACCGAGTAGTCCGCGCGCGGCTTGTCGGACTCGCCGTGGCCCAGGAGGTCCGGGGCGATCACGGTGAAGTGCTCGGCCAACGCCGGCATGAGCGGTCGCCAGCCCTCGGAGCTGTCGCCGATCCCGTGGAGCAGCAGGAGCGCCGGTCCGGAGCCCATCATCCGGTACGCCCGGCGGTACCCGTGGATCGTGCGGAACCGGATCGCCGTCGGATCGTCATCGCCGCTCACATCCGCCCGCAGCTCGGGTGGCTCCGGCTGCCCGTCGTCGACCCGCATCGCCTGCGCCATGGTTGCTCCCTCGTGCCCGACCGAGCGCACCCGGCGGGCGCCCCGATCCGGCGAGCGTATGACGGAGCCGTGTCCAGCGGTTGAACGAAGTGTGAACGCACCGTCAACGACCGCGGTTCCGGGCGCCCGCCGCGCCTGTTCGTTGATCCCAGTTACTGACGTGGTCCGCATACGTGAGCAAAGAACCCGCAGGTCGGGCGCCGGCAGGGTCTCACCGTCAGGTCATCGAGTGGCGGGCGGCGTACACGGGGACGTCGAGGAAGGTGAGCACGCCCGGCTCGGCGTCGACCACGAGCGGAATGGCGTTGATCACGTGCATCGCGGTGGCCAGGCACCCGGCGTGGTTGTGGTCGCCGATGTGCGACGAGAGCTCGAGCTCGAGGTGCACGCACGGTTCGCCGTCGATGTGGATGCGGTAGCCCGCGCCCTGCGGCCAGTCCGGCGCGTCCTCGTCACGCAGCCGCGTGACGTGCTCGACGATGATGCGAGCCTCGCCGTCGAGCATGCCGCGGATCTCGAAGCGCATGCCGCTGATGCCCCCGGCGGGCACCGGACCTGACGCGATCGTGAAGCCGGCCTCGGCGTAGATCACCTCGTGCCACTCGACGATCTCGTCCAGCGTGACGCCGAGCGACGCCGCGACCAGTTCGATGACGGGCCCCCAGGCCAGCGTGGTCGAGCCGGGCGCGAGCAGCAACGAGTGCGACGGATCGGGCTTGCCGAAGCCCATGATCTCGAACATCGTGAAGGGGTTGTCCCAGGTCGCGTAGTTGACGATCTCCATCATGCGGACCGTGTTGACCTGCTTGCACAACGCCAGCGCGCCGACGGTGATCCCGGCGTTGCCGAAGCCGGGATCGATGCCCGAGCTGTAGAACGACGATCCGCCTTCGAGGCAGGCGGCCTGCAGGCGGTCGTAGACACCTTCGCCCGCCGCCTTGGGGTAGAGCAGCGGCACGAACGAGGTGTTCACGACGTTCTTGCCCGCCGCGAGCATGCGGCAGATGTCGTCGATCACCTCGTCGGGGCGCAGATCCGAGTTGGCGGTGTAGCAGATGCACTCGGCGTCGGTGGCCAGCAGCGCGGCTGCGTCCTGGGTGGCGATGACGCCGATCGGGTCGACCCCGCAGATCTCGCCGGCGTCACGGCCGGCCTTGCTGTCCGAGTGCACCCACAGGCCCGCGAGCTCGAGGTCGGGATGGGCGGCGATGGCCGGGACGGCGTGGATGCCGACCGTGCCCGTGGCCCACTGGATCACGCGATACGTCATGGATTCCCCCTGCAACAGACCCGCCTGGATCAAGGGCGCCACCGTACCCGCCAGCACCCGACCCTCGCGACGCGGCGTCGGCGCCGGCGGTTGCCCGGACCGACCCGTAACGTGGGGGAATGCCCAGCGTCCCGGAGATCGACATCAGCTCGCTGCTGGCGCCGGCGGACGACGCCGACCTCGCGTCGGTCGAAGCCACCGCGGCGGCGATCGACTCGGCGTGCCGCGAGGTCGGGTTCTTCACGATCGTCGGCCATGACGTCGATCTCGCCCGTCTCGCCGACCTCGACCGGCTGGCCCGCGAGTTCTTCGCCCGGCCCGACGAGGAGAAGGCCGAGATCGCGATGCCGCTCGCCGGTCGAGCCTGGCGCGGGTGGTTCCCGCTCGGGGGCGAGCTCACGTCCGGGGTGCCCGATCTGAAGGAGGGCGTGTACTTCGGTGCCGAGCTTGCCGCCGACGATCCCCGGGTGCAGGCGGGGACCCCGATGCACGGCGCCAACCTGTTCCCGCGACAGCCCGAGGCGCTGCGGGCCGCCGTCCTCGACCACCTCGATCAGATGACCATCGTCGGGCAGGCGGTGCTCACCGGCATGGCGCGCGGCCTCGGTCTCGCGCCCACGTGGTTCGCGGCGCACCTGACCACCGATCCGCTCGTCCTGTTCCGGATCTTCCACTACCCACCCGTGCCGCCGCCCGGGGCCACGGGCACCGCGGAGCCCGATCGCTGGGGCGTCGCCGAGCACACCGACTACGGCCTGCTCACCGTGCTGGCCCAGGACGGCAGCGGCGGGCTCCAGGTGCGCACGCTGGCGGGTTGGGTCGACGTCGAGCCTCGCCCCGAGCGCCTGGTGGTCAACGTCGGCGACATGCTCGAGCGCCTCACCGGCGGCCGCTACCGATCCACCCCGCACCGCGTGCGCAACACGGTCGACACGCACCGGCTGTCGTTCCCCTTCTTCCTCGACCCGGCGTGGGGTGCGACGGTGGAGCGGCTGCCGATCGTCGAGCGACCGACCGACGAGGGCGCCGCCCAGCGCTGGGACCGCACGAGCGTCCACGGCTTCACGGGCACCTACGGCGACTACCTGCTCGGCAAGGTCGCCCAGGTCTTCCCCGATCTCGCCGACGCCCTCGCGACGCCCGAGACCACGACGGGTACCTGACCCACCCGCCTTCTTTGCAGCCGGTTGCGGACCAGGCCCGCAACGGGGATCAACGAACGCCGACGGGCGCGAGGGGTCGGCTCGTCGCCCGGCGCCTCACCCTCTCACTTCGTTGCAGCCGATCCCGGACCTGGTCCGCAACCCGGGTCAAGGAACGCTGGGCGGTGGGGCGTGGCCGAAGCCGAAGCCGCTGCGGATCAACGGCAGGTCGGCCATCGTGGCGATGCCGGGCGCCGCCGCGCACAGATCGGGAATGGCGTTGATCGCCTGCATGGCGGTGGCGATGCTCGCGGCGCGGACGTGCTCGGTGATCGGCACGTCCCTGGTCCAACTGGCGAGGCTCAAGAAGTGCGCCCGCATCGACGGCTCGCCTTCGATCGTGAGCGTCCACCCGTCGAGCGGGGCCGGCCAGTGGGCCGGATACTCGCCGCCGACGGTCCACAGCGCGTCGATCTCGACGAGCGCCTCGCCCTCGCGCCGCCCCTGCCAGTGCCAGCGCTGGCCCGCGACAGTGCCGGCGGCCAACCGGATGCCGAAGATGTCGTGATCCCGTTCGGCGAGGACCAGATCCACCTCGGTCGTGATCTCGTCGATGCCCGCCCCGAGCGCGTCGGCCATCAACTGCACCTCTTCTTTGAAGATGCCGCTGTTGAACCGCAGGAAGTCACTGGCGTCCTCGGTGACGTCCTCGGGTGCGCACCCGAACCGCATGTTGTCGAACGTGATGTTCGTGCTCTCGTAGAACGACCAGTCGGCGCGCTCCTGCAGCGTGATCTTCTCGATCCGACGGCTCATGCCCGACAGCGCGAGGGGCAGCACGCCGCTCAGGTTGCCGGGGTTCAGGCCGGTGCCGTGGATCGAGGAGCCCCCGCGCTCGCAGGCGTCGAGCAGGCGGGCCAGATCGTCCGGCGGCAGTGCCTTGGGGAAGAAGAGGAACGCGGTCGTGACGATGTTCTTGCCGCTCGCCAGGATGGCGCACACGTCGTCGAGCGACGTGTTGCGCGGCATGTACGCGACGCAGTCGGCGTCGAGCGCCAAGAGCGCCTCGACGTCGCGCGTCGCGGTGACCCCGATCGGCTCGCGCCCGGCGAGCACCCCGAGATCCGCGCCTTCCTTCGCCGCGGTGTGCACCCAGCCACCGACCAGCTCGAGATCGGGCCGGTCGATCATGGCGCGGATCGCCTCCACGCCCTGCGCGCCCGTCGCCCACTGGATCACCCGGTACGTCACGGTCCCCTCGTTCCCCCGCGGCGCGGTGCCCGGCCCGTGGATCGTACGCAATCGCCCCGCCTCTTCGCAGGAGCCGCCCCGCTGGGTAGAGTCCCGCCGTGCGCTCGGGCTCCGCCATCTCCGTCCAGGACGCCCGGTGGTTGGCGATCAGCGCGCAGGGACTCGGTCGGCCCCGCCCGCGCGGGCCCGTCACCCGTCGCCACGTCCGCGCCGCCGTCGCCTCGGTCGGCACGATCCAGCTCGACGCCATCAACGTGCTCGAACGCACCCAGTTCCTCGTGCTCTTCAGTCGGCTCGGGCCCTACGACGTCGAGCGGTTGCACGAGCTGTCGGGCCCCGGCGGCGAGCTGTTCGAGTACTGGGGCCACGCCGCGTCGCTGCTCCCGATGCGGTGGCAGCCGCTGTTCCGCTGGCGCATGGCCATGGCCGGACCGTGGAGCGAGAGCGACGCCTACCGGGAGCGCGTCCACCAGTGGCACCGCGCCAACGCGGCCTACGTCGCGGCGATCCTCGACGAGGTGCGCGACCGCGGAGCGCTCACCGCGGGGCAGCTCTCCGATCCGCGTCGCCAGGTCGGCGAGTGGTGGGATCGCCGCAGCCTCGGCCGCCAGGCCCTCGAGCACCTCTTCTTCGAAGGCGCGCTCGCGGGGTGGCGCACGTCGTCGTTCGAGCGGATCTACGACCTGCCCGAGCGCGTGATCCCGGCGGACGTGCTCGCGACGCCGACCCCGTCGGTGCCGGACGCGCATCGGGCGCTGCTGGCCCACGCCGCCGCGTCACTCGGGGTCGCGACGGTCCGGGATCTGGCGGACTACTACCGGATCAAGCCCAAGGCGGCCGCGCCCCGCGTCGCCGAGCTCGTCGAGGACGGTGAGCTGGTCCAGGTCGCGGTGCAGGGGTGGCGCGAGCCCGGGTACGCGCGTCCTTCTGCTCGCATCGTGGCCCCCACCCGCGACCACGCCACCCTGCTCTCGCCTTTCGACTCGCTGATCTGGGATCGCGCCCGCACCACTCGCGTCTTCGCCTTCGACTACCGCATCGAGGTGTACGTGCCGGCGCCGAAGCGCATCTACGGCTACTACGTGCTCCCCCTGCTCGTCGGCGACCGGATCGTCGGGCGCTTCGACCTCAAGGCGGATCGCCGCGCATCGATGCTGCGCGTCAACGCCGCCCACGCCGAGGCCGACGTGGATCCCGCCGAGGTCGCACCCCTCGCCGCCGCCGAGCTCACCGCGATGGCGCGCTGGCTCGGCCTGGACGAGGTCACGATCGAACGGCGCGGGACCATGGCCGACGCGCTGCGCGCGGTGCGCTGACCCCGCCTCACCCCGGACGCGCCGCACCGCAGGTCGACCACGATCTCCGTGACCGCCTGCGGTGCCGGTGCGCAACCACGCGAACGGATCAGGCGTCGGTGTCGAGCACCGCTTCGATCTCGAGCTGCACGGTGATCTTGTCACCGACCACCACGCCGCCGGTCTCCATCACCGCGTTGAAGTCGACGCCGAAGTCGCTTCGGTTGATGGTGGCCGTCGCGGTGAACCCGGCGCGGGTGCCGCCGAAGGCGTCGGGGCCGAAGCCGCCGAGCTCGAGCTGGAACGTCACCGGCTTGGTGACACCCTTGAGCGTGAGATCGCCCACGAGCTGGTAGTCCGAGCCGTCGGCCCGCACGGCGGTCGACGTGAACGTCATCTCCTTGTTCGCGTCGGCATCGAAGAAGTCAGCCGAGCGGATGTGGTTGTCGCGATCGGCGTTGCCCGTGTCGATCGAGGTGAGGTCGACCGTGGCCGACACCTTGGACTCGAGCACGTTCTCGGCAGTGGTGACCTGGCCGGAGAAGCTCGTGAACTTGCCGCGGACCTTGCTCACCATCATGTGGCGGACGAAGAAGCCCACCTCGCTGTGGACGGGATCGATGGTCCAGGTTCCGACGATGTAGCCGGGGATGGTTTCGGTGCTGACAGTCATGTGGCTTGCTCCTTGGTGACAACCGGGTGGTATTTCAAATCTCAATCATCACCATAGCGGATGTTCTTCAACTTTCAACTACTTGTCCGAGATTCTTTTTCCGGTTCTCGCCGCGGCGGTCCACCCCTCGCTGCGGAACCGCCCGCGACCCCCGTGGGGCTGACTGGCGCGGCAATGCGTGGTTCCTACCCACGTAGGCTGCCCCCGTGTCTCGTCGCTGGAAGATCGCCATCCTGGCCGTGGGCCTGGTCGGCGTCCTCACGGCGCTGGTGGCCCTGCGACGAGCCGGGCCCACCGAACTCGCGGCCCCGCCTCCCGCGGCGTGCGCGACCACGCCGGGGCCGGCGGGCGTCTACGTGCTCGACACCGAGCAGGCCGCGTCGGCCACCTCGATCGCGGCCGTGGGCAAGCGGCTCGGACTCGCCGACCACGCGGTCACGATCGCCCTGGCGACCGCGCTGCAGGAGTCGAACCTGCGCAACCTGCCCGAGGGTGACCTGGACTCGATCGGGTTGTTCCAGCAGCGTCCATCGCAGGGCTGGGGCACCCCCGAGCAGATCAGCGATCCCCGCTACGCCACCGAGACGTTCTACCGCCACCTGGTCAAGGTCCCGAACTGGGGTGCCCTGCCCGTCACCGAAGCCGCCCAAGCCGTGCAACGCAGCGGCGTCCCCGACGGGTACGCCAAGTGGGAAGGCGAGGCCCGCGCGCTGGCCCAGGCGCTCACCGGCCAGGTTCCCGCCGGCTTCACCTGCCAGCTTCCCGCAGTCGACGGTGCCCCGCAGCCCGACGCGGCGGCCGCCGCACTGGCCCTCGACCTCGGCACCACCGGGATCGCCGAGCCGGTCCCCCCGGCGAAGGGTTGGACCGTCGCCGCCTGGCTGGTCGCCCACGCGGACCAGTACAACCTGTCGTCGGTCCGCTTCGCCGGCCGGCAGTGGACGCCCACCACCGCGCGATGGGACGCCGACCCCACCGCCGACGCCCTGGTCCACATCTGATGCCGCCGGCGACGCCGAAGGCGACGCCGCGACCATCGTCGGCCGACACCCCCATCCCTGGTCGTCCCCCGGCGACGCGCGTGCCCGACGACCTGCTCGTGCACCTGCGCCGCGCGCGCGACCTCGTCGACAAGGACTACGCCGAGCCGCTGCGCCTCGACGAGCTCGCGGCGACTGCCGGAGTCTCCAAGTACCACTTCCTGCGCTGCTTCGCGGCCGTGTACGCCAAGACGCCAGCGGTCTACCTCGCCGAACGCCGGATCGAACGCGCCCAGGCACCATCGTCCACCCGGAACACCCTGAGCTCGAGGTGACCCTGATGACCCCGGGCCCGCCGCTCGGCGCGGAGATGTCGGCCGAGGTGAGCCGCTCGCTCGCCGCCGGCACGATGAGCGGCTTCGGGTTGAACACGCCCGACTGCCGCCAGGCCTATGACGAGCTCACCGCCCAAGGCGTCGACTTCATCCAGCCGCCATCGGACCGGCCCTACGGCGTCGAAGCCATCATGCGCGACAACTCCGGCAACTGGATGGTGCTCGTCGAGAAGAAGGACTTCACCCAAGCCGACTTCGACGCGCCCCCCTCCTGACGCCCGGCGGGGTCCGGGCCGGCGTCCGGGCCGGCACCGTGCTCACCGGGACGCGGCCGAGCCAGCCTCGAGCCACTCGGGCAGACCTGCGGGGGCGTGGACGGGAACACCGTCGGCCTCGTGGTCCGTCCGGATGGCGCGCAGCTTCGCCGCCAGTCCCGACGCCACCTCGGGGACCTGGCGGACGACAGGCAACGCGCACTGTTGGGTCTTGATGGTGAACAGCACCGCGCCCGAGGTCGGCAGCCGGCGCAGCGTCTGGCGCTCGCTGCGCAACCACAACGCGCCGAAGGCCCCGTCGAAGTCCTCGTAGGTCTCCGGCGGCTCGGGCCGGAACAGGTCGGCGTGATCGTGGATCGACACGTTGCGGCGCACCACGATCCGATCCGCGCCCAGCCGAGCGAAGAAGCGATCGGCGCGGTGCTCGAGCTCGTCGGCGTAGTGGCGCACCGGCTCGTGGATCCGCGCCATCGGCAGGCCCATCTTGTCGGCGAGTCGCCAATGCGACGGGAAGTGCACGGCCGCCGCGACGAGGCAGTAGGCACCGTCATGCTCGGCCATGAGGCAGAGGTCCTCCTGCACCGTGAGCGCCGCCGACAACAGCGGGTGCCGGCCCTTGGATGGGGACCGTGCGGCCGCGAGCCGGTCCGGCTCCGCCGCCGGGGCGTACGCCGCCAACCAATCCTCGACGAGTCTCGCCACCTCGTGGCCCGCCTCTCGGGTCGCGGGGAGCGCCTGGAACACCAGCGCCTCGTCGGCCGTCGCCTTCTCCCGCAACTGCGCCTCGTAGTCGTCGTCGATCACCAACCAGGAGGCGTCACTGAGCCCTCGGACCCCCATCGTCACCCACGGCGGCCCCGGCGTCAGCGGAAGCTCGGTGAGCCAGGCCGGGGGGTCGAGCTCGAGCGGGCGTCGAGCCGGAGCCGGGTCGTCGGGTGGCGCCATGCCGCCACGTTACGGCTCGGCGCCGAATCCCGACACGACGCGTCCCGCGGCTTGGACACCTTCCGCCGCGGAGCTCCGAGCACTGGGCGCACCCTGACCGGCGGGCCGGGTCTGGGGATCGCGTAGCGTGGGCGCCGACCGCAGGCGAGAGGGAGCACCGTGCCATTTGTCACCGAGGCCGACGTCCACCGGATGCGGGCGCAGCTGTTCTTCGAGGGGCCGGACAAGGGTCGGAAGCTGAGCCGGTACTGGCTGCTCCTGCTGCTGTCCGCGGTCATCGCCTCGGCTGGCGTCGTCGGGGATTCCACCGCCACGGTGATCGGGGCGATGATCGTCGCTCCCCTCATGGTGCCGATCCTCGGAACCGTGCTCGGCGTCGTGCTGGCCGACCGTGACAACCTGCTGCGCTGCGTCGGCCTCGTGGCGGCGGGGGCCGCGGCCGTGGTGGCGGTGGCCTACGTGCTCGGCCTCGTCGTCCAAAGCCCCGTCGATGCCGCGAACAACTCCCAGGTCGCGCAACGGGTGACGCCTCACCTCATCGATCTGCTCGCGGCGCTCGCCACGGGCGCGGTCGGTTCGGTCGCGCTGGCCCGCGAGGACATCTCCGACACGCTGCCCGGCGTCGCCATCGCGATCTCGCTCGTGCCCCCGCTCTCTGTCGTGGGGCTCACCCTCGAATCGGGCGCCAACGATCAGGCGCTCGGCGCGTTGCTGCTGTTCGTCACCAACGTCAGCGCCATCCTGGCCACCGGCCTCGTCGTCATGGCGATCTACCACGTCAACCGCGGGCTCGCCGACGATGCGGACGCGGGGCGCAAGCCACTGCACCGGCGCCGAGCGACAGCCGTCGTCGCGGTCGCCCTCGTCGTCATCGCCGCGCCCCTGACCGCCACCTCGCTCTCGATCAACCGGACCACCACAACCGAGTCCGCCATCACCCGCGTGGCCGACGCGTGGGCGGCTGAGCACCGGTGGGAGGTCGCGTCGGTCACCATCCGACCCGACGGGGTGGTCATCCGGACGACGGGGCCGCTTCCCGAACCCGAGACCGCCAGTCTCCAAGCGGCGCTCGCCGCCGCCGGCATCGACCAGACGAAGATCACGGTGGAGCTGGTGCCCAACCACACCGTCGAGCTCACCCCGAACTGATCGCCGGACCGAGCCGTGCGCCAGGTCGGGGATAGCTCCCCTCCCCGATGTCGCTCGGCGACCGCCACGACCCCGGCGTCGACCATCGGGTCGGCACCATCGGCTGAGGGGGCGAACCGGATGCTCGACATCTGAGAGCAGCCCTGGTGTCCCGGCGTGACCGGCAACGCCAAGCCGGTCCGTATGAGGCGGCCATCCCGGAGCGGATCGCCGCCCGAGGCTTGAACCTGCCGGCGGGGGTTGCCGGTCTCGCCGACGAGGCCTCAGCTGTGTTGGTGCGCTTCGACGAGGAAATGGGGCGCGAGATTGCGCCGTTCGCGTCCATTCTGCTGCAGTCGGAGTCCGCGGCCTTCCCAGATCGAGGACCTGTCGGCGTCCGCGAGGGCGATCGCCGAAGCTGAGCTCGGTGACCCGACACGGCGCAACGCCACGAAGATTGTGGCCAACTCCCGCGCCATGGACGCCGCCCTTGCCCTCGCCGACGATGTGCGCCCGGAGTCCATCCTGGCCATGCACAGGGCACTGCTCGAGAGGACCGACCCCGACATCGCCGGGCGGTGGCGTGACCGGCCGGTGTGGATCGGCGGCGGCAACGTCAGCCCCCCACCGGCGCGGCGTTCGTCCCGCCGCAGCACCACCGCGTCGAACCAGCGATCGGCGACCTGGTGGAGTTCATGGTCCGCGACGACATGCCGGTATTGGCCCAGGCCGCCGTGGCGCACGCCCAGTTCGAGACCATCCACCCGTTCCCGGACGGCAAAGGGCGGACCGGTCGAGCGTTGCTGCACGCGATGCTGCGCAACAAGGGCCTGACGCGCAATGTCACCGTGTCGATGTCGGCCGGGCTTTTGGTCGACACCGACTCGTACTTCGCGGCCCTCGACGCCTACCGAACGGGCGACCCCGCCCTGATCGTGGCCCGCATGTCTGAGGCTGCGTTCCCCGCGGTGGGCAACGGCCGCGAGCTCGTCGCCGATCTGCGCGCCATCCGGACCCGGTGGAACGAACAGGTGCACGCCCGACGCGACTCCCGTATCTGGCAGCTCGCCGACCTGCTGCTACGACATCCGGTTGTCAACGCGGACGTGGTCGCCTGCGAACTCGGGATCTTGCCGTCCAACGTGTATCGGCTCATCGAACCCCTTGAGAACGCCGACATCATCATCGGTCTCGACAACAAGGTGAGGAACCGCGTCTGGCGATCGCCCGAGGTGCTCGAAGCGCTCGACGCCTTCGCCGCACACGCCGGTCGGCGGGTCGCCGGCCGCGAGTACGCGAGGAGACTTCACGAGCATCCGGGTCGCCAGACCAGATTTGAGGCGTCATTGCACCTCAAGCTCCATGTCTCCAGGGGGCAGTTTCGCAGATAGCCGGGGCGTGATGACGTAGTCACCACGTTCCCTGACTTCCAGCTCTGCGAAGAACATCTCCTGCCTTCCCTCACCGAGGTATTGGGTGTAGGGAACCAGGGGTTCGCGGACTGAAGGACCGGAGTGACCATCCATATCGTGCACCTCGAAGGTCATCGTCTCCAGGCTTGGCCCCACGGTATGAATAGCTGAGTGCCAAAGAATTCGACAACTGCAGGGACTCTCAATATGAAACTCTGTCGGCTGATCGATCGGCAGGTGGATGGCGGCCAACGGCGCGGCCGGTGCACAGCCAACACATATGAGAACGGCGACACCGACGAAGAGGATTGAGATTCGAGGCACCTCTATCATCCCCCTCCACCATCCGAATAGTCCTGCTCGATCATTCGGCCGTCAGTCCGTACTTCCCCGCTTCGTTCACCGGCCTGCCTCGCCGTCGTGATATGTCACGGTCGCTTGCCCGCAACCGCCGGGGAAGAACCACGTGATCGAGTCTGCCATCGCCGGTCGACCCGGTGCACGAGCACCTCGTCCGGCCCCGCCGCCATCGTGTGAGCCCTCCAGCCAGGTGCGCGACGAGGGGCCCCCTGTTGCGCGGCGCCGAGCATCACGGCAGGATCCCACGTGAACTACCTGGTCGTTCCGCCCGAAACCGTCACCGTCCCGACGAGCCCGAGGAGTCGCCATGACCTTCATCGCCCGCTTCCGCGTGGACGGTGCTGATCCCGCGCACGTGGCCGACGTCGACGCCGACTGGGTCGGGATGCTGGTGTTCCACAAGACCTTCACCTCCGGCATCGTCGGCTCGGCGACCACGCTCTTCATGTCGGCTGGGACCGAGGAGGGCAGCCGCTCGTACGTCGCGACCGAACGCATCACCGGCCGCACCGACGACGGCCGGGAGGGCGCCGTCACCGTGCAGCACGGCGGCCTCGAGTCGGATCCGGCGACCTGGTTCGGCCACATCGTGCCGCAGACCGGCACGGGGGACTTCGCCGAGTGGGCCGGTTCAGCCCGCATCCGCCACGACGACGACGGCGCGTACTTCGAGATCGAGTTGACCGCCTGATCCCGCGGCGGGTCACCGAAGGCAAGAGGATCGGCCGTGGCCACGACCGATGCCAGTCGGTCAGCCCGACAGGGCCGGACCGATGTACCGAACGGAGATCACGTGAACGTCAACAACCAGAAGGTCCGCACGATCGCCCGCTTCGGGCTCGGCGCCGCCTTGATCGCCGCCGGAACCGGTCACCTGACCGTGCAGCGCGAAGCGTTCCAAGCCCAGGTGCCCAGCTGGTTCCCGGTTGACGAGGATGCGGTGGTGGTCGTGTCCGGCATCGTCGAGCTCGTGCTCGGCGCCGCGCTGATCGCCATCGGCCGACGCCGAGCGCCCATCGTGGGCGTCGTGGTGGCGGGGTTCTTCATCGTGGTCTTCCCGGGCAACATCGGCCAGCTGATCGACCATGCGGACGCCTTCGGTCTCGACAGCGACACCAAGCGTGCCGTGCGGCTCTTCTTCCAGCCGGTGCTCGTGGTGTGGGCGCTGTGGTCGACCGGCGGCTGGACCTGGCTCCGCCAGCAGGTCGCGGCCCGCAGGGCCTGATCGGCTCCCCGGCCCCTGCGCATCGGCCCCTTCGACGGGCTCCACGGGCGTGGGACCCTCCTTCCCGAGAGCATTGCAATACTGGTCGCAATACGCGAAGGTGGTCGGCGTGGTGAGACGCCGGAGCCGACGAGACGCCCTGATCGACCAGCTCCTGGCCCTCGGCTCGACCAGCGAGGCGAGCGAGGCGACCACCACCACGTCGATCCGGTTGCCCGTCGAGGTGCGTGCCGCGTTGGATGCTGCGATCGAACTTGGCTTGGAGCACAACCTGACCGACACTGCGGTGGACGCCCTACGTGAGCGACTTACCGCCCATGCCCAGCTCCTGGCCCTGGAGGCGCACTACGCCGAGCACCCGCACCTCCGTCCCTCGTTGGCGCGCCTGGCCATCGCCACGGCCGAACTGGACGGAAACGAACTCAGCCAGCGTCCGGAGTTGATCGAGCGGGCTGCGGTAGAGCTCACCGCCCATCGACCCGATGCAACGCCCGACGACGTGTTGACCTATGCACTGGCTCTCGCGGCAGGATCCACCGCCGCATGACCGGCACGATGATCCTGGACTGCGAGGCGGTCCAGGCGTTGCAGGATCCGCAACACCCCAAGCACGCGCGAGCGGCGGACCTCATCGCCGCCAACGCCACTCGAGGT
>JBBQHT010000009.1:0-39353 GCA_038324235.1 Acidimicrobiales bacterium
TGGGACGCGATGACCGAACCCGAACGCATGACCTACAGCCGCCACGAGGCCGCCGCGATGTACGGCGCCGGCATCTGGTTCGAGAACCAGCTCATGCAGATCGTGCTGCGCCACCTCGTCGAGCTCCCCGTGACCGACCCATCGCACCGCTACCTGCTGGTCGAGGTCGCCGACGAATGCCGCCACTCGACCATGATCGGCGAATTCATCCGCCAAGCCGGTACCCCCGCCTACGCTCCCGACGCACCCGTCGTCGACTACGCCACGCTGCCCGGTGGCCGTGCGCTGGGTTACCTGCTCATCCTGGCGGTCGAGGAGCTGCTCGACACCGTCAACCGGGCCACCATGAAAGACGATCGAGTCCACCCGGTGTCGCGCCAGTGCGCCAAGCTGCACGTCCTCGAGGAAGCCCGCCACGTCAGCTTCGCCAAGACCTACCTGCGCGAGGTGTGGGACACGCTGCCCGCGGAGGACCGCAAGGGCGCCATCGAGCTCGCCCCCGCCGCCGTGTACCTGATGGCCCAGCTCACCATCGACCCCGTTCTGCATGAGACCTTGGGCATCGACAACGGGCCCGAGCTCGCGAAGCGCAACCCGTACCACCGCGCCCGCGTGATCGAAGGCTTCGCCAAGCTGACCGAGTTCCTCGGCGAGCTCGGCGTCATCAACGACACGAACATCACGGAATGGATCGGGCGGGGGCTGGTCGCTCCGGACGCGGCGAACCACCACGCGCCGACGAACCCCGAGCTGGTGGCGGCGTCGTAGCCGAGCCCCTGCTCAGCCGCACCAGTGTGGCCGTGGGTGTTCGCTCCAGTCTCTAGGCTGCGCTCGTGACTGAGCGGTGGGTCCTGAGCCGGGCCGGGATCATCAACGTCTACCAGTACGCGGACGAGACGCTGGCGTTCGCGGGCGGCCGGCTGTTGCTCCGCGGCGTCAACGGCTCGGGCAAGTCGACGGCGATGAACATGCTGTTGCCGTTCCTGCTGGACACGAACGTGCGGCGGATCGACGCGGCCGGCGAGCAGCAGAACGTGCTGCGCTCGTGGATGCTGTCGGGGCGGGAGGAGCCGCAACCCGTCGGCTACCTGTGGATCGAGCTGGCGCGAGGGGCGGATCACCTGGTGTGCGGGTGCGGGATCAAGGCCAACCGGTCGACGGATCGGGTCACGACCTGGTGGTTCGTCACCGACCGCCGCCCCGGCGTGGACCTGGCGTTGGTGGAGGGTCGGGTGCCGTTGAGCGTGGAGGCGTTGCGGACCGCGCTCGGCGCGCACGCCGTCTTCACCCAGGACCAGCGCGCGGCGTACCGGGCCGAGGTCCAGGCCCGGCTGTTCGGCGGCGCCGACATCGAGCAGCACATCCGGCTCCTCAACGTCGTGCGCAACCCACGCGTGGGCGATCGGATCGACGTGGAACTGCCCACCTACCTGGAACAGGCCCTCCCCCAGCTGTCCGACAGCGCCATCGACGACGCCGCCCAACCGCTGGAGGACCTCGAAGAGCACCGGCGAAACGTGGAGGACATGGCCCGCACCAAGGGCGCTCTGGACGCCCTCGCCGACGTCTACGGCGCCTATGCGCGTGCCGAACTGCGACGACGAGCGGGCGGGCTGCTCGACGCGTTCGGTGAGGTGCGGAGCCGCCGGACCGACGAAGCCAGTGCCCGCCGGCAGGCCGTCGCCGCAACCCAACGCGTTCGCGATGCGGGAGGCGAGGTCGCGCGGCTCGAAGCCGACCAGGCGCGCCTGCGGATCGAGATCGACTCGTTGCGCGAAGCCCCGGCCTACCAAGAAGGCCAGTCCCTCGTCGACCTCCGCGCCATGGTGGCATCGCTCAGCGAGTCGTCGGCGCACACGGTGGCCGCCGTCCGCCGCGCCGCACAACGCCAGGCCGGTGCTGCGGACCGGGTTCGCACCGACCAGGCCCGCGTCGGCCAGGATCACCACGTGCTCGTCGAGGCGCTGTCCGACCTGGCGGTGGCGCTCGACGCCACTGGCGCCACCGTCGCCCCGATCGACGCACCCTCCCCTGGTGGGACCCGGCTGGACGACGGCGTCGGCCCGGCGGTGCACGGACCCGACGACGGGTCCGCCGGCGGGGCATTCGGCGGACCCGGTCTCGAGCGCGTCCGGGTAGGCGTGAGCGAGGCGCGCGCCGTGGCGGTGCAGCGGCGGGCGGACATCGACACGGTGCTCCGACTGCTCGAGGTGGTCGACCGGTTGGAGGCTGCGCTCCGCCAGGCCGAAGCCGACCTCGCCAGCGCCGAGCGGGATGTCACCGATCACGAGGAAGGGTTCGTCGGGGCCCGCGAGGCGTTGGCGACCGCGACCGAGACGTGGCGCGCGGCCCTCATGGCGTGGGCGGCGAGCTTCGCGGCGGAGGCCGAGTACGACCTCGAGGACGACCCGGCGCCGGTCGTCGACCTCGATCTCATCAACCGGCCCGATCTCGTGGACCACGCCGACGCCACGGTCACCGCACTGGCCGATTCGGCCTCCGCCATGGCCGACCGCCACCGGGCGATCGCCGCCCGGCTGGCCGCCCGCCTCGCCACCGAGCAGGAGACCGTCGCCGCCCTCGGAGCCGAGCTGGCCCAGCTCGAGCAGCGCACCGAGCCCGAGCCGCCGGCCCTGCCGTGGCAACAGCCCCAGCAGCGAGCCAGGCTGGCCGATCTGGTGGACTTCGCGCCGGGCCTGGACGCCCAGGCCGCGGCCGGGCTCGAAGCGGCCATGGAGGCCGCCGGTCTGCTGGGGGCCGAGCTCGAACCCGACGGATCGCTCGTGCTCACCACCGGCGAGCTGGTGGTCACGCCCGCGGCAGCGGTCCGCACACCTCTGAGCGCGCTCCTGGTCGTCACCGTGCCCGCCGACCGAGAAGCCGACGTCGACCCCGCGGTGGTCACGAAGCTGCTCGACGCCGTGTCGACGTCATTGGCCGGCGACGCCGTGGTGGCGGTCACCACGGACGGTTCGTTCCGCAGCGGCGTGCTCCGCGGCCGTCATTCCAAGGTCGTCGCGGAGCACATCGGGGTCACCAACCGGCGCTCCGCCCTCGAGCGCCGCCGGGCCGAGGTCGCCGCCGCGCTCGCCGCCGCCACGGCCGTGGTCGTCGGCACGACCGCCGAGCTCGAGGTGGCTCGCACCCGGATCGCGGCGGCCCAGAACCTGCGGGCGAGCATCCCGCGCGCGGCACCCGTGCTCCAGGCCCGCAACGACGCGACGCTCGCCGAGGACCGACTCGGCGCGGCGCGCCGGACCCTCGAGGACCGCACTGCGGTGCTGCGCGATGCCGACGCCTCGCGCGCCGAGGCCGAGGGTGAAGGCCGGCGGCGAGCCGTCTCGATGGGGCTGCCATCGGATCGCGACGCGCTCGCCCAGGTGGCCTCCGCGGTACGCGAGGTGAGCGACGGCTGCGCCCGTGTCGGCGCGCTGGTCACGTCGCTGGAGCGATCGTTCGAGGCGTGGACCGAATCGGCTCTCGCCTGGAGGGATGCCCACGAAGCAGCGACGATCGCCGAGGACGAACACCGACGGGTGACCGACGAGCACGCCAACGCGTCGTCCCGGCTCGCGACGCTGGAGGACGCGATCGGCCTCGCGTACGCCGACATCGTCGCCGCGCTGGGCCAGTGCGAGGGCGACCTCGACCGCGCGACCGCCGAGCTCGAACAGGCACGCACCGAACAGATCGAGGCCGTGCAGGCCGAGGCACGCAACGCGAGCGCACTGGAACAAGCTGAGGGTCGGCGCCGGGCCGCCGAGGAGGCGTGCGTCGCGCGGCTGCCGTCGCTGCGCGGCGCCCTCGCCGTCCCGGGGCTCGTCGCCACCGCGTGGCCAACGCCGGACCCGGACCCGGATGCCGAGCCAGAGCCAGAGTCGGATCCGGGGCCGAAGTCGGAGTCGGAGTCGGAGTCGGAGTCGGAGTCGGATCCGGGCCGGGTGAGCCACGAGGGCGCCGACGCCGTGCTCCCCGCTGACGCCGACCCGGTGTCACAGTTCCCCGCGGTGGCCGAGACACCGGACGGCGTGAAGGAGCTGGCCGAGCTGGTGCTCGCCGCCATCCCTGCGCCGGTTCGGGACGTGACCGCCGAAGGCGTGCGCATCTCGCTGCGCCAGCGGCGCGACAGCCTGGGTGCGGGGTGGGATGCCGAGGACCGCCAGCGCGACGACGCCCTTCCACTGCTCATCGAGGTGACCGGACCCCTCGGCCGCATGGCCCTCGCGGATGCTCGGCGCGAGGTCACGCTCCAGCTGTCGCGCCAGTCCAGCCTTCTCACCGCGAAGCAGGATCAGGCGCTGCGCAACCTGCTCCAGGGTCTCATCGCCAAGGAGGTGGTCGAGAAGCTCCATGCTGCCCGGGAGCTGGTGCGCCTGATGAACCATCGCCTCGAGTCGATCACCACGTCGCACGGCATCGGCGTCGCCCTACGGTGGCGACGCAAGGACGATCTCGATCCGGACCTCGCCGGCGTGATCGACCTGCTGGCCAAGCTCCCCGACCTGCGCACCGCGGATGAGGACGCCCGCCTGGAGGCCGGGTTGTCTGCTCGCATCGAGGACGGCCGCCGGGTCGACCCCGAGCTGCCGTACCGAGAGCTCATCCGTCGCGTGCTCGACTACCGGGAGTGGCACCAGATGGCGGTGCTCATCCGCCGGCCCGGCGAGAACGAGCAGCGCCTCAACCGGCGCACGCCGCTGTCGGAGGGCGAGAAGAAGATGGTCTCGTACCTCCCGCTGTTCGCCGCGGTGGCGGCATCGTGCGATGCCTTGGCGGCCGGCGCACCCGACGTGCCCCGCTTCGTGCTGCTCGACGACGCGTTCGCCAAGGTGTCCGAGGACAACCACGCCGGCCTTTTCGGGTTGCTCGTGGACCTCGACCTCGACTTCATCGCCACCAGCGAACGGCTCTGGGGCACCCACGCCACCGTGCCCGAGCTGGCGATCACCGAGGTGATCCGTGACGCCGCCCTCGGGGTGATCGTGCTCGAGCACGCCCGCTGGAACGCGCACGACGCGGAGCTCACCCGTGGCTGACGGCGACGAGACGGACACGACCGACACGACCGACACGACCGACACGACCGACACGACCGACATGCTGACCGAGCCGCCGGGCGACCCGGGCAACCCCGGCGCAGCACCGGCGGGCGAACCCCCGGGCGAAGCCGAAGCCCGGCTCCTGTTCCGCTACCTCACCGGTGACGAGTGGCGCGACTACCGGGCGATCATGGCGGTGTTCGCGGGCACGTTCTTCAGCGAGTTCAGCCCCGAGGAGGTCGCCACGCGGCTCGCCGTCGGCGGCTGGCCGCTCGATCTCGCCGTGGTCGCACAGCGCCTCGAGAGCCTGCGCGGGTGGGGCAACCTCACGGTGTCGACATCGGTGGGCAACCCGTCCAACCTGCGCGATTACTACAAGCGCCGCAACCGCTATCTCATCACCCGGGCCGGTCAGGAGGTGCACGAAGCGGCCGAGGGGGTGCTGCGTCGCGTCGACGAAGTGCGCGACGTGTCCACGGGCCGGCTGCGCACGATCCGCGACGCCCTCGTGGCCCTGGAGGCGATCGACCTCGCCGCGGTCGATCCCGAGCGGCTCGCCGACGCGGTGCGTGCGGTGTTCGATCCCCACATCGCGTTCACCAGCGAGATCACCCAGTTCTTCGTGGCCATCAACCAGTGGCAGGCCCGCTACGACCTCAGCCCTGACGAGTTCCGCTTCTTCGCCGAGGTGCTCGTCGGCTACGTGGCCGACCGACTCGACGAGATCGAACGGACCTCCCGGCCCATCGGTCATCGCCTGCGGGCGTTGGCGCCGCGCGTGCCCGCGATCGTGGACCGGATGAGCACCGAGCTGGCCGACCGCGTGCAGCAGGCCGGCCTCGACGGCGTCGTCACGGTGAGCCACACGCCCGGGTCCACCGAGGACGACTGGCGCCACCTCCAGGGTTGGTTCGTCAGAGAGGGTCGGGAGCCCTCCCGCATCGACCAGCTCACCCGTGATGCCGTGTCGGCGATCCGCACGCTGACGCTCAACCTCACGCGCCTGTCGCGGGTGGGGATCACGGCGTCGTCGCGCCGGGCCGACTTCCTGCGGCTGGCCGGCTTCTTCGCGGCCGCCGACCCCGATCGCGTGCACCAACTCGGGGCGGCGGCCTTCGGGCTGTACCCGTCGAACCACTGGGGCGTGCTCGCCGAGGACGCCGGCGATCCGGTGCCGACGGCGACGTCGTGGGCGGACGCGCCGCGAGCGACCGTGCCGATCGCGTTGCGCGAGCGCGGCGAGATCAAGAACCGGGGTCGGCCCTCGCCGATCGCCGACCGTTCGCAGAGCCAGCGGCTCCTGCGCCACCGGCGCGAGCAGGAAGCCGAGGACCGCCGTCGGATCGACGCAGAGCTCGTGGCCGCCGGGTCGATGGACGGCGCAAACCTCTCCACCGCCGCGCTGGGACGGCTCCAGTTGCTGGTGGGGCGGGCGCTGCCGCGGTTGGGCACCGCCGGTGTGCGGGTCGAGGTGCACGACGGCGGTCTGACGTGTGTCGCGGTGCGCGAGCGCGGGACTGCCACGCGGGTGACGAGCCCCGACGGGGTGCTGAGCGTGCGCGATCTGATGGTGACGGTGGTGGCCTCGGCGGACCCGGTCGTCGTCGCCGCCGCGCTGATGCCGGAGGGGCGTGTCGATGGATGAGCGCAGCGTGACCGACGAGCCCGACCCGCAGGCGGCGGGCGACCGCCGCCGCTGTGCCCGGCACCTGCTCCAACACCCCATGACCTGCGCCGAGCACGACCCCGAGCTGTTCCGGCTCATCCGCCGCCACGAGATGCAGCTCGACCAGTGGTTCACCCAACGCCTGGGCTATCGACTCCACATCGGCGCCGACACCGCCCGCCTGTTCAAGATCGGCACGGTCCCCGATCGCCGACCGCTGCGCACCAAGAGCGGCCGGCCGTTCCTCCCCCGGGAGTACACAATGCTCGCGCTGGTGCTGGCCGCCACGGCGGCGGGGCCCGACGTGATCAGCCTGCGCGACCTGGTGGCCGAGGTGCGCTCCGCGGCCGCCGAGGCCGACGTGGCCCTCGCCGGGGATGGCCCCGAGCGCCGGGCCTTCGTCAACGTGCTCTCGTGGATGATGGCCCAGGGCATGGTCCGCGAGTTGTTCGAGCACATCGATGCCTACGTCAACGACGGCGACGCCGACGCCGTGCTCAAGCTCCGCCCGGACCGCATCGTGCTCGCCGCGGTTCCCGCGCCGATGGGCGCACTGGACCCCGATGCCCTGGTGGACCAGGCCACCCGCCGAGGTCAGACCCGGCAGTGGATGCGCTGCCGGTTGGCCGAGGACCCGGTGCTGTACCGCACCGATCTGACCGATGCCGAGTGGGGCGAGCTGCGCCGCCGCCTCGGTGCGGAGGAGCACATCCTCGACGAGATGTTCGGCCTCGTGCTCGAGTCGCGCGCCGAGGGCGTGGCGGCCGTGGACGCGAGCGGTGATCTGGCCGACGTCGAGTTCCCTGCGGGCGGCACGATCGGCCACGCGTCGCTGTTGTTGATCGACGCGCTGCTCGATGACGGTGCCAGTGACACGCACCGTGTGGGATCCGGGCACGGTGATGCCGTCGGTGAATGGTCGACTCTCAGCGAGACCGGCGACGAGGGTGACGGCGACGCAGACACTGAACGTGCGGCGGACGCTGGTGCGGCCGACGACCCTGCATGGGTGTCGCTCGCCACCGTGATCGAGCTCCTCGAGGGCCCGATCGCGACCAACGCCAACCGCTGGTCCAACGAACTGGTGGAGAACCCGGACAGGCTCGTGAAGCAGGTCGTGCGCTTGCTGACAGACGTGCGTCTGGGCGAGCAGGACGACCGAAGCCGGTTCCGCCTTCTTCCCGGCGCGACCCGGTTTGCCGTGATGTCGCGCGACGACTCGGGCGCGGGCCCCGGCGGCGCCGCGCCCCGCGATGCGACCGAGCAGGACGCGCTGTGGTGACGGCGAACGATCCGGGCCGCATCGGGTCCGCGACGGTGCCCGGGTCGCTGCGCGACCCAGCCATGGCCCAGGTGTGGGAAGTGGTGGCGCAGCGGCTGGAGCGATCGGGAACGGACAACCGCGGCCGCGTGCGGCTGCCGGAGCTGCCCGTGCGAGCCCAGGTGGTCTTGCGATCGTTGCTCGACCGGGAACCGGGAGTGTTCGTCGACCTCGCCGCGCTCGAGGCCGGGCTGGTCCGCCTCGGGGTCGGCGCCGATCTCGCCGATGCGCTGGCCGTGCTCGGTGTCCCGGTGTCCCCGGCACCCGCGGCGCGACGCGCCGCCCGCCAGCACGCCGCGTCGGCCCGGGACGCCGCCCGGATCGAGGTGGCATCGCCGCACTGGCCCGAACCGTGGGCACCGGAGTGGATCAACGAGGTGATCCGCGCCGGGATCCTCCGCGACCTCGACCCTGACCAGGCGGTCTCGCTCGTGCGATCGGTTCGCGCCGTGCTCGATCGCCTCGCGGTTCCCGGCGGCGCGGTCGCCGACGCCGACGCCGCTGACCAGAACCAGCGACTGCTCAGCCGCGTCGAGCTCGCGGCGTCCGTGCTCGGCGACGCCCACGCCCTCGACACGGGCACCCGGCTCGAAGCCGCCGCCACCCGGGCGCTGCGCCGGCTCATGCCCGACGTCGACATCGATGGCCGTGCCACGTGGGAGCGCGCCGGCGCCCACCTCGACCTCATATCGGGGCCTGTGCTCACCTGGGCGCTGCCGATCTCGGCCGGATCGGGCTTGGCCCCCGTCGCCCGCGCGGCGACCGCGGCGGGCGTCCCGCTGCATCTGAGCCAGCTCGCCCTCCGCCGCCACCCAGTGGAGGTCCCACGCGGGACGATCATCCTCGTGGCCGAGAACCCGCGCGTCGTGGAGGCGGCGGTCCAGCGCGGCACCGCGCTGGCCGTCGTCGCGAGCAACGGCAACCCGAGCCACGCCGGCCAACTGCTCTTCGCGCAACTCCTCGCCTGCGGCGCGCGCCTCCGCTACCACGGCGATTTCGACACGGCCGGACTGGGCATCTGCGCGCGCATGATGGCGCTCGGGCTGTCGCCTTGGCGCATGTCGGCGAGCGACTACCGCGAGGCCGTGCGAGACGCTGCCTCTGCGAACGTCACCCTGCCCCGCGACGGCGGCACGGTGCCGTCGACTCCATGGGACCCCGAACTGCGAACCGCGTTCGAGCAGCACCGCCTCGCCATCCACGAGGAGCGTCTCCTGGCCTTGCTGCTCGAGCCCTGATCACTCAAACGTTCGAGACGGGGACGGTCGGGCCGTTGGGCTCGCCCGTTGGCGGCCACCACCATCTGCCCCTTGGGCGGGTCAACCGACCGACGACCCAGGGAAACCGCGCAGCGCAGTGAGAGTGGCTACAGGCGTCGGCCTGTCGCGTTGGGCACGGACCCGGCGATCGGCCCGCACGAAGCCCGTGATTGTGCCCGGGCGTTCTGGGATGCTCATCAGGCGTTTGGCGCTGCCGACGCGGCCTACTTTCAGTGTGGTCCGGGGTTGGTGGATGTGCCGATGTGGGCTGGTTGCGCATCGAGGAGCTCGATGACGAAGACCATCGTTTCGTTTGGTGGGATGGAGGGGGGATGGCCAGCGGGTCCGTACGCGAGGTCGGGGGGCACGACGAGCTGGCGTCGGCCACCGGTCTTCATGCCGGGGATGCCCATGGACCAGCCCTGGATGAGTTCGCTGTTGAGGTGGAACGTGGCGGTCTGGGTCGTAGCTCTGTCCACCTGGTGGCCGGTGGAACAGAGGTAGGCGGTGTAGTGGACGGTGATGGTGTCGCCAGCGGCAGCGGTGTGCCCGGTGCCGGGGGTGGTGTCGCGGGCCGTGAGCGTGTTGGCGGGGGTGTCGGTGACGGGCACGGGTTGCAGCGAGGGCGGCGACGCCGGCTCGAAGGGCGCGCAGGTGATCGGCGCCGCTGGCGCGGAGGGGGCCGGGGCTGGTGGTGTCGAGGTGACCGGTAGGGAGAACACGGGGCCCGGGGGCCTTGTTGGGGCCACGTCTCGGGCGGAGTCATGGTGTTGGCGCTGTTGGATTACGGCGACGGTCAGCGTCGCGATCGCCGCCGCGACCACCACGATGGGTAGGAGCCGATTGCGTGTCGGCGCGCTTGCACGCCCGGGGCGGTAGTGGATCTGAACGGGGCGGTGAGCTCGAAGTCCGAGGTGCACGCCGGCGACGTAGGCCGCGATCGCGGCGCCGAGCCAGCCCCAGCTGCGAGTCGTCGCCAGCGAGAACGCCGCGGCGATCTGTTCCGAGGTGGCGAAGCCTCCGCCACGGTCCCAGCTGGCGATCGCGCTGAGGACCACCGCGACCGCCCAGACGGCGGCCAGAACCAAACCGGCCCGGCGTAGCGCCCGGCCTCGGCGGGCGGGAGCGGACTGCGAGGTCAAGGGGGTCACAGACGGCCCGCGGCAGTCCGCCGGGTACCGCTCGCGAGGGCGTGGTGCCGGCTGAGCTCGAGATCAGGCACGATCGTCGGTGCCGTCGGCAACGACTGGCTCGGTTCCCGTGGTGGCCGCTCGGTTCGGCACGAGCCATGCCGCGGTGAACGCCACGACGGCCACAAGCAGGTAGCCCCACGTTTGCGTGAGCCCGGCGGACAACGCACCGAGAAGCGGTGACGGCTGGGGGGCGTTACCGAACTCGCCGATGCGGTCGAGCTGGGCCCATTGGAACCACATCGTCGTCGCGGCCGATCGCCGCGCCCGTAGCTCAGGTGACACGTTTGCCGGTGTTCGGGGCGCCTCCGACGAGAGTGTCTACGCTCTCAAGATGGCCTCTGGGCTCACTCTGTTCCCGATCTCCCGCTGGCTCGCCGACGAGCAGTTCCGCAACTGGCTGACCGGCCTGGGGCGGGCCTTGCCTGACGACGGCGGCCGAAGCGAGGCGCCGACTGTGGACGACCTTCGTGGCATCCTCGTCGGTCTCGGCTGGGAGTTCACCGAAGAGCGAAGCGAGTCCGCGTGGGTTGCCTTGGAGCAGCCCAACGATGGCGAATGGCCGCCGTTCTCGACGCTGTCACTGTTCAACCCCGACGGCCCTGCCTCGGAGCGTGATTGGAGCTTCCGCCTAGGCCCGATCGAAGGACCCATCGAGATCGCGCGCCTCGTGGCCCGCAAACGTGGACCTCAGGTCGCGGTCGATCACTCCACTGGTTTGCCGTGTGTGATCACCGCCGAGATCACCCTCGCCGAGGCGATGCGAGCCTTGGCCGAGGAGTGACGAACGCGTCGCCCCCGGCGATCGGCGCGAGCACTGCCGGCGTTCTGGAATGCGGCGGGCCTGGTGTTCTGACGCGCTCCGAGCGCGTGTTCTGGGATATTTCGGTTGTCTCCGCGGTCCGCTTCGTGTGTCCCCGAACCCACCCTCACCGTCGGAAATGATCAGCGCGTGGTTGTGCTCCATGCGACGTGCCCCGTTACCTGTGCGGTGTGCTGGGCTGCACTGTCAAAGGAGGGATCGAACCTCCGGCGCTGCCCCTCACGCCAGCCAGGAGCCTGAATTGGCCGTCAGGCACGGCTTTGCGCTCGCTTCACTTCTTCTGGCTACCGACTGTCGGAAGCGGTGTGTCAATCGACGAGTTCGACCTCCCAGTTCGTCTCCTGAATTCGGAGATCGATCTCGCGTAGCTGCTTGGCGATCTCGTCCGCCGTTACACGGAGCTCGTTCACCGGCAACGCGGACAAGTACCGCAGCTCCGATCGCATCTGGCGGACACCAGCCGCTCCTGAGCGACCGGACGCCGCGTCTGCGGCGCTGGTGTAGAGGGCGTGTCGGAGACGTAGAACGTCTCGGCGGGCGACCGCGTCCGTCAAGGTGACTCCCGAGGAGATTTCCGAGACGGCGTTCGTGCGGTTGATCCGTCGGATCAGTTCCTCGAGTTCGTTGAGTACTTCGCCGGCTTCGGCGAGCAGCTCGACGGCGTTCTCGGATGGTGGCTCACCTTCCTGGTATCGCGCATTGGCCTGCGTGCGAGCGCGGAGCTGCTCGAATCGCTTCTGCGCGTCGCTGCGTAGCGCCAAGGCCTCAGCAAGCTTCATGGGTCACCCCCGTTTCGTCCGATGTCAAAGGGAGCGGAAGTCTTCCCCAACGAAATGGCCAGCGCCACCGAAAATTGTCCATGACGGAACTGGCCAGCGCTATCTATCCGGCGATCGGGGCGCTCGCGCGGCGTCGATATGGGATGCGCCGGCGCGTCGTTCGGGGACGGGTCGTGGCGCCCCTCGACACCGCTGGTCTGGTGATCTACGTCGGAGTCGCGCCAATCGATGCCACGACTGAGAACAGGCCCGCCAAGACCAGGACCGCACCGACGATGCGGACGTTCCACGGCCAGTAGATGATGCGCAGCAGAAACCCGATGAAGAACACTTGGCCGATCCGCGACTCCCGAGTCTCTCGAGCGATCCGCTCCGCGAAGTACACGGCGCAGCCACCCCACGCGGCGATCGCGAGGCCGCCGAAGAAGCCGCTCGCCACGAATCCGAACACGATCAGAGTGTGACACAGGGGCCTCGAGCGGCCCCCGCCGTTCCCACGTCCTCGACCCGGCGATCGGCCCGATATCTGGTCGGCAATATGCCCGCATCAGCGGAGCGATCGGGGACACGTACTGAGCCTCGAGCGCAGTCGGCTCAGCCAGCGTCGTACCCGCTGAGCAGTACCCAGGTGCCGACGGCGCCGAGCGCAAACAGAGCCACCGCCAGCATGTAGGCGACGATGACCACGACAAGCGAGACCGCTGGGGTTCCGGTTGATAGCGCCCGCGCGGCAGCGATCCCGGCCGCTCCACCGGACAACCAGAGCGGCCCTCGATAGCGCCACAGCACCCAGCGGACGCGCCTCAGGGCCGTACTCCCTGGCTCGTTGTTCGGCTCAGCCTCACGCATGCCGCATTGTCCCATCGTGAGGCACCGGGAGCACCGGTTCCGACTCCAGAACACAGGTCCCCGCGCCGCAGCCATCGTTCGGTCATGACCGGAACCGCGCAGCGAACCGGCGATTGGGGATGTGGGGATGTGGGGACACCTCATGCATCCGCTCGATCGACGGTGTCCTCGTCGGAACGTCACTGATATGGTGATATCACGATGGCTTCCCCGGATACCCACCAGCTCCCGGTCCGCCTCCCCGAGGATCTCTACATCGTGCTCAAGACCACGGCCCAACACACCGAGCGGTCCATGAACGAGATCGTGGTCGAAGCCCTTACCGAGCACCTCCTCGACGACGACCGCCGAGCCGAGATCGACCAGCTCGCCACCGGGGTACGCCGCCGCTATCGGCGTGCCCTCGACGAACTCGCCAAGTAGCACCCTTCGTGCGTTACCTCCACGTGCACGACGTGCTGTATCTGCACGCCCTCGAAGTCGGCCCCGACGTGCCGCTCCGCGATCGCGGCCTCCTCGAGTCCGCCGTCGCCAGGCCGCAGCAGTCCGCGTTCGGCGAAGATGCGTACCCGACCCTGCCTCTCAAGGCCGCCGCGCTCCTGCAGTCCCTGGCCCAGAACCAACCATTCGAAGACGGCAACAAGCGCGTGGCGGTCCTGGCCACGTTCGTGTTCCTGGGCCTCAACGGTCTCGACGTCGACACCGATGACGACGCCATCGTCGCGCTCATGATCGACATCGCCGTCGTGCCGCTCACACTCGACCAGATCGCCCAGCGGCTCGCGACGTGGACCAAGCGGAGGCTCCCGGACGTTGGGACCTGATCGACGTCTCCAGGGCGCTCGGACCTCGAACCAGGGTGTCCCATAACCCGGATCGCGAGCGCCCGACAGGTATCCCAGTCGGGCCGATCAGGGTCGCTCTCATATCGCGGTGGGCGCCCGCGCCGACCGGTACCCAGCCTGTTGAGGCGGCTCGCCAAGACCCTTCCTCGGCGCCGCCGCGGCTTCGCCGCGCCATCCTGAGCTGGCCTGGCTGACGACCCGTTTGCGGGTCAGCGGGGCATCCAGGATCCTCGCCACGGATCGTCTTGCGCCAAAGGGAGCGTCTCGGTCGACCCGGTGCTCGCCGAGCGGTACCAGGCGGTGACCAGCTCGAGCGTCGCCCGCGCATCGTCCAGCGTGACCGGCAGCTCGCCGTCGCGGTCGCCGACGGCATCGACGAAGGCCTGGAACTGGCCGGTGTACTGGCCTGGGGCGGCGGGGAGGTCGTGCCAGATCGCCTCGGCCTGCGCCTCGGCCTCGGCATCGCGGAAGTCGAAGCGCCAGGGACCGCGGGCCGGGTCGTACGCGTCGGTCGTCGACTCGATGGTGACGTGCTCGAAGCACCACACCAACCGCGACGACTCCTGCGCCGCGCCCGTCGTGACGTTGAAGGTCAGCAGCGCCCCGTCGGCGGTGCGGCCGACCGCCACGGCGCAGTCCTCGGTGTCCACCTCGTTGACCCGCGTCGCCGTCATGGCGTGCAGCTCGGCGACCGGTCCCCCGATCCAGGTCAGCAGGTCGTGGATGTGGATCGCGTGGTTCACGACGGTCCCGCCGAGCGCGCCCGCCCACGTCGCCCGCCACGGCGCCTCGCGGTAGTAGCCCGCATCGCGGCGCCACCAGGTGGAGGCCGACGCCGTGTAGAGGCGCCCGGTGACGCCGGCGTCGACCAGCGCGCGGGCGCGGGCGGCGCCCGGGCCGAACCGGTACTGCAGGATCGGCATCAGGCGCGCGCCGTTGGTTCGCCGGGCGCGGGCTGCGGCTTCGGCGAGGCGGTCGCACGCGGCCACCGAGTCGACGAGCGGCTTCTCGCAGATCACGTGCACCCCCGCGTCGAGGCAGCGCACGATCTGCTCCTCGTGCCCGGCGGGCGGCGTGCACAGGTCGACGATGTCGACCCCGAGCTCGAGCAGCTCGTCCAGCGACGCGGTGGCCGTGAGCCCCCAGTCGCGCCCGGCCTGGGCGCGGCGATCCGGGTCGGTCTCCGCGATGGCCACCGCGGTGGCGCCGTGCACCTCGAGCCAGCACAGCAGGTGGAGCTGCCCGATGCCCATGCCGACCACGCCGACC
This sequence comes from Acidimicrobiales bacterium, assembly GCA_038324235.1. GTDB lineage: Bacteria > Actinomycetota > Acidimicrobiia > Acidimicrobiales > Acidimicrobilacustridaceae > JBBQHT01. The sequence goes on from JBBQHT010000009.1 coordinate 15,041, forward strand.
CGCCTCGGCGTCACGGCGTGCGCTCCCGCCGCGTCGACGCCTGCGGCATCCCCCAGGCCACGGCCTGCTCCTGCGCCCGCAACGTCAGGTCGCTGACGGCGAGGACGTGGGCCTGGGTCATCAGGCGCTCGCCGTCATCGGCGAGGTCGGCCAGCAGGTCCGCGGCCCAGTCGAGCACAGTGCCGGTCAGGTCCACCCGACGGGCGCCGTCGGCGTCGACGTGGATCAGGTGCTCCGCGCCCTCGTGGCCCGCGACGTCGATGTTGGCGCGCACCTCGAGGGTGCCGGCGGTGCCGGTCACGACGAGGCGCGCGTCACCCCAGGTGCCCAGGCCGGCCGGGCTGAGGAAGTCGACCGCGTGCTCGCCCTGCGCGCCGGGCGCCACCAGCGTGAGCGACCCGATGTCCTGGAACGTCGGGTGATCGGGCGTGTTGACGTTGCCGATCGCCGCCGCCCGCACCTCGACCCCGTCGGGATCGCCGAGCACCGCGAGGAACTGATCGACCTGATGGGACGCGAGGTCGACCAGGATGCCCCCTCCCGCGGCCGGGTCCCAGAACCAGTCCGGACGTTGATCCGCGTAGAGCGAGTGGGGACCGGAGCCGGCCACCCGCACGACCCGGCCGACGGCGCCCGCGCGGGCGAGGCGCACCGCCTCGGCGACGGCCCGGTTCTCGAAGCGTTCGGTGAACACCACCGTCCACGCCCGACCGCGCCGGTCGACGAGCGCGTCGGTCACCGCCGCGAGCTGGGCCGGCGTGGTGACCCCGGGCTTGGCGCTCACCACGGCCTTGCCGGCGCGCAGCGCGGCGACCGTGATCGCCGCCCGGGCCGCCGGCACCGCGACGGTCACGATCACGTCGATCGAGTCGTCGGCGAGCAGCTCAGCCAGGCTCGCCTCTTGCGAGTCGCTCTGCCATCCGCAGTAGGCCTCGACGAGCGTGCCCTCGCGCGTATGGGCGACGGCCTGCGCGCCCGCGCGCACGAGCGCGTCCACGATCGAGAACAGGTGCAGGTGATCCGCGCCGGCGACCGCGACCCGCGGCCCGGCCGGGTGGTCCGACCCGGTCACGTCACCTGCCGCGAGAGCGCGGCGTAGTCCGCGGTCCACGTGGCCTGGTCGGAGCGCAACGTGTACGAGGTCGCCAGATGATCGACGGTGCCCCACGGCGAGTCGTGGCGCGGGAAGTCCCGAAGCGACTGCTCCTTGCCGGCCACGGTGAACGGACCGACCGAGCCGAACGTGAGCTGGCCGGCCGACGGCGACTGCCACGCGACGGTGAACCCCGCGGCGTCGCGGGTGACCGCCGGCTCCGACTTCGCCAGAGAAGCGACGAACGTGTCGAGGTCACCATCGTCCTTGGCCGTGCCGACCTCGACGATCCACACGTTGTCCGGTCCTCCTTCGGCGACCAGGTCGAACGGCTTGACCATCCCCCGCGTCGCGTAGACCGCAGGGTCATAGGTGCGCCACGTCGGCGTGCGCCACGACCACAGTGCGATGTACGCGCCGGCGCGCTCGGCCACGGTCCAGTGGCCCGTCTGGCGCACCTCGTCGAAGTGGTCCTGGGGCACATAGGCGTGGGTGAAGTCGCGGTAGCCGAACACCGACCACACGAGCGGGTCGGTGTCCTTGTCCCAGCCCGGCTGGTAGATGTGCACGGCCGTGCGCTCGAACTGCGCCGAACGGGGCATCGAGGCTGTGCCCGTCCAGTACCCGGGGTCGGCGTCGGCGCTCCAGTCGGTGCTCTTCTTCGGGTCGGTGACGGGGTGCGTGGTGAACACCATCGCGTCCTCGTCGATGGCGGCCTGCCACGCGTGCACCTGATCGCGCATCTCGCCGAAGCGATGATCGACCACTGTCGCCAGCGACACCTCCGGCGCGCGCCAGGCATAGGTGTTGGCTTCGCTGAGGAAGCCGAAGTTGATCACCGCCGACCGCGGCTGCTCCCACGCCGCGATCTTGACGGGGTCGAAGTCGTTGAGCGCGGCCAGCAGCTTGATCTGGGCGAACAGCTCGGTGTCCCAGAGCCGGAACTCGTTCGCGACATCGACGCTGACCTTCGCCAACGGCCACATGCCGACGGCCCCCAGGCTCCACCAGAACGGCAGGTTCGCCCGCGACGAGAAGTCCCGATCGTAGGGAGCCTGCGGGTTCTCGGTCACCGGCGAGGCGCCGTCGAAGTACACGCCGTGGCGTTCGCGCACCACGCTGCTGCGCGTGGCGGTGGCGATGTCGACGAGGACCTGGGGTGGCCGGTAACGGGTCGCCGCGCAGAAGTAGGTCGCGCCCCCGTCGGTCTTGGACGGGTACTCAGCCTTGGTGTCGTCGTACACGAACTTGGTGGTCCCGAAGGTGTCCTCGTCGAGCGACGACATCTTGTCCTTCTTGTACGTGCGGCCCCGCGGCGCCGTGAAGCAACCGTTCTGCAGGTGCGCGGCCATGTCGAGCAGGCACAGGTCGAGGCCCATGCCCGCCGCCGTGACGATCTCCGGATCGTCCGCCAGCTCGGTGAGCATCAGCAGCGGCGTGACGTTCTTGAGCATGTACACGTTGGAGTGCCACTCGAAGAACCCGAGCGTCGCCCGCTCGTGCACCCACTCGAGGATGTCGGGGCGCGCGCGGGCCATGAGCTTGGCTCCGGTCAGCCCCGAGACCGCGAACGTCTCGTCGGGGAACCGCTGCCCGGCGAGGTACTCGTTGGCCAGCCCGATCAGGCGATGGTTCTCCGACCAGAACCACTGGTTGTCGACCCGATCGGCCGGCAGCGGATCGTCGTAGCGGTAGCGGTTCGCGACGAGCCGCTTCTTGATCGCGGCCAGCAGGTCGTCGGACAGGCGCGTCATCGGCGTGGTGCCCTTGCCGAGGACCAGCAGCCAGTGCAGGTACATCAGGTCGAAGTCCCGGGTGTCCTGCCAGGTGTCGATCTTGGTCCACTGGTCGTTGAGCGAGTCGACCGTGGCCCCGGCGATGTCCCAGGTGTACGCGGGCTCGCGGGCGGCACGGATCAGGTGGGCGGCGATGCCGACCGGGCCGGCGGCCTGCGGTTCGGTGGTCGCGAACGCGAGGTACGCGTCGACTCGCTGCTGGTAGGTCTGCTCGGCCATCAACCCGGCGGTCCCCGGTGCCGCGAGGGCCGCCGCGGGCGTCGCGGCACGAGGACCCGCGCCGGCACCGGCCGCGGCACCGCCGGCGGCGGGTGTCGTCGTCGCGGTGCTCTGGCCGGTCTCCGAACCGGAGCACCCCAGCAGCAGCGAGCTGCCGAGGATGGCCCCGGACGACGCCAGCAGGAACCCGCGGCGGTCGAGCCGGAAGGGTCGTCGCGGGTCGTGATCGGGTTCCCCGGGTGTGGGCATGGGCGCTCCTTGGCTGCAGGTCGGGTCAGGTCGCGGACGGCAAGGTCGCGGACGGAAGGATCATGGATGGCGGGGCGGTGGACGCCCCGTCGACGAGCCGCGGTTCGAGCACGGTGCGGTGCGCGGCCCGACGGCCGGCCAGCAGGTCGCCCAATCGGGCGACCGCGGCGCGACCTATCTGATCCAGCGGCGCGGCGACGGTCGTGAGCACGGGCGCGGTCATCGAGGCCAGATCCAGGCCGTCGGACCCAACGACCGACAGGTCGCCCGGCACGCTGAGCCCCGCGTCGTGCGCGGCCACCAGGAGCCCGGCGGCCTGGACGTCGTTGAACGCCACCACCCCGGTGGCGCCCGTGCGGCGCACGAGGTCGAGCAACGCGCGCCCCGCCGCGAACGTGGCGGGCGCGGGACCGACCTCGTCGACGCGCAGGTCGGCCCGGCGAGGATCGGCGAGCAGTCGGCGCAGCGCGTGGGTCCGGCGACCCGAGGACCAGTAGCCGATCGGGCCGCCCACCACCGCCAGGCGACGGTGGCCCTGCGCGGCGAGGTGGTCGAGCGCGAGGGCGACGACTGCCGTCTGATCGACCACGACACTCGGCGCCAGGCGTGACTGCCGGTTGACCTGCACCATCGGCAGCCGGCTCGTGGCCAGGTCCGTGACCGGCGTGAGCACCACCAGACCATCGACCTGACCGTCGAGGCTGGCCAGCGCCCGCCGTTCCTCGGCGGGGTCGCCCCCGGTGTCGGCGATCAGGACGCCGAGGTCATCCGCGCGAGCATCGACCTGGATCGCCTTGAGGATGGCCGCGAAGTACGGGTTGGCGATGTCGGGCACGACCACGCCGATCGCGCCGGCGCGCCCGCTGACCAGGTGGCGCGCCGCGCGGTTGGGCACGAAGCCGACCGCCTCGACCGCGGCGAGGACCTCGGCCCGGGTTGCCGGCGCGACCATGGACGGCCGGCTGAGCGCCCGCGACACCGTCGCCGGGTGGACACCGGCACGGCGGGCGACATCGTCGAGGGTCGGGACCCCTCCCGGTTGCGACACGGGACGACCGTAGCAGCAGAATGCAAACGCTTGCAGGCATCCGGGAGCCGAGTCAGGATGGGGCGGTGATGAGCCCCGTCGACGCCCCGGTACCGCTGCGCCCCCGCCGCCCGATCGCCGGTCACGCCGCCGTGCTCCTCCCCCACACCGCGCCCGGCGCGGTCGACTGGGCCTCGTTCGAGGCCCTGCTGACGCGCACCGCCGCCTCGGGTCTGACGCCCGCGGTGAACATGGACACCGGCTTCGTCCAACTGCTCGATCCGGCGACGCGGGCCCAGGTCCTCGCGGTCACCGCCGGGGTCGCCGGACCGGGCTTCCTGGCCGGCGCGTACGTGGCCGACACACCGGGCGACAGCTTCGACGCGGGCCCGTACGTGGTGGCGATGGACGCGATCGCGGCGCACGGCGGCGTGCCCGTGGTGTTCCCGTCCCACGGCCTCAACGCGCTCGACCCCGCGGCCTGGGTCGATGCGCACGAGCGCTTCGCGGCACGCAGCGATCGCTTCATCGCCTTCGAGCTCGGCGCGATGTTCGTGCCCTACGGCCGCATCTACCCGCTCGAGGCCTACCGAGGTCTGCTGGGCATCGCGGCGTGCGTCGGCGCCAAGCACTCGTCGCTGTCGAGGCAGGCCGAGTGGGATCGCCTGGCCCTGCGCGACGCGATCCGCCCGGACTTCGCGGTGCTCACCGGCAACGACCTCGCGATCGACATGGTCTGCTACGGCAGCGACTACCTGCTCGGGCTGGCCGCGTTCGCCCCCGACCTGTTCGCCCGGCGGGACGCGCTCTGGGCGCAGGGCGACCCGGCGTTCGCCGAGCTCAACGACGCGCTGCAGCGTCTCGGCACCTTCGCCTTCCGCGACCCCGTGCCGGCGTATCGCCACGACGCGGCGATCTGGCTCCAGCTGCGGGGCTGGATCACCACTGATGCCGTGCCCCCCGGCGCGCCGACGCGACCGGACACCGATCGGGCGCACCTGCTCGAGCTGGCCACCGAGCTCGGGGTGCTCGGTTGAGCCCGATCGTGCAGGTGCGCCGGCTCGCCGATGTCGAGGCGTTCAGCCAGCACTGCACCAGCGTGGGCGTCGACCTGCCGATCGACCCGGTCGTCGAGGCGGGCGGACCGCTGGCGGCGCCGCTGGTGATCCGCGACGGCTCCGCGGGCGAGCGGATCGTCGGCAACCGCGTGGCGGTGCTGCCGATGGAGGGCTGGGACGGCACCGCCGACGGTGCCCCGACCGATCTGGTCCACCGCCGTTGGCGCCGCTTCGGCCGCAGCGGCGCCAAGCTGATATGGGGCGGTGAGGCGGTGGCGGTCGACCCGGCCGGCCGGGCCAACCCGCACCAGCTCGTGCTCGAGCCCCGCACCGCCGCGCCGTTCGCAGCGCTGCGCGACGACCTCGTCGACGCGCACCGCGCGGCCCACGGCCGCACCGACGATCTGGTCGTCGGCCTCCAGCTCACGCACTCGGGCCGCTGGAGCCGGCCGTCGGGCGCACCGGCGCCGCGGATCGTGACCCGCCACCCCGAGCTGGATGCCCGCGTCGGGGCCGACGCGGCGGCGCTGCTCGACGACGACGAGCTCGACGCGCTCGCGCAGCGCTTCGTGGGCGCGGCGGTGCTCGCGGCCGACGCCGGCTTCGACTTCGTCGACGTGAAGCACTGCCACGGCTACCTGCTGCACGAGCTGCTCGGGGCCCGTGACCGGCCGGGCCGCCACGGCGGATCGCTCGACCGGCGGCTCGGGATGCTGGAGGCGGTGACCGACGGGATCCGCGCGGCCCGACCCGACCTCGCGATCGGCGTCCGCCTCTCGGCGTTCGACCTGGTCCCGTTCGGCCCCGGGCCCGATGGACGCGGGCAGGCGCTGCCGGGCGTGGGGGCGTGGCGGCCGTTCGGCGCCTCGCCCGACGGGTTGCAGGTGGATCTCACCGAGACGCACGCGGCGATCACCCGGTTCCGCGAGCTGGGCATCGGGCTGGTCTGCGTCACCGGCGGCAGCCCGTACTACAACCCCCACATCCAACGGCCGGCCTACTTCCCGCCGTCGGACGGGTACGCGCCGCCCGACGATCCCCTCGTGGATGTCGCGCGGCTCGTACACGCCGCGGCCGAGCTCACCCACGAGCACCCCGACATGACCATCGTCGGCAGCGGGTACTCGTACCTGCAGGACTTCGTCGGCCACGTCGGCCAGGCCGTGGTCCGGCGGGGCGACGCGACGATGGTCGGCCTCGGGCGCATGATGCTGTCGTACCCGGACCTGCCGGCTGATCTGCTGGCGGGACGGACGCTCGATCGGTCCGCGGTGTGCCGCACGTTCAGCGACTGCACCACGGCCCCGCGCCACGGCCTCGTCTCGGGCTGCTATCCGCTGGATGAGGCATACCGCTCGACGCCGGCGCGGGTCGAGCTGGCGGCGATCAAGCGCCGCACCCGCACCGCGATCCGACGGGACTGACCGCCCCGCGACACCGCGCCGATAGCCTCGACCCGGACCGTTGGGAACGAGTGAGATGTGGGGGCACGCCATGCACCATCGGAGTCTGGGACGCACGGGGTTGAAGGTCAGTCCGTTCTGCCTCGGGGCCATGATGTTCGGGGCCTGGGGCAACCCCGACCACGAGGACTCGGTCGCGATCATCCATGCCGCGCTCGACGCCGGTATCAACTTCATCGACACCGCGGACGTCTACTCCGCCGGCGAGTCCGAGGAGATCGTCGGGAAGGCGATCGCCGGCCGCCGCGATGAGGTGGTGCTGGCCACCAAGTTCTTCGCGCCGATGGGCGACAAGCCCAACCAGAGCGGGGGCTCGCGCTATTGGATCATGAAGGAGTGCGAGGCGAGCCTGCGCCGTCTCGGCACCGACCACATCGACCTGTACCAGGTCCACCGCCCCGACGCGGGGGTCGACATCGACGAGACGTTGGCGGCGCTGAGCGACCTGGTGCACCAGGGCAAGGTGCGCTACATCGGTAGCTCGACGTTCCCGGCCTCGGAGATCGTCGAAGCGCAGTGGACCGCCGAACGCCGCGGCCGCGAGCGCTTCGTGTGCGAGCAGCCGCCGTACTCGATCCTGGTGCGAGGCATCGAGGCCGACGTGCTGCCGACGTGCCAGCGTCACGGCATGGGGGTCATCCCGTGGAGCCCGCTGGCCGGCGGGTGGCTGTCGGGCAAGTGGCGCCTCGGCGCGGAGGACCTGACCAGCCGGCGGGCGCAGCGGATCCCGGGCCGCTACGACCTCAGCACCCTCGAGAACCAGCGCAAGCTCGAGGCGGCCGACGCGCTCGGGACCGTGGCCGACGAGGCGGGGCTGCCCCTCGTGCACCTCGCGCTCGCGTGGGTCATCAACAACCCGGCGGTGACCGCGGCGATCATCGGGCCGCGCACGATGGAGCAGCTGACCAGCCAACTCGGCGCCCTCGACGTGCAGCTGAGCGCGGACGTGCTGGACCGGATCGACGAGATCGTGCCGCCGGGAACCACCTTCAGCTGGGCCGACGCCGGCTACTCGCCGCCGATGATCGCCGACGCCCGGGCCCGACGCCGGCCTCCTCGATGACGGCCAGCCGGCGCACGCGCCGCCAGGGGCTGCTGGCCGGGGCCGCGCTGCTCACCGGCGCGGTCGTCGTCGGTCGGGGCATCGCCCGCCGCCGCCCGGCGATCAGCCGCGTGGCCGACGAGTTGCGCAGTCCGGTCCTCTACCTGCCGATGGAGCTGCGCAGTGAGCGGTTGCTGCGGGTCGTCCGCACGCTCAGCACCCGAGCCTCGACGCCGCTCGTCCCCGGCGTCGCGGTGTCCGAGCGGAGCGTGAGCGGCGCGGCCGATGCTCCCGCCACCCGTGTCGTGCTCTACGAGCGGGCCGGACGGAACCGCCCGAGTGGCGCCCTGGTCTGGATCCACGGTGGCGGCCTGGTCATGGGGCGCCCGGAGCAGGCCCACTCGTGGTGCAGCCGACTCGCCGCGGATCTCGACATCCTGGTGGTGAGCGTCGACTACCGCCTCGCACCGGAGCACCCGTACCCCGCCGGCCTGACCGACTGCGACACGGCCCTCACGTGGCTGGCCGCGAACGCCACCGATCTGGGGGTCGACCCCGGCCGCATCGCCGTGGGGGGCGACAGCGCCGGGGGCGGGCTGAGCGCGGCGCTCTGCCAACTCGAGCGCGACCGCGGTGGCCCCGCCATCTGCTTCCAGCTCCTCAACTACCCGATGCTCGATGACCGCACCGTGCTTCGCGTCGACCACCAGGGCCGCGGTGCATTCGTCTGGACACCGGCTTCGAACCGGTTCGGGTGGACGGCGTATCTCGGTCGGCCCCCGTCACCCGGCGACGCGCCCCGACACGCGGCGCCGGCCCGCACCACCGATCTGGCCGGCCTGCCGCCGGCGTGGATCGGCGTGGGTGACCTCGACCTCTTCTACGAGGAGGACGTGGACTACGCGACGCGCCTCGAGGCGGCCGGGGTGCCGTGCCAGCTCCACGTCGAACCCGGCATGTACCACGGCGCCGACCAGGTGCTGCTGAAGGCCGTGCGCATGGAGGGCTACCGCGACCGCATGGTGGCCGCGCTCGGCGAGGCGCTGCGCGCCTGAACGCCGCGTCGCCGGCGCGTCGAAACGCTGTCGGTCAGCGGTCGCTCGGCAGGCTGATGTCGCGGCCGATGTCGCGCGCCTGGCTGCCTTCGGGCGCATCGACCTCGGTGATGCGTTCGTCGACGTCGTCGAACTCGGTGCGCAACGCCCGCGACATGACCGCGTGCTGGAGGTACAGGGCGGTGATGTAGGTGAGCTCGAGCATCGCTTCGTCACCGAGCTCGGCCTTGAGCGCGTCGAACAGCGCGTCGGGCACGCGGCCGTGGTCGTAGACGAGGCAATCGGTGTAGCCGAGCACCAGCCGTTCACACGACGAGAAGCAGTCCGCAGCCGGCCAGTGCGCGACCGCAGCGATGCGCTCCTCGGACACGCCGAGCGCCCGCAGCGACTTGCAGTGCTGCGAGAACACGAACTGGCTCCCCGCGGCGTACCCCGCCCGGGTCTGGCCCAGCTCCCGCAACACCGGATCGAGCTTGCGAGCCGGGCTCTGGTAGAGCGAGAAGCCCTGCACAGCGTGCTCGAGGACATCGGGCACGTTGGCAAACGCGGTCCACCAGTCGCCAGGGGTGCCAGTGGCCGTGCCGGGTTCGCTCACGGGGTCCCGATCCTCGAAGAGCAGGTCGTACATCAACGTCACGATCGGCGATTCGACCTCGGCGCGGCTGACCTGGTGCAGTCGCTTGCCGTCCATCAGCGCACTCCCGCAACTGCGGGTTGCCGCGTGGCGACGTGGTTGGTGTCGCGGAACTCGACCGGTGCCATCACGTTGGATCCCCCTCACCCGGACGTGTCTCATCCGGGGGCTCGATTGTGGACGAAGAACCGAGCCGGTGCGACCACGACGAGATGGTGGTGGTCGGGTCGGTGCCCGCGCCCTCCGACGAACCCCCACCGCATCCCCAGCGTGGACTGGGGGGTTCCCGGGGTCCCTCGGGGGTGACCGTTCACGGATGCTTCCGCCATGGACATCTCCGACCAGTTCGTCCCCCCCCGGGGCTCAGCCCGTCCCGGCTCGGCCGGACGACCCTCGCCGGGCGTGGGCGATCGTGTTGCACGTCGTGGCCGGGGTCCTGTTCGCGCTCTCCGTCCCGGTGGGCGTGATCCTGATCGCCCTGGCGCACCTCGGCGGGTCGTGCAGCGGCATCACGACCGCTCAGGAGATCCAGGACGCGCGATGGGTGATGATCGAGGTGGGCCTGATCTGGTCCCTCCTGCCGTTCACCACGGCGGTCGTCGCCCGCCTGCTCCACTCCCGCTGGATCCCGTGGGCCGTGCTCGGGTGCCTACCGCTGGCGTGGGCCGTGTCCCAGGCCGCGACCACGACCAAGCTGTCGGCGTTGTTCTGCTTCTGATCAGCCGATCCGCTTCCGAGAGGAGGCGCCGCGTCCCGGGTCAGGTGGCGGCGGCGGGCGTCTCGGTGGGGCCCCGCCGCTGGCGCGGGTTGGGCCCGGCCACGATCACCGTGGCCTTGGCCGGGTCGCGCAGGTCGAGGTGCGGCGTGCCTTCGGGGAACAGCCCCGCCAGCGCGCCCCGTTCGACCGCGGGCCCCATGGCCCGCAAGGTGCCGCACACGGCGGCGAAGGCCGCCCGATCTGCGTTCGACCAGGCGAAGTCGAACCGGCGCCGCACGATGTCGGGCATGGCGCCGTAGACCAGGACGCGCAGCAGCTCGGACCCGAGGTGGGTGGCCAGGCCGCTCAAGGGCGCCAGCGGCCCGGGGAGCTGGATTCCCTCCGAGCGGGCGCCGGGGTTCGAGGACGGGTCGAGCACCCACTGCACGGCGGGGGTCAGCTCGAGCTCGTCGCGACAGATCTGGTCGAAGCGGGTCCGGAAGGCGGACCACGTCTGCGGCACGGGGCGATCGCTGACGCCGTAACGGCGGTACCAGGTGACCGTCTCGGCGTAGAGCTGGTCCTTCTCGGCCCTGCGCAACGGGCGGGCGACGTACAGCTCGCGGGCCCGGAAGAACTCCCACGTGAAGGTGGCGTGGGCCCACCAGAAGATGTCGGGATCGAGCGCGTGGTACCGATGCCCGTGGTGGTCGGTGCCCTTGATCTCGGGATGGAAGTCTCGGATCGTGTGGCCACGGGCGTCGCCCTCGGCGTCATCGGGAGCGAAGATGCTGCCCCAGATGAACGGGATCGAGCGGAAGATCCGGTCGAACGGGTCGTCGAAGAAGTTGGAGTGGTCGGTGACCCCGGCGCCCAGACCCGGCAGCATCAGCTGCATGATCCCCGCGGCGCTGCCGGGCAGGAGGCCCCGCGGGTCGCCGGCGATCGACCACAGCAACGACCCCGGCCCCAACGGCGCCCCCGCGGCCCGCGACCGCTCGGCTCGCGACCGCTCGGCTCCCGCTCGTTCGGCTGCGCTCATGTCATCCCTCCCAGGATCGTGCGAACGTACGTGCGCGCCTGGTCCCGCGTGACCGGCGTGGCCGCGGTGGCGGCCAGCACGGCGAACCCGAACATCGCCGCCACGATCGACAGCGCCCGGGGCTCGTCGGCGCCGAAGGACCGGATGACCCCCACCACCCCGACGTCGTCGACCGATCGCCCCCGGCGATGCAACGCGAGCCGCACCTCGACCATCCCCAGGAACTCGCGAGACCGCAGGGTCACGAGCTCGTAGAGGAACTCGGTGCAGGCATCCACCATCGATCGCTGACCCGCCGCGGCCGTTTCGGCCAGGGCGCGCAGGCGGTCGTCGAACCCCTCGAGGTACTCGGTGGCCGCCGCCACCATCAGATCCTCGATCTTCGGGTAGTGGTACGAGACCCGGGCGAGGGGCACCCCGGTGGCCTCGGCCACCGAGCGGTGGGTCAGCTCGTCGACACCGTCATCGATGATCACCTGGGCCGCCGCGGCGAGGATCGCGCGGCGGCTGGCCTCGCCTCGCAGGCGCCGTCCATCGGTGGAGACCGGTTCGTCCAGCAACATAACTGAACACACTTACAGATAGTTTCCTGGGCGACAAGCGCGGCGCCTGCCGGGTCAACGCAGGTAGTTCAACCGCGCGGCGCGGTCTCCGGGAACAGCAGGTCGACGAAGCGCTCGACGGTGGGCCGGGGTTCGTGGTTGGCGAGGCCGGGCTGCTCGTTGGCCTCGATGAAGACGTGGTCGGGACCGCGGACGTCGGGCACGATCAGGTCCAGGCCGACCACCGGGATGTCGATCGCGGCCGCCGCAGCCAGCGCCACGTCGGCCAGGTGGGGGTGCAGGTCGTCGGTGACGTCGGTGATGGTCCCGCCCGTGTGCAGGTTCGCGGTCCGCCGCACGACGAGCTCCGTGCCGCTGGGCAGCACCGAGTCCAGGTCGAAGCCGGCCGCGCCGACCACCGATGCGGTGACCTCGTCCAAGGGGATCGTCGAGGCACCGTGGGTCGACGCCTGGCGCTGCGCGCTCAGCGCGTCGATCAGCTCCGCGACCGACGCCGACCCGTCACCCACGACGACGGGCGGGCGGCGCACGGACGCCGCCACGACCTCGCGACCGATCACGAGGATCCGCAGGTCCTCGCCCTCGCACCGCTGTTCGAGTACGACCTCGGGGCTGATGGCGCGGGCACGCTCGAGCGCCACTGCGAGCTCGTCCCGGTTCGTGACCCCGACGGTGATGCCCCACCCCTGTTCGCCCCGAGCGGGCTTGACGACGATGTCCTGCCACTCGTCCAGGAACGCCTCGTCGGCCTCGTCGAAGCTGGCTGCGCGTCCCGGAGGAACGCGCAGCTGCGCCCGCTCGAGCACGGTGCGGGTCAACAGCTTGTGGTCACAACGCCGGAAGGCGACCGCGCTGGTGAGCTCGGACAACGACTCGAGCGTGTGCACGACCCGACCCTCGTGGCGCAGCGCCAGCTCCCCCAACGGTGGATCGATCACCTCGGCCGCCACGCCACGCCGCACGGCTTCGTCGATGATGATCTGGGTGTAGCGGTTGAGCTCGGCGTAGCCCGGGATCACGGTCGGAGGGTCGTCGAGGTCGAGGCGGGCTGATGACATCACCTCTCACTACCCCCGCGCGGGGTCCACGAGAAGGGGCGGCGCCAGGGGGTCGCCCAACGGCCATCGCCGGTTCACCGAGTCTTCACCCCGCGGCGGTTGTCGCCGGGGTGGCGTCGTTCGATGCTTCTCGCAGACCGCCATCCGTGGGGAGACGCGCCATGACGATCATCGACGTCCACGACGAGTGGGACGATCCCCGCCAGTACCGCTTGTGGGATGCCGAGGACGTCGAGCTCTTCGAGGCGCCCGATCCGCCCGGCCCCGAGGCCGAGGCCGACCGCGACGACGACCGTGAGGCCTCGTGGTCGCGCGAGGACTGGGAACGCCCCTGGGGCTGATCGGTCTGGCCGTCAGCGCTTGCCGAACAGCTTCTTCAAGAAGCCGCCGCCGGTCGCGGGGGTGTCGCCCAGTCCTGCACTCTGCCACGTGAACGACTGCGCCCACGCGGGGTTGCCGGCCAGGTAGGCATGGAGCACCAGGTGGACGTCCGAGATGCCGACGCCCTCGGGGACCCGGACCTGGTGCTCGACCTGACCCGGGTTGTACTCGAGCTGGTACGGACCCGAACCGGACCCGGCGACCTGCACGAAGGTGGGATCGTCGGCGAGCACCACATACTCGATCGCGCCGCGTTCGAGCGCGCCGAGCGCGTCGTCGAGCTGGGCCGGCGTCACGGCCGCGATGGCGGCGTCGGTGCCGACGCCCGACACCGAGCTCAGCGCATCGGCGCCGAACACATCGAAGATCGAACCCCCGCTCGGGACACGCAATTCCATCGGGCCAGGGTACGCGACCGGCGTGTTCACAGCGTGCCGGAGGCGACCTCGTCCAGGTAGACGAACTCGGGGGCGTGCACGCCGGCCTCGTCGCGGATGCGGGCCACCTCAGGCGATGCGAAGAACGCCTTCGCGTCCGCCACCGAGGACCACTGCGAGAAGTGCACGACCCGCGCCGGGGCATCCACATCACGCAGCACCTGGAACGAGCGTTCGCCGGCAACGCGGCGCAACCCGGCGGCGGCGTCGAACACCCGCTTCCAGGCGTCGTAGTCGTCGACGGCGTGGATGATCAGCACGTGAGCCAAGCCGGCACCCTACGCGACCGGACCGCCCATCGAGGTGCGCACCACTCGCGCCTCCGTGAGCTGCTCGATCTCTGACCCGTCAGGCGCGCCGAGATCACGGCGCCGGCGCCGTGTACGTTCTGGCGCGTGATCGAGCGGGGGCAGATCGACAGGCGCAGGTTCATCGGCGGCACCGTGGCGGGCGCGCTCGGCGCAGCCAGCGTCGCGGGGCTCGGCCGGTTCGGCGGGCTCTCCTCCGCGGGCGCGGCGGTCGGCCCGGCGACGCTCACGATCGATCTCTCCTCGACCATCGGCGCCATCCCGGCGCGCATGCTCGGGTTCTCCATGGAGCGCTCCCGGCTCTGCCAGCCGTTGCTGTCGCCCGACAACGAACCGATGAAGGCCTTGTTCGGCTTGCTCGGCCCGGGGGTGTTGCGCCTGGGCGGCAACTCGGTCGAGGCCGTCGGCTGGAACCCGCTCGGCCCGGGTCTGACGCCTGGCACGGTGGCGCCCGCCGATCTCGACCGGCTGGCCGCGTTCCTCGACGAGGTCGACTGGCACGTGCTGTACGGCACGCCCTTCGTCACCGGCACCGCCGCGGGCGTCGCCGACGAGGCCCTGGCGGTGAGCGAACGACTCGGGGCCCGGCTCGTGGGGTTCGAGCTCGCCAACGAGCCGGACCTGTACCCCTTCCATCCCGAGGACGCCGCGGTGGGCACCCTCGACCTGTTCCTCGCGCGCTGGGAGGCCTACGCCACGGCGATCCACGCGGCGGTCCCTGGCGCGGTCTTCGCCGGGCCCGCCAACGCGCTCATCGTGACCCACACCGGTTGGCCCCAGCGCTTCGCGGACCGCGAGTCGGCCACCGCCGCGATCCTCACCCAGCACTACTACCGCGGCTTCGGCTTGCCCCCAGGTTCGATCACCGAGTTGCTGGCGCCCGACACGCGGCTGGAGGACGCGCTGACGTTGCTGCAATCCACGGCCGAGGGACATGGGATGACCTGGCGGCTGGCCGAGACCAACAGCTACGCCAGCGGCGGCCAGCCCGGGGTGAGCAACACGTTGGCATCCGCGCTGTGGGTGCCCCAGCTGTACTCGACGGCTGCGCGCCACCGGGCCGCCGGCGTAAACATCCACAACTCGGGCAACGGGGAGGGCTACCCCGCGATCGCACAGCTCGACGGGGTGGTCACCGGGATCCGCCCGCTGTTCTACGGCCTGCTCGCACTGGCCCGCGCCGGCACCGGCGACGTGGTGGCCACCGAGATCTCGCCGGCGTCGGCGGAGCTGCGCGCGTTCGCCGTGCGGCGCTCCGCGACCGCGCTCGCGATCGTCCTCGTGAACACCGCCGCGGACGAGCAGGACGTGCAGATCGACGTCGGCCACGCCGTCCTGTCCGCCGTGGGGACGACCGTGGCAGGACCGAGGCTCGACGCCACTGCTGGGGTGACCTACCGAGGCGCCGCGGTGGGCATCGACGGCAGCTGGTCGCCCGAGGACCCGGTGACGCTCGCGGTCTCGGGCCACGGGGTGGACGTTACGGCGGCGGCAACGAGCATCACGGTCATCGAGGTGACGCTGACGGCACCGCCCCCGGCCCCGACATCGACGACGTCCACCTCCACGTCGACCGCGACCCCGACCACCACCACGGCGACGGCAGCGGCAGCGGCAGCGGCAGCGGCAGCGCCAGCGGCGGCCCAGCCGGTGTCGGCGTCGCCGGCGTTCACCGGCTGACCGGTCGCTACGCTGGCCCGGTGGAACAAGGGGCCGAACGCGACACTGCGGCGATCCATCGACCGGCCCGGGTCCTCACCATCGGCCACTCGAACCACTCGGTCGAGCACCTGCTCGGGTTGCTGACCGCGGCGGAGGTGGAGGTGCTGGTCGACGTGCGGTCCCACCCGCGCTCGCGGTTCGCGCCGCAGTTCAACCGGGACGCGCTCGCCGTGCCCCTGCGCGCCGCCGGCCTCGCGTACCTGCACCTCGGCGCCGAGCTGGGCGGGCGACCGTCGGACGCATCGCTCTACGAGAACGGCCAGGTGCGGTACGACCGGGTGGCCCGGTCGGCGGCCTTCCGGGGCGGCCTCGCCCGGCTGGAGGAGGGCACCCGCCGGTACCGCGTCGCGGTCATGTGCGCCGAGGAGGATCCCCGCCGCTGCCACCGCCGCCTGCTCATCACCCCGGCGCTGCAGGCCGACGGCTTCGAGGTCGAGCACCTGCGCGGCGACGGCTCCGCGATCAGCGACGCCGACCTGGCCCGCGCCGAAGGCCCGCGCGTCGAACAGGCCGGACTGTTCGACGAGGACCCGTCGCGCTGATCGACGACTTCGGTCCCACTGCAATCCGATCGGATTGAGCCAGCGGCATTGCGGTGGATCGAGCACTAGCGTCCGGCGATGGACACAACGACTTCGAACGAAGGCCGTGAGCCTCCCGGTCGCGGTCATCTGTTCATCATCGACGGCGACCTCACACGGCTCACCTGTGATGCGTGGCTGCTCCCCACAGATCAGTACCTGACCGTCACGGACTCTTTCAAGGAGCACCTACCCACGGAGCTGCGATCAGCGCTCGTTGGCCGGCTCCCGCACGGCGGCGTCCGAGCGACCACCGAAACGCCGCCCAGCGACGGACCATGGATCTGGGTCGGTGCCGTTGGCGACGCCTGGAGCCCTGGAGCCTCAATCGACGCTCAGCGGAAGTTCATCGAGGGACTTACGATCGGGTTCGCGGAGGGAGCACACAAGCAGCTCGCACCCAGGGCCGCCGCGGAGCAACGACCTGTGCGCCTCGCCATCAATGCCCTCGGGAGCGGCCACGGCGGCATGGCCGACGACAAGGGCACGATCCACGAGGCACTCATCGCGGCCGCCATGAAGGTGGTGAGCCAAGGGATCGACGTCGTCATCGTGACGCACGGTGCCACGCCGTACTCGGCCGCCCAGCGTGCCCGGCGTCGGTGGCTCCGCGCGAACGGCGTGGCCGATGCTGAGCACTGGCCCTGCGATGGCAGCCGTGCGGCCGATCTGGATCAGGCCGCTGCAGATCTCGTCACGCATGCCTCGAGCGGAGACCTCGTGCTGTTTCTCGGTGCGGGCGTGAGCGCGGGAGCCGGACTCCCGGTGTGGCAATCCCTTCTCGACACACTTTGGGACGGCCATGAGGACGCCGTCGACGTCGTGGCACGGCGCGGCCTCGACGTCCGGGATCAGGCGATGTTGCTCGCCAAGCGCTTGGCTTACGCGTCACCCGATTCAGCCAGAAGCCTCTCCGACGAGCTGCAGGCCCGCCTGGGAAAGGACCGGTACTCTCTCGCTCACGGCCTCCTCGCCTCTCTTGGCATCCGCGAGAGCGTGACGACCAACTTCGACTGCCTCTACGAATCAGCAGTCCGGGCCTCCGCCGCCCAAAACGTAGCGGTTCTCCCCTATGAACCGGTTCGACCGAACCAGCCGTGGTTGTTGAAACTGCACGGGAGTGTCGATCGCGAAGGGATCGTCCTCACCCGTGATGACTACCTCGGCGCGGCGGACACCCATGGCGCCCTGTTCGGCATCGTGCAGGCGATGCTGATGACGAAGCACATGATCTTTGTCGGCTACTCGCTCAGCGACGAGGACTTCCACCGTCTCGTATTCGAGGTGCGGGCCGCGCTCAAGCTCGCGACGGGGTCGAAGCAGAAGCTCGGAACGGTGCTCACCCTGTTCGAAGATCCGCTGCGGGCCGAACTTTGGAGAGACGAGTTCACCGTCGTCAGCATGACGGGCCAACTCAAGGGCACCGACGTGGAGAAGTCTGCGGCGTTCGCGCATGCTGCACGGCAGTTGGACATCTTTCTCGACCTCCTCGCCTACCACTCGTCGAGCGTGGAGCGCTTCCTGCTCGATAGCACGTACGACTCGATGCTCACCCGCGACGAACGGAAGCTCCGGGACCTTCTGAAGGCGCTGCTCGATGACCGAGCGCTTTTGGCGCAGACAGGTGTAGGTCAAGAACTTCTCTCGATCCTCCGCCGCTGTGGTCTCCGTGACGAGCCGGTCGACCCTCCCCCACACGTTTCCGAGACGAGGAACAACATGGAACGGCAAGACCCCGCGCAGGAGTGCGAACATGGCGATCTACGCGCCGCGTGCATCGAGTGCCTCGAAGGCCCCCAGGCGCGACCCGCACGGCAATCGACTCCCCAGGCCCGGCTGTCCCCCGGCACAGGAGCCGACGGCGCGGAGACCCCATGGCCGCTGTCAAGACCCCTCGCCAAGGGAGAGCGTGCGCTCACGTTCGACTTCCCCGTGAACCACTCATTCCTCCGACAAGGCGATCACCCCATTACCTTCCGGAAGAACTCGTACAACCGGCTCGCCCAAGCCATCGGTCATCTCGACCACTCCAGCCGGCCAGTGGACGTCGTGAACATCCATGGTCAGCTGATGGATGGCCGAGTTCGCCACTCGGTGTCGGGCGGCGGCGGGGAGTACTACCAACTGAACTGCCACGATCCCCAGATCATCGACGGCCTCTCGATCGGTGACGTGATCCAGGTGGACCTGATCGCCACCGCCCACCGGCCTGAGATCCGGCTCTCCAGGCGCTGACGCTCACGCTCGGCTACTGGGTGGCCCGTCATTCGCCAACCGCGACATGACGGGCCACCCGCCCCAGGTGAGGGCCGCCGACGCTCACCTGGAGGTCGTGTGCTCCGCTTCCTTCTGCCCGTCGAAGAAGTCGTCGCGGTCCTCGGCGCGCTGGCTGGTCCCCTTGGCGCGGTAGACGCTCATCGAACGGCTCACGCTGCTCCACGCCGTGCGCATGCCGTCGGCGCTGGCGTCGTAGTTCGACACGCTGCCTCCGGCGACACCGAGCTGGCCGCCGGTCTCGTAGGAGTCCTGGTTCGCGCCGAGGAACACCACGGTCCAGCCCTTCGTCTTGCACGCTTCGATGCGGGCGAAGATCGCGCCTCGGGTCCAGGTTCGACTGTCGTTCTCGGCGCCGTCGGTGAACACGACGACGACCTGATCCTCGGGGCGCTTCCCGGCGGCCCGGCGCGTCGCGATCCGGGCGTCGGCCTGATCGATCAGCGATCCGATCGCGTCGTAGAGCGGCGTCATGCCGCGAGGCTGGTAGCGGTGGCCGTCGAAGCGGCGGAGCTGGCCGAGCGCCACGGCATCGAGCAGGACCTCGTAGGGGTCCTCGCTGTCGAACTGGGCGAGGGTGAGCACGGCGGGCGCGGCGACCGCTCGCTGCTCGTCGACGAAGGTGTTGAACCCGTCGACGACCGCGTCGCGCATGTCCTGCATCGAACCCGACCGGTCGAGCAGGAACCAGATGTGCGCCGGCGACCCGTCCACCATCGCGTGCTCGTCACCACCAACCGCGTCGGGCTCGTTCACCGCGGCGTCAGTCCCGGCGTTGGTCCAGCACCGGCGGACGATCGCATCGACCGGGGTCTCGAAGCCGACCCGGTCCTCCACGCCGGCGACCCACGCCGGGTCGAAACCGGCGACGCCGTGCCGGGCGCCGACCAGCGCGCCGACGAGCGCCGTGGTGAGGTGGGAGGCGCCGCCCGCGTTGGTCGCCGTGAGCATGGCGTCGCGGGGATCGGGATGCTGCACGAAGCAGGCGAGGGCCGCGGGCAGGACCTCGATCACCGTCGGCGTGGCGGATACCGCGTGGGCCGCGAACTGCTGCGTCCCGGCGTCGGCCACCGCCGCGGCGAGCGTGGTGTCGGGACAGATGGCGCTGAGGCGGGCGATGAGCACGTCGTTGGGGATCGCCGGATCGGTGAGAAGCGCACCCACCGCCGTGGCGACGACGATCGACCCGGCCACGGCCGTCGGGTGGGCGTGGGTCACGATCGCGCCCAGGCACGCCGAGGCCGACCGGCACGTCGGGTCGGCGGGGTACGCGACGCCATCGACCACAGCTCGTAGCAACGCGGAAGCACCAAAGGACCCGGGACCGGCGGTGAACCAGGGCCAGCCCTGCTGGCGGCGCGCGGTCGTCTCGACGATGGCCGGGCCCGGCTCGCGGAGCCACGACAGGAGCTTGAGCAGTTGATCGCTGCACGCACGCGCCGCACCGAGGCCGTGGTCGCCGACCGCGCCGGCGTAGGCCTGCATCAGCTGCGCCTCGGCCAGGACCGTGCCAACGGGTCCCGACCGCCAACCCGCCCACGGGAGGTACCCGGTGACCCGTCCGTAGCGCTGCTGCACCTGGGCCGCGGTGCGGTAGCGGGTGGGCCGGCCGAGCGCGTTGCCGATGGCGGCGCCGAGGACCGCAGCCTGCGCCCGGGTGGGATCGAGGAGGGGCGCGGTCGCCGGACGGGCCCCGACACCACCTCCGGCCGCCGGGTCACCCGCAGTCGTCGCGAGGGGCAGCAGGCCCCGATGAGTCAGATCCATCACGACGGCCGCGCCGAGGAGGCGATCGAGATCGCCGAGCACGTCGGTGGTGGGCGGGGTGCGATGCGTGGAGGGATTCGGGTGCTTCGGGAACTTCGGGTTCTTCGGGTTCTTCGGGTTCTTCGCCATGGGGGCCTCCCGGCTGCCCGGTCTGGGACCGGGTATTGGTAGAAAGGACTCATAGTCATACTGACGCAAACAGTTCTTGTCAACAGGACTCATGGGGACGGTACGCTGCCGGTGTGACATCAAAGTCCCAGCGGCCTGCCTCGAAGCGCTCCACCCGCCGATCACCGCCCGCGCCCGCGAGCTCGGCCCACGTTCCCGCCAGCTATGACCCCGCGGCCTACCCACCGTTCGCGGTGACGGTGGACATCGTGGTGCTGACGCTGGTGGATGAGCGCCTGCACGTGCTGTTGATCAAACGGGCCGACGAGCCCTACGCCGGGCGGTGGGCGCTACCCGGCGGGTTCGTCCACGAGGACGAGTCGTTGGAGCAGGCGGCGCGACGGGAGCTGCACGAGGAGACCGGCGTCGACGCCGCGCCGCACCTCGAGCAGTGCGGCGCCTACGGCACGCCGGATCGTGACCCGCGCATGCGCGTCGTGTCGATCGCCTACCTCGCGGTGCTCCGCCAGGTGCCCGAGCTGCGCGCCGGCACCGAGGCCACCGAGGTGGCGCTCGTACCCGTGGCCGACGTGCTCACGACACGACGGTTCCCCCTCGCGTTCGACCACCGCCGCATCGTCGAGGACGGCGTCGAGACCGTGCGCACCAAGCTCGAGCTCACGTCGCTGGCCACGGCGTTCGTCGGCCCCGAGTTCACGTTGAGCGAGCTGCGCACGGTCTACGAGTCGGCGTGGGGCACCGAGCTCGACCCCGGAAACTTCCGGCGCAAGGTGCTGAGCACCGACGGCTTCGTCGAGCCCACCGGCCGCACCCGGCCTCCGGGACCCGATGGCGGCAAACCCGGCGAGGTCTACCGCCCCGGTCGAGCCGCCAACCTGCCGGCGCCCGTCCGGCGCCCACGCAAGGCGCCGTAGACGGCCGGGGTGTCACTCGGCCGGGGGAGAAAGGGGCCGGCAGCCTCCACGGCCACCGGCCCCGATGGATGACCTCACCGCGGACGCTCGATCGAGCACCGGGGGACCGACGATCAATCGTCGGCGAGGCGAGCCTTCACCCAGGTGTAGATCGCGGCGTCGTAGTCGGCGGGCGACCCGGGGTCGGAGCTCACCAGCCCGGCGGCACCGGTGACCACATGGCGATCACACGCCATCGACGTGTCCCCGCCCTCGACGCACACCCGCATCTCGAGCGACTTCGAGCCGGGCCCCTGGGCCAGCAGCGCCAGGCGCAGCGGCGCATGGCGGCACTCCGCGGCACCCATGGTCGGCGTCGAACCGTCGGGCAGCGGGCAGGGGATCGGCACGTCGCCGCACGAGTTCTGGTCGGCCCGATTCCAGACGTGCACCACCGGGACGGTCAGCCGGCCGCTCGACACGAGCAGGTCCGGCTGGTTCGCCGGATCACCGAGCTCGGGATCGATGCGGCCGATGAGACCCTGGCCCCGGTCCGTCGTCGCCTTGGCGCAGCCGACGGAGCCTGAGATGCCGTGCTCGGCAACGTAGTTCTCCCACGCCTGGTTGACCACGCCCGAGTCCGAGATGATGCCGGTGGGCGGGATGCCCTGCTGCTGCAGCGCCCACGCCACGCTGAACGTGCCGGCCCCGCCGGCGCTCGTGCCGTGCAGGAAGAAGTCGTCGGTCGGGTACTGCGCCATCGCGTACTGGATGGCCGCCTTCGTCGCGATGAGGCCGGTGGTCGGCCGCGCCTTGCCGTCGGGCGTCGTGTTCGGGTTGTACGGATCGGGGGTGTTGTTGCCGCTGTAGATGTCCTGGCTGCACATCGACACGTTCAACACGCGGAAGCCTTCTGGCCCCGCCTTCACCATCCCCATCAACCTGGGATCGTCGAAGCTCATCAGCTCGGCGAACGACTGCTCGGTCTTGACGCCGGCGGTCGGCTGGGGCGAACCGTCGGGCGCGAACCAGCCGGCGCCGCCGCCGCGCATGCGCACCCACAGCGGCCGGGTGTCCGTGTCGACGGATCCGACCTTCGTGCCCACGATGAAGGTCTGGTAGCCGCTGATCGAGCACGGGTACGCGCTGTTGCGGAAGTAGTCGTACTTCCACCCGTTGATCGTCTGGCTGCTCACCAGCGCGATCTGATCCGTCTTGCCCGGGGTGCTCAGGCACCCGGTGGCGGCCACGGTCACGAGGAGGGCGAGCAGGGCAAGGCCCCACACCCGAGGGCGCGGGACAAGCCGGTGGTGGCGGAGCGAGGTGATCGTCATGCGGGTCAACCTACGGACGACCTGTGAGCAGACTGTGATCGATCGGTGGTGACTTCGTAGGTCGCGGTCGCGGTCGCAGACGCAGACGCAGACGCAGACGGCGGCAGGAGCCGATCAGCTTCCGAACAGCCGGGCCAAGAAGCGGACCGCACCAAGGCGACGATGAGCGCGCCTGTTCTGCGAGGGCCGGAGCGCGCGGTATCGAGACCCGCGCGTGGGTCGACCCAGCACATTGAGTCCATGGTTCCCGACTCGAACGACGGGGACCGGCCGGAGACCGACACGGACGGGCGTCAGCCGGTGTCGGAGAGGCGGTCGGCCTGGTCCCTGGTGTCGTGGCCGGTGTCGCCCCCGATGTCGTGGTCGGCGCACTTGTCGCTGTCGGGGTCGGGGGCGAGGTGGATGATGCCGGGCCGGTAGCCCGCCTGGTCGGGGGTGGGGCCGGTGCGGCGCCGGAAGTGGCGTTGACCCCACCGGCTGATCCCCGATGGTGAGGTCCACCAGGTCCAGCCGTCGTCAGTGAGCTGCATCGACCAGCCTCGGCGATGCGCCACGCCGTGGTGGCGGCGACACCCGAGCGCGAGCACGGCGAGGTCGGTGGGCCCGCCGTCGTTCCAGGCGATCACGTGGTGGGCGTCGCACCAGTTGACCCCGAGGTCACACCCCGGGAACGTGCACCCCCCGTCACGGATCGCGAGGGCGCGGCGTTGCGCGGCGGTGGCGAGGCGGTAGGCGTGACCCATGTCGAGCGGGACCCCCGCATCGTTGACGGTCACCTCGGTGACGTCGCCGACACAGCCCCACACCCCGGCCAGCTCCCCGCCGATCGGATGGCCGTCCGCGCCGGTCAGCTTCCCCCGATGCTTGATCAGGGTCACCTCCGGCCGCGCCGGCCCGGCTGACGTCGAGTCCGAGCCGACCGCGACACGCAACAGCTCGATCAACGCCAGCGCGGACAGCTCGGCGCGACCGGGCACCACCAGCTCCGGAAAGGTGTTCCGGTCGCGGGTGTAGCGGCGGAACAACTCGTCGGCCTTGCGGTCCACTGCCGTGCGCAGGGCGAGACCCAGGTCGTGGGTGAACCGGCCCTGCACATCGAGCACCCCGTCCATCGTCGTCTTCCACGCCAGGCGGTTCGTGCCGTCGCCGTCGCAGGGTTCGGGGCCGTCCTGGTCCACCAACGCGATCAACGCCCGCACATCGCCCTGCCACTGGACGAACCCGCAGCCCGCCGCCAACGCCACGATCGAGTCCTGGATCCCGCCGATCGCCGCGATCACCCGCGGGTTGCTGGCAGAGACGAGCACCCGGACGTGTTCCCACGACAGCTCCCCCGCCGCCCACGCCGCGTCGATCACCGGCCACTGCCGCAGCACCGTGCCGACCCGCACCCGCAACCGCGTCGCCGCCGGGGCGGTCCCGGCCTCGCGCGCCACCCACGCCCCGGTGCGCAGCCCGTGTTCCAGATCACACACCTGGCGGGCCTCGAGC
>JBBQHT010000010.1:0-37713 GCA_038324235.1 Acidimicrobiales bacterium
ATCTCGGCCACCTCGTTCTTCCAGACCCGCACCGACGGCGCCGAGGCCCTCGTGGGCGCGGTGCGCGCCGCCGGCGGCTCCGAGCTCGCGGCGGCCGGCCGCGTGGCCGATCTCTACGGGGGCGTCGGGCTGTTCGCCGCACTGGTCACCCCGCCCGATGCGCAGGTCACCCTCGTCGAGGCGAGCCGGTCGTCGATCGCGGATGCGCGCCAGAACCTCGAGCACCGCAGCGCCACGATCCTGCGCACCTCGGTGGAGCGCTGGCGCCCGTCGCCGGCCGATGTCGTGATCGCCGACCCGTCACGCGCCGGGCTCGGCCGCCCGGCCATCCCCGCCGTGGTTGGTACCCGGGCCGCGGTCGTGGTGCTGGTGAGCTGCGACGCGGCGTCGCTGGGGCGCGACGCGCGCCTGCTCGGCGAGGCGGGGTACGAGCTGGTCGGGTCCACCCTGGTGGACCTGTTCCCGCACACCCACCACGTTGAGGTCGTGTCCCGGTTCGAGCGTCGCTGACGCCGGCGGTGTTGACGAGCGTCGTGCCCGCCCCAGGGTCAGGGTCGAAGCGACCGGCGTTTCGATGGCAGGCTGGCGGGATGACGACGAGCCCTTCCGATGCGACGGCCGCACCTGAGCCGGTGGCCGTGGACCTGGCCGACTTCGACGCCGTGGGGATCCTCACCGATGTCGTGGTCTCGCTGCGGGAGCGGGCGATCCTGCAGGAGGTCGATGCCGCGGCGACGATCTCGGCGCCTGCGGGGTGGCACCGGGTGGTCATCACCGCCCGCTCCAGCGGCCACGTCGTGCTCGGCCTGCGCTACACCGAGCTGAGCCGGTCCCGGTGGCACAACGTGCACGGTGCCCTTGTTGGACGCGAGTGGGATCTCGACGACGACGAGGACGGCGCCACCCGCCGCTACCCGCCGGGGACCGAAGCCACGACCGCGGCGTTCGAGGCGCTGGCGGTCCTCACCCTGGCCGGCGCACCTGCGGACGTGCGCCAGGTGACCGCCGTCGATGGTCGCGGCAACCCCGTCGCCCTCCACTGACCAGCCGCCGCGTGCGACGGGCCGCGAACCTGTCGGCAGGTCCGACGCCAGGGCGACGGTGTGGCCTTCAGGTTGGAGACCGACCGCACGCGTCGCGCGGCGCCTACTGCAGGGCTTTGATGTACGCGATGAGGGCGGCGAGCTCGTCGTCGGTCACGGGCGTCGCCGGCATGTTCGCCTTGAACCCCTGCACGACCTGGGCGCCGGGCTCGCGCACCGCCTTGGTGAGGTACGCATCGTCGACGGTCACCGAGGTGCCGTCGGCGAGCGTGACGGGGTGGCCGTAGATCCCCTTCCAGGTCGGCCCCTCGCTCACGTTGCCCGAGCTGGTGTGGCAGCTCACGCACCCCTTGGTGACGGCGAGCTGCTTGCCCTTGGCCGCCTGCGCGTCGAGCACCGGTTCGTCGGCGGGTCGGGTGGTCACGAACGCCACGATCGCGGCGAGCGCGACGAGGAGCACGACGCCACCGACGATCATCAGGACGCGGCCGGCGCCCCGACTCTCGTCCACCGTCGTCGACCTGGTGGGGGGCCGGGTGGACTTGCGGTTCGGGCGGTTGCTCATCGGGTGGGCTCACGTCTCGTCGGGGGTGAAGGGGGGCACATGCGACCCAGGAGTTCTAGCGCGAACGCGCTCGACTGCGCCCCCCGTGGGCGGGTGAGCGGCGGCGCCGGCGGGCCGGGACGAGACAAGGACCAACGTCACGAATCGGTGGTCGGGTCTGGGCACCCGAGCGACTTCGCGGTAGACCTCGTGGAACTGGAAGGACGAACCCATGGCGATGAACGTGCAGCCGATCGCAACGATGTCCGAGCGGATCAACGAGATCCGCGGGCTCACGGCCGCGATCGTGAACAACGAGATCCTCCCGAACGAGAACATGCTCTGGGCGGCGCGGAACAACCCGCACGTCACCGAGAGCGATCTCGCCGAGATCAAGGACCTGCGCGCCGGCATCAAGGCGAAGGTCAAGCAAGCCGGCCTGTGGGCACCGCACCTGCCGGTGGAGTACGGCGGGGCGGGTCTCGACTTCCTCGAGCTCGCCTACATGAACGAGGTGCTCGCGTACGCCATCGGCGCGGCTGCGCTGTTCGGGGTGGTGGCCCCGAACTCGGGGAACCAGTCGCTGCTCGTGAAGTACGGGACCGATCAGCAGAAGCAGCAGTGGCTCATCCCGCTCATCGAGGGCAAGCTTGAATCCGGCTTCTCGATGACCGAGCCCGACGTCGCGGGATCGGACCCGCGGGCGCTGCGCACGACGGCGCGACGCGACGGTGAGGAGTGGGTGATCAACGGCCACAAGTGGTTCACCTCGAACGGCCTGCGCGCCGACTTCTTCATCGTCATGTGTCGCACGGAGGACCCCGACGGCGATCCCGGATCGAGTGGGCGCATGACCCAGATCATCGTGCCGAGCGCGACCCCCGGGGTGAACATCCTGCGCGGCATCAACGTGTGGGGAGTCGACAGCGACCACTGCGAGATCGTCTACGAGGACGTGCGGGTGCCGGTCGAGAACCAGCTCGGCAGCCGCGGCAGCGGGCATCAGGCCGCGCAGGATCGGCTCGGTGCCGGCCGCGTGTACCACTGCATGAACTCGATCGGGCAGATGTGGCGGGCGTTCGACCTGATGGTCGAGCGCGCCCGCGTCCGCGAGGTGCACGGTGGTCTGCTCGAGTCGAAGCAGTTCATCCAGGGCTTCATCGCCGATTCGTACATGGACATCCAGGCCGCCCGGCTGATGACGATCCACTGCGCCGAGAAGATGGCCAACGACATGGACCCGCGCACCGACATCTCGGCCATCAAGGTGTTCGTGCCGTCGGCGTACTCGCGGGTCGTGGACCGGGCCATCCAGGTGTGGGGGGCGGCCGGCGTGTCAGGTGACCTGCCGCTGTACGCGATGTATCAGGGCGCCCGCACGCTCCGCCTCGCCGACGGCCCGGACGAGGTCCACCGGATCCTGATCGCCAAGAACGTGCTCGCCCAGTTCAGCCACGGCATCGGCTGGGATTTCGGCAACTGATCCCTCGTGGCCGGCCACGACCCGCCATGGCCACGCTGCGACGGACCACTACGTCGGCGTGTGCGTGCGCTCGATCTCTGCGGTCATGACCTCACGGCACGCCGGGCAGATGCCGTGGCTCAGCGCCGGCGGCGTGGGCTGTTCGAGCAGGTGCCGGTCGCGCACGACGATCTCGATGTCGGTCCACGTGGCGCCGTCCTCGGCGCGGCCGCACCAGCTGCACAGGCGCAGCACCGGGGCAGTCATGTCACGTCGGGTCCGCAGGTCCAACATCGTCACGGCGTCCCTGGGCTCGTCGAAGGCGAGGACCGAACAGAACCGCACGCCGCCACGGCTGTCGTCGGGAGAGATCGTCATGTCGAACCACCGTCGTGCTGAAGGTGAGTCGCAGCGATACGGCACGTGCGCCTCGACCTGGCCGCGGCGCACCTGCGCGACGAGCAGGCGCCAGAGCTCTCGGACCTCGTCGTCCGCGAAGAAGTCCCACACGGTGCGTTCACGCGTGGGGAGCGCGAGCTCGGGCGCATCGTTGTCTCGGGCGAACTGCGCCCAATCGCCCTCGACGGCGATCAGATGGTCGTCGGCGTCGATGCGGTACTCCACCACCACGGGTCCTCGGGTGCGCTCGGGGTCCGCACCGGTCCGCAGGACCTGGTCGTCGAGCGCGGACGCCGGCGGCGTGGGGGCGTTCCCGCGCGGTGCTGACTCCAGCGCGATCGTGTGGAGCGCCTGGATCGCACCGTTGAGGTCCCCCACGAGCGCGCCGATCTGGGTGGCCTGGGTCGGGGTCACGGACTCGAGGAGCGCGCACAACCCGAGGCCCACCGAGTACAGCGGCTGGATCACCCCGTCGTTGAGGGCGACGATGACCCCGGCTTGGTCGGCGCGGACCTCCTCGTCCCGTCGGGAGCGCTCGTGCTCCAGGCGCGCCCCCAACGGACGCACCGCCATGATCGTGCGCATCCCGGCGCCCGTCGTCACCGCGCTGAGCGCGACCTCGACCTGGAACGCCGTGCCATCGGCGTGGCGGGCCCAGAGCTCTAAGCCGCTGCCCATCGGACGGGTCTGGGGACGCTGTTCGAAGGAGCGGCGGTGCTCGCGATGGATCGCCCGCAGCCGGTCGGGCAGCAGCATCTCGACGTGGTGCCCGGCGAGGTCCTCGCGGCGGTAGCCGAAGAGGTGCTCGAAGTGGCCGTTGGCGTGCAGGATCCGACCGGTCTCATCGGTGACGGCGATGCCGTCGGGGGCCAGCTCGAGCACGACCGCGGCGAAGTGCTCGCCCAACGGATCCATCGATCTCCTGTCCACAGGTTCTCGCGCTCCACCCGGGTGCAGCTCAGCGTGGGACCACGCCGGTACGCACCGTGCTGGCAGGGTACCCGAGCGGTTCGTGAAGCGGTCGATGTGGCACCTGCGTCGGTCCGGCGGATGCTTCGGCGCTATGCCTGCTCGTCCATCCAGACGTCGGCCATGTCGCGCGCCGTGACCTTGAGGTCACGGAAGCCGATGCCCTGGGAGTCGAGTGCGGCGACGGCGAGCGCTTCGGCGTGCGCGATGACCTCGAGGGCGTGGTCGTTGCCGGTCTCGCGGAGCTCGAAGCGGAACGAGAAGAACTGCAGCCGCTCGTCGTACACGAACGACCCGGCCGGGGTGAAGCGGGCGGCCACCAGGGTCTCGTGCTCGGCCGCCTCGGCGAGGAGGGTGGCCCGGGTGTTGTCGTCCAGGTCGGCGAAGCGGCCCCGGACGGTGGCGCGGTAGATGTGCAGGCTCATGGTGAGGTGCTCCGGCGGTGCGGATCGGAGTGGTCCCAGTCGGCGAGGATCGAGCGCAGCGCCGTCAGGAGGATCAGGGGCTGGTCCAGCATGGCGTGGTGACCCGCCTCGGGAAGCTCGATTATCGGCGTGACGCGACCGAGCTCCTCGAACATCGAGTCGCCGATGTCGCGGGTCACGAGCCCGTGCTCGGACCGGAGCAGGGCGAGGCGGCAGGTGACCAGCGAGAGGTACGGCAGCGCGATGGAGCGCATGCCACCGGCGAACTGGGCGAACACATCGCGATCGAACTTCCACTGCCAGCCGCCCTCGACCGGCTTGAGCGAGTGACGAGCGACGTGGTCGATCACGTAGTCGACGTAGTGGTCCTGGGGCGGAACCGTGCGGAACCGGGCGAGTCCCTCGTCGAGCGATGGGTACGTGCGGGGTTGCCCGAAGGCCTCCCGCAGGTGGAACGCCCCGATCTCGGGGTCGGGCGCGGTGACGGGGGAGTCGCACACGACGACGCCGCTGACCTCGCCGGGGTAGAGCGCGGCGGTGGCGATCGTGACGAAGCCGCCCATGCTGTGGCCGATGATCACGGGTGCCCCGGCGATGCCGCCGGCGGCGGCGACGGCCATGACCTCGTCGGTCCACTGCGTCAACGAGTACTCGTCACGATGTCCGCTGTCACCGTGGCCGGACAGGTCGATGGCGAGCACCCGGAAGTCCTCGGCGAACGTGGCGGCGAGGAAGCTCCACCAGTGGGCGTGGGCGCCGCCGCCGTGCACGAACACGAGCCCCCGTCGTCCCCGGTCGCCCCAGGCCAGGTAGTGCACCGCACACCCGTCGAGCTCGAGGGTCTGCTCCTCGGTGGGCACGGCCAGCGCGCGCTGGAACCACGCAGGGGCGGAGGGTCGGGGTGCGGGCGGCTCGGGGGCAGACGGCATGCCCAGAACCTACCGGGCTGACGCGAGCCCCGACTCTCCCGGCCCAACGACAATCGTGAGAACGGTGTTCGTTGTCGCCTACGATCACGGGCATGGCATCGACCCGGAGCGCTCGAGACCGCACGTCCGATCAGCTGGCGCGCGACACCCATCTCAACGTGCTCCTGGCGGCCAGCCGGTTCACCGACGAGATGGACCAGTTGTGTCGCGAGGAGGGCATCACCCATCACCAGTACGTGGCGTTGTGGGTGCTGTGCCTCACCGAGGGCGGTGACGAGGGACTGCCCATCGGCGCGATCGCCGATGGCTTGCTCACGCGAGCCTCGGACACGACCAGGTTGGTCGATCGCCTCGAGAAGGCGGGTCTGGCCGAGCGGTTGGCCAGCCCGGTCGACCGGCGAGTCGTGCTCGTCCGGGCCACGCCGGCAGGTCGCGAGCTCTTCGCCCGCTTCACCCCGCGCCTCACCGCCTACCACCGCTCGCAGTGGGCCAACCTCGATGCCTCCGAGCTCCGTGAGCTCCGGCGCCTGCTGCACAAGGCCCTGTGGGGCGAGGAGCCGCCCCCCGACCAGTCTGCCAGAAACTAGTTGCAACGACTATCGTTCCGCCGTACGATCAGGAAGCGCCGACCACCCGGGTCGGCTGCGTGACGCACGGGGGAACCGGGATGAAGCTGGCGAACGTCGATGGTCGAGCGACGCTGGTGATCGACAAGGCTGGGGGCGACGTGGCTGGGGTCGACGTGGCCACGGCTTCGGACGGCCGCTTCGGGCCGGCGATCCAGCCGATCTACCGCGAGTGGTCGGCGTTTCGGGCCTGGGCGGACGCGCTCGATCTGACCGCGGCCTCGGCGGCTGCCGTCCCGTTCGACGAGACGACGCTCGACTCACCCGTCCCGGCGCCACCGCAGGTCTTCGCCATCGGCCTGAACTACCGGGCCCACGCCGAAGAGTCCGGCATGGCGATCCCGACCGTCCCGGCGACGTTCACGAAGTTCCCGGCGTCGCTGACCGGTCCGTTCGCCGAGGTGACGCTGTCGGGCGACACGGTCGACTGGGAGGTCGAGCTCGTCGTGGTGATCGGGGCCACCGCCGACCGCGTGGCCGAGGCCGACGCGTGGGCGCACGTGGCGGGGCTCTGCGTCGGCCAGGATCTGTCCGATCGGACTCTGCAGTTCGCGGCCGGCAGCCAGTTCTCGCTGGGCAAGTCCTACCGCGGGTACGGGCCGATCGGTCCGTGGCTGGTGACCCCCGACGCCGTCGCGAACCCCGACGACCTGGCGTTGGGGTGTTCGATCGACGGCGAGGTGCTCCAGGATGCCCGCACGAGCGACCTGCTCTTCTCGGTCCCGCAACTGATCGCCGAGCTCTCGGCGGTCCTGGCGTTGGGGCCCGGCGACATCATCTTCACCGGCACCCCGGCGGGCATCGGCGCCATGCGCCAACCGGCGCGGTTCCTGCAGCCGGGTGAGGTCCTCGAGACCACCATCGAGGGCATCGGCACGATCCGCACCACCTTCGTGGCGCGTTCGTGACCCCGTGACCGACGCGACCGGCCCCGACGCGCAGACGCGTCGGCGACCGCGAGACCCGGTGGCCATCGCGGGCCACCCGAGGAGAGGACACCGTCATGCACCACCAGCTCGAGCTCGGCTACCTCGGCGTGGACGTCGCCGACCCGGGGGCGTTCGCCACGTTCCTCACGAACGTCATCGGCCTGGTGCCGGGAGCCCCGACCACCGACGGGCGATCCACCTGGCGTGATGACGGGCGGGCGCACCGCCTGCTCGTCGGGGAGGGCCCGGCGAACGATGCGGCCTTCCTCGGCTTCGAGGCGGTCGACGCCGACGCGTTCGCCACGACGGTCGCCCGTCTCACGAGCGCGGGCTACGGGCCCACCGAGGGCACGGCCGCCGATTGCGCCGCCCGCGGCGTCGAGGCGTTGGTGCGCACCATGAGCCCGTTCGGGGTGGCCGTGGAGGTCGTGCTCGGCCTGGCCGACGCGCCGACCGCGTTCGCGAACGAGCTCGTCCCCGGCGGCTTCCTCACGAACGACGTGGGCTTCGGTCACGCCGTGTTCGCCACGACCATGTTCGACGAGACCCACCACTTCGTGACCGAGGGTCTCGGTCTGGTGCAGTCGGACTGGGTCGAGACGGAGCTGGCGCCGGGGATCGACCTCGAGGTCCGCTTCTACCACTGCAACGCACGGCACCACACCCTCGCGGTGGCGCACGCGCCGTTCGAGCTGCCCCAACACCTGCACCACGTCATGTTCGAGGCCAACGAGCAGGACGACGTCGGCACCGCCTTCGACCGGGCCTGGGCCTCGGGCCTGCCCATCGCGAACGGCCTCGGGCGCCACGACAACGACAAGATGTTCAGCTTCTACGTCGTCTCGCCCGCCGGCTTCCAGGTGGAGTTCGGGTATGGGGCGCGCACGATCGGCGACGATTGGGCGGAGAACCGCCGGTACGACCGCATCAGCGTGTGGGGTCACCAACCGCTGACGCACTGACGCATTGACGCACGGAAACGCAGCCGGTGGGCCGGTTGTGGCCAGAGCCGAGCCGAGCCGAGGCGCGGCCGCACGGAATGGAAGAGGGGACCGGCATGGCTGACACGAACCACGGCAGTCGAGACGAGGGCGGGGAGGACGAGGTCTTCGACGTGGCGATCGTCGGCTACGGCCCGGTGGGCACGGCGCTCGCGATCCTGCTCGCGCAGCGGGGGCGGCGCGTGGTCGTGCTCGAGCGGTGGCCCGCGCCGTACCCGTTGCCCCGCGCCGTGCACTTCGATCACGAGGTCGGACGCATCCTGCAAGCGTGCGGACTGGGTCCCGAGCTGGAGGGGATCAGCGAGCCGGCGGAGATCTACGAGTGGCGCAACGCGGCCGGGGAGACGTTGCTCCGCTTCGGTCGCACGGGTCACGGCCTGTCCGGGTGGCCGGAGTCCTCGATGTTCAACCAGCCGCAGCTCGAGGCGCTGCTCGACGAGCGAGCGCGCGCGTGGCCCGACGTCGAGGTGCGTCGGGGCATGGAGGTCGTCGGGCTCGACGACCACGGCGATCTCGTGACCCTCGCGATCCGACCCACGATCGACGTGCCGCCCACCGGCGGCCCCGCCGACCAGGGCCGCGCGGCGCCCGTTGTGGAGGAGCTCGCCGTGCGGGCGCGCTACGTCGTGGGCGCCGACGGTGCGAACAGCACGGTCCGACGCCTGATCGGCACCACCGTGACGGACCTCGGGTTCTTCTACGACTGGTTGATCGTGGACGTGGTCCTCGACCACGAGCGCGTGTTCGACCCGATCAACCTCCAGATCTGCGATCCCGCCCGGCCGACCACCGCGGTGTCAGGCGGTCCGGGCCGGCGTCGGTGGGAGTTCATGCGGCTGCCGCACGAGACGCTCGAGGAGCTCAACGACGAGGCGTCGGCGTGGGCGCTGCTCGAGCCCTGGGACGTGAACCCGGCCAACGCCACCCTCGAACGGCACGCGGTCTACACGTTCCAGGCGCGTTGGGCGGAGCAGTGGCGGGCGGGTCGCGTGCTCCTCGCCGGTGACGCAGCTCACCAGATGCCGCCCTTCGCCGGTCAGGGCATGTGCTCGGGCCTGCGGGACGCGGCCAACCTCGCGTGGAAGCTCGACCTCGTGCTCGGCGGCGGGGTCGCCGACCCCGACGCGTTGCTCGACACCTACGGCGAGGAGCGCCAGCCCAACGCGTGCGCGGTCATCGACTTCTCCATGGCGCTCGGCCGGGTGATCTGCGTGCCGGACGAGGCCGAGGCGAAGGCCCGCGATGTCGCGATGGCGGCTGCGGTGGTCACCGGCGACGTGGCCGAGATCCCGCCGCTGCCCGGTCTCACGGCCGGCATCATCGACGTCGCCTCCCCGCACGCCGGCTCGCTCTTCGTCCAGGGTCGTGTCGCGTCGCCCGCGCCTGTTCACCGCACCGGTGCGCTCGCGCCGGCTGGCCCGCCGACCCGGTTCGACGACGTCGTCGGCGCCGGATGGCGGCTCGTGGTCGCGGGTGCGGAGAAGCCGGCGTTGGCGCCGGCCTCGGCCGCGTGGTTCGCCTCGATCGGGGGTCAGATCGTGACCGTCGGCGCCGCTGGCGAGCTCGCCGACGCGGACGGCACCTACGCCTCCTGGTTCGCGAAGCACGAGGCGGTGGCCGCGTTGCAGCGCCCTGACTTCTACCTCTACGGCACGGCCGGCCAACCCGCAGACGTCCCCGGCCTGGTGGCGTCCCTGCGGGCGCACCTCACCGATTCCGATTCCGATTCCGAGCCCGAGCCCGAGCGCAGTCCCGAACGTGGATCAGACCCGCGACTCACCGTCCTCGTCGAAGGAGCCCATCATGGCTGACAGTCCCACCCAGCTCGTCCCGGTCGCGCCGTTGCGGGCGCTGACCGCGGCCGAGGTCGAGGCGTTCGTCACCGACGGCGTGGTGTGCGCTCGCCAGGTCATCCCGACGGCGTGGCTCGATCTGGCGGCGGCCGCGATCGAGCACAACCTCGCCCACCCGACGTTTCTCGGGGAGCTCATCTCGCTGCCCGACGAGGGCTACCTCAACGATGTGTTCATGTGGCTGGCCGACGACGACTACCGCCGCTTCGTGCTCGAGTCGCCCACGGCGGAGCTCGCCCGCCAAGCCCTCAGCGGGCTCGGCGCGGCGCACGTGACGTTCTTCTACGACCAGTGCTTCGTCAAGGAGCCCGGCACCCAGGTGCCCACGCCCTGGCACCACGATCTGACCTTCTGGCCGGTGGAGGGGAACCAGGTGTGCTCGATCTGGATGCCGCTGGATCCGGTCAGCCGCGCGACGAGCGGGCTCGAGTACGTGAAGGGCTCGCACCGGTGGCCCAACCGGTTCAAGGCCATCACCCCGGACCACAACGAGTACATGGTGAACCCGGCGCTCGAGGACATGCCCGACATCGATGCCCACCGCGACGACTACGACCTGGCGAACTGGGACATGGAGCCGGGCGACGTGTTGATCTTCCATCCGCTCGTGGTGCACGGGTCCGGCGGCAACTCGTCGCTCACGGCCCGCCGCCGCGCGCTGGCCACCCGCTGGTTCGGCGACGACGTCGTCTACCGCGACCTGCCCCACACCATCCCGATGCCTCCGGGGCACGAGCTGGTCGACGGCGAACCCTTCCGCGGCGAGATCTTCCCCTCGCTGGCGACCTGACCGGACCACCGCCCGGCCGGGGCGGGCCGTTCAACCGATCGCCGGCCCGTCGGCCTGCCGGCTGATCACTCGCCTCACGCTCGGCGGGCGCCGACCTCCTCGGGCATGTCGCGGTACAGGAGCAGCAGGAGGAGGTCGTAGGTGATCTTCGTGCCTCCGGCGATGAGCAGCGGCCAGCCGAAGGTGGAGTGCTCGAGCAGGACACCGGCGAGCAGCGGTGTCGTGGCCGACGCGAGGCTGCGGGGCACGTTGGTCACACTCGACGCCGCGGCCCGCTCGTCGGCGGGCACGACCGCCATCACCAGGGCCTGGCGGGCCGGCACGTCCATCTGCGCGAACAGCGCTCGCACCAGCAGCAGGCTGATCGCGATCGTGCCGTTGGGGGAGAACGCGGCGGCGGCGAGCAACATGTTGGCCGGCAGGTGCGTGAACGACATCGTGCGCACCAGGCCGAAGCGGGCGGCCATGCGGGGTGCGAGGAACTGCGAACACGCCCCGAGCAGTCCCGCCGCGAAGAACACGAGCCCGGTCGTGGCGGCCGACAGGTCGAAGCGCAGGTGGAGCCACAGCACGAGCAACGACGTGACCACGAAGCCGCTGCCGGCGGAGTCGAGGCTGAACAGCGCGGCGAGCTCGAGGACGGTGCGACGGGAGGTGCGCAGGGGCGTGCGGGCGGCACCGCGAGGGCGGGCGGCGAGGTGCTCGTGGTCGTCGCGCAGCCGCCGGTAGAGGAAGAACACGATGACGGCCGCCGTGGCGTACATGACGAAACCAGCCCGCTGGGCCGTGAGCACATCGGTGTGGGTGCGGTGGGCGATCAGCTCGGGGAACCCTGAGAGCAGGGCGCCGATGGCGCCGGCGAAGATGCCGGCGAGGTTGTAGGCCGCGTACAGCCGGGGTCGTTCCGGTGGCGGGACGTGACCCGCGACGAAGGCCTGCTCGGTCGGCAGGAACACGCTCACGTCGCCGGCGGAGGGGTTCAACGTGCCGAGCACCGCGACGATGAACAGCGGCCAGAACCAGATGAGACCGGCGAAGCCGAGGCCCGTGGCGGTCATGATCACGGTGGCGATCAGCAGCAACGAGCGCAGCGAGAAGCGGTGGGCGGTGAGCCCGAAGGTGAGGGTGAGGACCGCGGAGCCGATGAGCGTGCCGGTGACGATTGCCCCGACCTGCACCGGCGAGAACCCGAGGCCGGTGAGGTACTGCGCGAGCAGCACGCTCACGAACCCGTCGGCGAACCCGCGGATCGCCCGGCCGGCCACGATGCGGGTGGCGTCGGGGGGCGCCGATGCCGGCACGAGCCTCGGCAGGCGACGGCGACCGTGGCGCGTCGGGGAGAGGTCGGGTGGGCGTTCGGGATCCGGCGGCGACGGGGTGGTGGGCACCGGCTCAGGACCCGCTGCTGAGGCTGAGCGCGCCCAGGGCGAGCACGCAGATGCTGATGAAGGCGATCGTCACGATGTACATGCTCGCCTGCAGGCGTGATGCCCGGAACGGACCCAGCAGGTCGGGGTCGCGGGCCATGCCGTACATGAGGAACAGCAGCGGGACGAGCAGGATCGCGTTGAGCGCCTGGGTCAGCACGAGGATCGCGATGAGCGGCGCGCCCGGGGTCAGCACGGCCAGCACCGCCGCCACCGTCGTCACGGCGAACACGGCGTAGAACAGCTTGGCGTCGCGGAAGTGGTCGTCCACCGCCGCAGAGGTCCCGACGAACTCGCACACCGAGTACGAGGTCGACAACGGCAGGATCGACGCGGCCAGCAGGGCGGCCCCGATCAGGCCGACGGCGAAGAGCGTCGACGCAAGGTGGCCAGCCGCCGGTTCGAGCGCGATGGCGGCGTCGGCGGCGGTCTCGACCGTGATGCCCCGGTCATGGAGCGTCGCGGCCGAGGCGATGACGACGAACAGGCCGATCACACCGGTGAGCACCGCGCCGGTGACCACGTCGATCCGCTCGTAGCGCAGGTCGGCGATGGTCAGCTTCTTGTCGACCGCGTACGACTGCATGAAGCTGAGGCCCCATGGCGCGAGGGTCGTGCCCACCGTCGCGGTGACCAGGATCAGGGCGGTGCGGTTGACGGGCATCGATGGCACGACGAGTCCGTGGACCACCGCAGACCAGTCGGGATGGGCCAGCAGGCCGGCGGCGATGTAGGTGATGAACACCGAACCGAGCAGGAGCAGCAGGTGCTCGACGCGGTGGAAGCTGCCGCGCAGCACCAGGAACGAGACGAGCAGGGCCGCCGTCGGCACGCTCAAGAAGCTGGGGATGCCAAACAGGCTGAAGCCGGCGGCGATGCCCGCGAACTCCGCGGCGGTGGTGCCCAGGTTCGCGATCAGCAGGACGGCCGCCGCGCCGAACGCGATCCGCACGCCGTAGCGCTCCCGCACCAACCCGATGAGGCCCTGCCCGGTGACGACACCCATCCGGGAGGCGAGGTCGTGGAACAGGATCAGGGCGATGGTCGAGAGCAGGAGCACCCACAGCAACTGGTAGCCGTAGCTGGCGCCGAGCGAGGAGTACGTCGTGATGCCGGCGGGGTCGTCGTCGGAGAGGCCGGCCAACAGGCCGGGGCCGACGACCGCGAGGAGCGCCGCGAGCCCGGCGCGGCGGCGGAACAGGGGCGCGCGCGTCATCGTCGCCGCCAGCTGCGGGTGCGGTGGAAGCGGCGGCGGGGCAACGGCGTGCGGTGCAGCAAGCGGCGGTAGCCACGCGCCCGCTTCTCCGGCAGCGCGTCGACGATGGCCGTGGCCCGTTCCTCGGACACGGTCGTCAGCAAGCGACCACCGAGCTCCTCCGGGGCGGCCGCCAGCGCCGCCGATGCGCGCTCGATCGGGACCCGGCGCAGCACATCGCCCGCGGCTGGTGGCGGCAGCTTCTGCAGCAGCGCGGCGAGGCTGGCCGCGTCGATGCGATGGATCAGCGCGTCGGTGGTGGCCAGCTGCGCGCGGTTGCCCCGCGTGGAGACCAGGTGGAGCTCCTCCCAGGGCACCGCCTCCTCGGCGAATCGCTCGGCCAGGCGACCGAGGCCCAGCCGGCGCACGACCGAGCCGAAGCCGACATCGACCGCCACGACCTCCAGGCGCGCCGCCGGGGCCAGCTCGTCGGGGTCCTGAGACTCGTCCGGTGCGGGCGGTGCGGGCGGTGCGGGCGGTGCGGGCGGTGAGGGCGGTGCGGGCGGTGCGGGTTGGTCGAGCCGTTCGAGCAGCACGTCGGCCACCCGCACGAGGTGGTGGCCGTTCACGTTGACGATCTGGGTGTCCAGCACATCGCGGCGCAGGCACACCTCGCCCTCGGAAAGGGGCAGGGGTTCGCCGACCGGTGCCCGAAGCCACGTGGGATCGTCGACTGGTGTCGTGGTGACGTGCAGGTCCACGGCATCGGCGGCGAAGCGGTGGATCGCCGTCCATGGGATGAGGACGCGCGAGGACCGGTCGAGGCGCACCAGCACACGCTCCACCGCCGGGTCGGCGTCGCCGGCCTGGATGGTGAGGTCTTCGATCGTCCCGAGGCGGCGCCCGTCGGCCAGGTGCACCGATTGGCCCGTGAGCGTCGATACGCGCACGAGGTGGTCGCTGGTCGGCACGGCGAGAGTCTGCCAGGCGTCGCGCCGCCCCAGCCCCATCAGCGCGGGCCCGGCAGGCCTTCGGTTCGCCGACCGTCGATGACGAACTGATACCTTCTGCGCCCATGACGATCTCACGCCGCCAGGCCCTCGGTGCTGGAGCTGGTGTTGCCGCCACCGCTTGGGTTGCGCCGGCGATCTTCAGTGCCCCAGCGGCGTCCGCGGCGACCGCAGCACCACCGCCACCCCTCGCCGGTGCCATCGCCGGTCGGGTCGGTCCGTGCGGCCGCAACAACGATCCGGCCGACGGCGCGTTCCTCATCGAGGCTCGCCCCGCCGGCGGCGGGCCAGTGGTCGCATCCACGACCTCGAGCATCGACCCGCAGACCGCGGGGACCTACCTGCTCAGCCTGGCCGCCGGGACCTACGACCTCGACACGACGCCGAGCCCCAGCGGGGGCAAGGCGACCCAGACCGATCCCGGCATCGCCGTCACCGCGGGTCTCACCACGGCGCAGAACATCGACTACCAGGCCGGCGGCTGCTGAACCGCCGGAGCCCACGTTGAGACCCGGGGTCGCGGCGTCCTCGGCTCCGGTGGCGACACTGGCGACGGCGGCGCCGCGAGGGGCAGCACCACCGAGAAGGTCGAACCCTCGCCTCGGATCGAGGCCACGTCGATGCGGCCCTCCATCTGGTCGGTCAGGCTCTGGGAGAGGGCGAGCCCGAGGCCGACGCCCTCGATGCCCGAGCCGGCCGCGTCCAGGCGGTCGAACTCGATGAACAGGCGGGCGAAGTCCTCCTCGCGGATTCCCGGGCCGGTGTCGGTGACCGCGATCTGCGCGGTGCCGGTCTCGTCGTCGCCGGTGGCGGTGACGGTGACCTGACCGTCGCGGTGGTTGTACTTGAGGGCGTTGGTGATCAGGTTGAGCAGCACCTGCAGCAGGCGTTGACGATCGGCCACGACGAACAACGCAGGATCGATGTCGCCGGCGAAGCCGGTCACCCCCAACTGATCGGCGAGCGGACCGGTCATGCCGAGCGCGGCGTGCACTGCGTCAGCGACCGAGACGGGTGCCAGGCAGAGTTGCAGCATCCCGGATTCGGCTCGGGCCATGTCGAGGACCTCGTCGATCAACGCCAGCAGGTGCTCGCCACCGCTGAGGATGTGGCGTACGGCGTGGCGCTGCCCGTCGGTGAGGTCGTCGAGCGCCAGCAGTTGGGTGAACCCGAGCACGGCGTTCATCGGTGTGCGCAGTTCGTGGCTCATCCGGGAGAGGAAGTCGTTCTTCGACCGAGCGAGACGCCGCAGTCGTTGGTTGGCGGCCTGGATCTCCTGGGCTCGCAGGTAGATGTCGAGCTCGCGAACGCCAGCGTGACCGATCTCCCCCGAGGCCACGTCGTCCTGGTCGTCGCCCGCCCGTTGCTCGTCGCCCTGGTCCTCGCCGGTCCGGTCGTCCTCAGACGAGCCGGCGCGGTTCTTGCGTCGACGATCGCCGTGGGCGGCGACCTGGGA
Organism: Acidimicrobiales bacterium; assembly: GCA_038324235.1. Classification (GTDB taxonomy): domain Bacteria; phylum Actinomycetota; class Acidimicrobiia; order Acidimicrobiales; family Acidimicrobilacustridaceae; genus JBBQHT01. Next base: position 16,059 of record JBBQHT010000010.1, read on the forward strand.
GTGCACGAACTCCGTCACGTCCTCGACGCGGTGCACGATGTAGGTGACCGTGCCGTCCGGTCCGAGGACCGGGGCGTTGACCGGGCTCCAGAACCGAACCTCGAAGCCGTCGCCGTCGTCCCCGCGTACGGGCAGGTCGAAGCGTTGCACGGCCATCGTGTCGGGTCGTCGCGAGGCCAGCACCCGGCACAACGAGGCGTCGAGGTTCGCCACGCCGGTGGCGGTGGGGTTGTCGGTGTCGTCGGTGAAGACCTCGAACACGCCCTTGCCGATGATGGCGCCCCGGGTCGTGTTCGTGACGCGCAGGTAGGCCTCACTCGCCGCCACGATCGTGAAGTCCGGGGCGAGCACGAGGAAGCAGCTCGGTGCGGACTCGAACAGCGCCCGGTAGTCGAGCGCCTCGGTTGTGCTGTTGGGATGGGAACGAGCTACCACGTGACTCACCGCCGCTGACCGTCGCGGGTCCTTCGCGCCCAAAGGAGAACGAGCGACGCTGGCTCGCTGCCGTGACCTGGGCAGCGTCCTGGTCGGTCTGAAGCCGACACGAACATGGTGGTCGATGCGCTGACCGGGACGCGCCGTGATCGACGCCTGCTGGCCACCTCACCCTCCGCGGGGCACCAACGACATCCCCAGGGTACCGCCGCCCGCACCAGACCGGTCGCAATGCCAGATCGCCCAGCGCTCGGGTGCGGATGTCGACGGCGACGAATCGGCCCGCTCTCCCTTCTCGGGCGCAGGGCAGCACCGGGCCCAGCACGGGTCCGGCGCGGGTCCGGCCCCGGGCTGGGCGTGCGATGATCGATCCGTCCACCGCTCGGAGCATCCGCTCGGGCTTGGAGATGGGGGAAGCGCCATGACCGATGCCGAGCGAGCCGCGGTGCCGCGCGGACCCGACGGCCTCCGGCGCTGCTCGTGGTCGGTGGGCGCCCCTGACTACGTCGCGTACCACGACGACGAGTGGGGGCGTCCCGTGGTCGACGATGTGCGCCTGTACGAGAAGCTCTGCCTCGAAGGCTTCCAGTCGGGCCTGTCGTGGCTCACGATCCTGCGCAAGCGCGAGGGCTTCCGCGCCGCGTTCAGCGGGTTCAACCCCGCTGAGGTCGCGCGGTTCGACGAGCGTGACGTGGCCCGCCTGCTCGCCGATGCCGCCATCGTGCGCCACCGCGGCAAGATCGAGGCCGCCATCCAGAACGCCCGGGCGACCCTCGACGTGCAGGCGCAGCTCGGCAGCCTGGCCGCGCTGGTGTGGTCGTTCGAACCATCCCGACGCGGACGGCCGGCGGCGGCGGGGTTGGGGGAGATCCCCGCGGTCACCGCCGAGTCGACCGCACTGGCGAAGGAGCTGCGTCGCCGCGGGTTCCGGTTCGTGGGCCCGACCACCGCCTACGCCGCGATGCAGTCCCTCGGCCTGGTCAACGATCACCTCCAGGGCTGCCATGTCCGCACCGCCTGTGACCGAGACCGCCGAGCCATCGTCGTGCCCACCGTCGCCTGACCCGCCCCGCCAACCCCCGCCCCGCCAACCCCAGGTCCGCGATCCGCGATCCGTCATCGCGATCCCGCGTTCTCGGCTACGTGGTGGCCCCTGTCGGGGGAGGGGTCTGGCGTTCTGGGCTACGTGGTGGCCCCTGTTGGGGGAGGGGTCTGGCGTTCTGGGCTACGTGGTGGCCCCTGTCGGCGCGGGGTGTCGCGTTCTTGGCTGCGTGGCGGCCCCTCTCAGGCGAGGGGTTTCGGCTTCTGGGCTATGTGGTGGCCCCTGTCGGCGCGGGGTGTCGCGTTCTTGGCTGCGTGGCGGCCCCTCCCGGGCGAGGGTCTCGCGTGCACGGCACCGATCCTGCTGGACCGTGGCGTCTCCGGGCGGCCTCGTCGGGTCGGTGCCTACAGTGGGCGGCGATGCCGGACGCTCCTGTGCCGATCCTCGACGCCCTCGCCGCCCAGCAGGCCGAGCTGCGAGCGCTGCTCGATGGCCTCGACGCCGCCGACTGGGAGCGGCCCTCGCGCTGTGCCGGTTGGACGATCTGCGATGTCCTCCTGCACCTCGCTCAGACCAACGAGATGGCGATCGGCAGCGTGCAGGGCCGGTTCGCGGAGGCGCTCGATGAGCTGGTCGCCGGCCTCGGGCCCGCCGACTCGGTGGAGGACGGCGCCGCCGTGATGGTCAGGCACCAGTGCGGCGAGCCCGGTCCCGCGGTGCAGCAGCGCTGGCAGCAGGGTGTCGACGAGCTGGCCCGCGCGTTCGCAGCGATGGATCTTCATCGCCGCGTGACATGGGTGGCGGGGGAGTTGTCGGCGCGCACCCTGGCGACCACCCGCCTGACCGAGTGCTGGATCCACACCGGTGACATCGCAGCGGGACTGGGGCTCGAGCTCGAGCCCACCGATCGTCTGCACGAGATCGCCAGGCTGGCGTGGCGGACCTTGCCCCACGCGTTCGCCAGCGCCGGCCGCGAACTGCCGGGGCCAGTGGCGTTCGAGCTCACCGGTCCCCACGGTGACCTCTGGCGGTTCACCCCCGAAGACGAACCGGTCACCGTCATCCGCGGCGACGCGCTCACCCTGTGCCTGGTCGCGGCGCGGCGCATCCCCGGCGCGGCGACCGACCTGGTCGCATCGGGCCCCAGCGGTGACGAGGTGCTCGAGCTCGTCCGCACGTTCGCCTGAACCGGCCGCCACGGAGCTCGGCGGAGCGGGGCGCTCGGTGTCGGCGGGTAGGGTCTGCCGGTGGATCTGATGTCGCGGGCGCGCTCGGCGCCGACGGGCGCCGCGGCTCGTGTGGGTGCGCTGGACGGCTTGCGGGGCCTGGCCGTCGCCGCAGTCCTCGGGTTCCACGCCCGGCTCGATCTGCTCCCCGGTGGGTTCTTGGCCGTGTCGGTGTTCTTCACCTTGAGCGGGTTCCTCATCACCCGACTGCTGATCGGGCTGGGGACGGCGTCGGGACCCGAGCTCGTCACGTTCTGGTCGCGCCGCTTCCGGCGGATCCTGCCTGCCTGCCTGGCTGCGGTCGTGCTGGCCGCCGCGTTCGTCTTCGCGGCCGGTGCCCACTCGCAGCAGGCGGCGTTCCGCGGCGACGGTGTGGCGGCGTTGGCCTTCGTCGCCAACTGGCGCTTCGTCGTGGCAGGCCAGTCGTACGCGTCGTTGTTCGCGAGTCCGTCGCCGGTGCAACACCTGTGGAGCCTCGCCGTCGAGGAGCAGTTCTACCTCGTGTTCCCGCTCGTGGCGATCATCGCACTGCGGGTCGGCCGGGGGTCCCGCCGGATCCTCGGGGTCGTCGTCGGCGCGCTCTTCCTCGCCTCCGCGGCCATCCCGCACCTCTGGGCGCTGAGCGACGACCGCGTGTACTACGGCACCGACACCCGGGCCGCCGAGATCCTCGCTGGCGCGCTGCTGGCGATCGCGCTGGCGAGCCGCCCCGTCACCTTCCAGCCGTCGCCGTCGGCTCGCCGGTGCATCGGCGGCGCGGGCACGCTGGCCATGGTGCTCGTCGCGCGGGCGTGCGTCACGACGCAGCAGTCGACGCGCTGGGTCTATGCCGGCGGCCTCCCGCTGTTCGCCGGCCTCTCGGTGCTCGTGATCCTCGCCGCGCTCCACGGTCCGAACCCGGTCACCTCCGTGCTCGGTTGGCGGCCGCTGCGGTGGCTGGGGGCGATCTCGCTCGGCGTTTACCTCTACCACTGGCCGATCTTCCTCTGGCTCGATCCGGGTGTCGGGCAGGCGTGGCCGTGGGCCCGATTGGCCCTGGCGGTGAGCCTGACCGTTGGCGCCGCCGTGCTGTCCTATCGCCTGCTCGAGCAGCCGTGGCGACTGCGGCGCGGCATCGGGACCCGCCCGCTCTGGGTCGCGGCCCCAGTCGCTGCGACGGCGATCGCGGTGGTGATCGTGGCGATCACGGCCAACCTGCCCGCCGCGCCGAATCCGTCGCTGGACGCCGCGCCTGGCTCACTGGTCTCCGACCTGTCGGCGCTGGGGCCCGCGGGCGCGTCGCCCGCTCTGCCCTCGTCCGGGACACCATCGTCGGAACTCGGGTCGCCCGCGCGGGCGCCCGGGAGGTCCGTCAGCGGCGCCGTGGCCCCGGCAGGCGCACCGATCAGCGATGGCGATGCCGCTCGCACCAGCACCAGCACCAGCAACAGCAACAGCAACGGCAACGGCAACGGCAACGGCAACGGCAACGGCAACGAGAACGGGCTCGTGCCTCGGACGGTGGCCATGGCGGATCACCCGTTGCGGGTGCTGCTGCTCGGCGACTCCACGGCCGTCGCCTTCACCGCCGGCCTTGATCGGTGGGGCCAGCGCACCGGGGCGTGGCGCGCCGCGAGCTATGCCCGCATCGGCTGTGGGATCGGGCGCGGCGGCAGTCGGGCGCGCTACACGTGGGAGCAAGACCTGCCCGCCGAGTGCGACTCGTGGCCGACCGACTGGGCCGCGCAGCTCGCGACGGTCCGGCCCGACATCGTGGTCCTCTCGTCCGGCTTCTGGGACGCCGACGACCGCAGGTTGCCGGGCGACCCGCAACGCCGGGCGCCGGGCGATCCCACCTACGACGCGTACCTCGCCGGCGCGTACGAGCAGGCCGCGCAGGTCCTGACCGCCAGCGGCGCCGTCGTCGCCTGGATCGACAACCCGCCCGTGCGCTTCGGCTTCGACACCCCGCACCCCGAGCAGTACGGCGTGAACGACCCGGCCCGGATGATGCGGCTCAACCAACTCGCGCAGGACGTCATCGCCCGCCACCCGACGATGCGCCTCGTGCCGTACTCGACGTTTCTGGCTGCCTGGCCCGGCGGCGAGTTCGACCCGGCGTTGCGCCCGGACGGCGTGCACGTGGCCGAGACCGGCAGCGACGTGGTCACCGACTGGCTAGGTCCCGAGATCCTCCACGCCTACCACGACGTCACCGGCCGCTGACGACCCCGCGCCGCCGCGGTTGGCAGCACGCGCCGGCCCACTGTCGGCGATGGTGGGTAACGCCGGCCTCAGGCGAGGTGCTCGAGGAGGAGCGGCGCGAGGAGGTGCTCGGGCACCCGGTGGTCCGCGCCGTCGACGGTGACCTGGATCGCATCCGGGATGGCGTCGGCCAGCACGGTCGTGGCGTGGCGGGCCCACGCCTCGCTCAGCCCTCCGTCGACGAGTACGGCGGGTACGGCGATCTGCGCGATGGTCGCCAGGTCGCGTTCGTCCTGGCTGGCGCTGATCGTGGCGTCGTGCCACAGCGTGTCAGCGACCGACTCCATACCGGCCCAGTCCGGCGAGCTGCGGATCATCCCGATGACCTCCTCGGGTACGCCCGCGGCGACCGTGAGGAACAACGCGGCGGCGTCGCCGGGCCGGCCGGCGTCCGCGAGCGCGTGCAACTGGTCGGCGAAGTCGGGCACGCCGTCCGCCGGCGGGATGAACAGCGGCGGCTCGTACGCGACGACCTTCGTGATGGGCAGGCCGGCTGCCGCACCGAGCAACGCGAGCACCGCGCCGGACGAATGCCCGTACACCGCGGCGTTCCCGCCGGCGGCGTCGATGACCGCCGCGAGGTCCTCGACCTCGCGCTCGACGGCGTACGGCGCGGTGTCGCCGCTCTGGTCACGCCCGCGGCGGTCGTACTCGTACACGGTGAAGTGCTCGGTGAGCATCGGTGAAAGTGCCTTGGTGGTCTGGCGCGTGCAGAACGCACCGACGACGAGGACGAGGGCCGGACCGGAGCCCGTGCGGTCGTAGGCGATCGTCGTCCCGTCGGCAGAGGTCACGGTCTCGGTCATGGGCGCTCCTGGGCTGGTTCGAACGGGTCGCGCGGTAGACGGATGCACCGGGCCCTGACTCATCGGTCAGGCTACGCGCGATCGCCAGCGGTTGATCGGTCGCTCCGAGCTTCGAACTTTGGGAAGCATGATCTATTGAATGGGGCAAGCCCCCGGAGGAGCGTCGCGCCGAGCGCCGGCAGCGGATCCTCGATACCGGCCTCGAGAAGTTCGGCACCACCGGGTACGCGACGAGCACGGTGGACGAGTTGTGCAAGGCCGCCGGCATCGGTCCCGAGCACTTCTATGAGCAGTTCGACTCCCGCGAGGCGCTACTCGTCGCGGTGTACGACCGCGTTGTCACCGACATGATCGCAGCGATCGAAGGTGCGCTGCGCACGGCATCGACTCTGGATCTCGAGGCCCGCATCGGCGACGCCATCAGCGCGTTCCTCCACGCGTACTTCGACGACCCCCGCGTGGCGCGGGTGGCGTGCATCGAGGTGGTGGGCGCAGGCCCGGTGCTCGAACAGCGGCGCCGGGCGGCGATCCGCTCGTTCGCCGCCCTGGTGTCCCCGAGGCCGCCGCCGCCGGCGTGGTCCGCGACCCGGTCTTCACCGATATCATCACCATCGCGCTGGTCGGGGGGCCAACGAGCTCATGATCGATTGGCTCCTCACCCCGCCGCGCCGCCGTCCAAGCCGCCTCCAACTCACGCACGCGCTCACCCAACTCTTCCTCGTCGCGACCATGATCGAACCGCCCGCTGCACCCGCTCGGCGCTGCGCCCGGAAGCAGGCACCGGCGTGCCAGCAATGAGCACCAGTGATCGGCGGCCGCGCAGGCCGTGGGGCGCGGAAGTCGCGATGCTCGTGGTTGCCACCTTGCTGGCCGGTGGGTGCCTGCAGCCTCGGGCGCGCGACTCGACGGCTGACGGTCGCACCGATGGCACGCCTCAGCGAGCGAACCAGGGCATCGTCGAGAGCAACGACGAGGCCACCGTTGGCGGCAAGCTCGTCCACGGGCTCACGTTTGAGACGAACGGATGGAACCCGGGGACGAACCAGTGGGCGCGCTCGAGCGGTTCCATCCCTTGTACGCAGTCCGAGGCGACCTGCTCGATCGCGTCGACCGGCACGACGAAGCCCGAACCGAGTTCGAACGCGCCGCCGACCTCACGCACAACGACCGCGAACGCGCCGTGCTGTTGGGTCGCGCCCACCGCTGCGCGACCCGAGCCAACATGAACGCTCCATCAACCTGAGAGGATGATCTCATGGCCAAGCAGGAGATCCCCAAGGAGTCGGCGGTGACGCCACCGGTGAAGGTGACCGGACCCGCTTCGTACTTCCCGTCGATCGAGAAGAAGTATGGGCAGCCGATTGCGTCTTGGCAGGCGTTGATCCGAACCAGCCCACTCACCAAGCACATGGAGCTGGTGAACATGCTGAAGACCGATCACGGCATGAGCCATGGTCACGCGAACGCACTCGTCGCCTACACCCTCGCCGAAGACGACAAGAAATAGCGGTGAGGGGGCGGTTCCACCGGGCGGCGCACCCACCGGCGCGCTCGATGGGTCGAGCACCTCATCGAGCGGATCCTCACCGAGATCCATCGAGACCCAACACCGCCTTGCGCACCCACCCCCACACCTCGATGCCGCTGCCGCTCGTGGTGGCCTGACGTTCCCACGTCAGCCGGACCTGGATGGTTGCGCGTCAGAACCTCCTGGTGGGCTTCGCCGTTAGGGAGGCGGCGGCGCTGATTTGGGCGTTACCCCGAACGGGCCGGACGCAGCTGCGCCCGGCCCGTTCGTTTCTTCATCTCGGAGCACCGCTGGGGTTTCAGGCGATGGACCGGACCGAGGTCAGGCTGGCGGCCACGTCCTCGTCTTCGACTGGCGCGACGAGGATCGTGCGCAGCACGACGCTGCCTTGTAGCCGTACCGCGTGCGCGGCGACGGTGGTGAGGTAGGCCGCCGTCTGGCGAGGATCGAGGAAGGTCCGCACGCTGATGTCGGTCACCGCCGAGCGCAGGTCCCGCGCCAACGTGGCCGGGCTGGGCTGGGCGAGCCAGAGGTTGCCGACCGTGCCCTGCGGTCCCTGGACGCCGGAGATGCCCGCCGGTCCGCGGGCGCCGGCCGGACCGGGCTCTCCCTGCGGGCCTTGGATGCCGGGCACCCCGCCCGGCCCCTTCGCGCCCATCTCTCCCTGCGGCCCTTGTTCACCTCGGGGCCCGGGGAGACCGTCGAGGCCGATGACACCGCGCTGGCCGGCTTCGCCGGGCAGTCCCGCGGCTCCGACGGGGCCTTGGGGCCCTTGTTCGCCCTGAGCGCCGCCCGGGCCCCGCTCGCCCTGGGGGCCCTGCTCGCCGGAACCTCCTGGCAGGCCGCGCTCACCGCGCAGTCCCGTGGGACCTTGCTCGCCGATGGCGCCAGGCTGGCCGACGGGACCCTGGGGGCCCGGGCGGCCGGTCGAGCCGATCTCGCCCTTCTCGCCGGTCAGGCCGCGTGGACCCTGCTCGCCCTTCTCGCCCTGATCGCCGGGCCGGCCGCGCTCGCCCTTGTCGCCGGCTTCGCCTGTCGGTCCCTGTTCGCCTCGAGGACCCTTCGGCCCCTTGTCCCCGGGGAGGCCGCGTTCGCCGATCGGCCCGTCGGGGCCCTTGGGTCCGCGGTTGCCTTGCGGTCCTGGCTGGGTCACTTCCTCGATCACGATGATCTCTTCCACGACGGCCACTGCCGGCGCGTCGACCTCCACGAGCACGAGCTCGTCGTCGACGTCGAGGTGCGGGGCATCGCCGACACCGGACGAGAGATCGACGAGCGCATCGCTCATAGCGGCCTTGCCTCGGGTCGTCGCAGCCGATCGGGGGTTCTTGGTCTGGGCCATAGCTTCTGCTTCCTGTCGGTCCGACGGCGGGGGACCGTCGGAGGGGTTGAGAGGGTGGTGACAGCGGCGGGTGCCGTGCGGGATCGCCGTTGTCGGTCATCGCATCGCATACCCGCCCCGGCCCGCCGTTAGCCGCACGTTGGTCAACTTCAGAAGGCTTCATCCGACGTTGTCCCCTGGGGCTGGCGTAACACGCGTGGTCGTGGAACCGGTCCAACTCGCGGGTGGGCAGCTTGGTTGCGGGCGCGCAGGACGGGTGGGTCGTGCTCACGGTGCCGTGCTCGGTCACGACCTCGGGGTGGCGCAGCCCGGTTACCCCCGTCACCTGGGTCTGCTCGCAGACCTGGCGGTGCGGTGAGGCGTCGACCGCGGCCGCGAGGGATCGCAGGTAGGCGCCCGGGTTCGAACTGCGCTTGACCCGTGAGCATGATCGCCCCCGTCGTGGAGAACGGAAGGCCGGGGTCATCGAGGGTCTCGACGGGAAGGCCGGCGGAGGTCGTCGCGAGCAGTTCCTCGTCGACCTGGCGCTGGCCGGCCGCGATCGTCGCGAACGTGACCGCCGGCCGCGGCTCCCAGGCGCAGTCGATGCGTCCGTCGCGGATCCGTTCGCGCATCCAGCGCAGACCATCGAGCTGCGCGGTGGCGTACTGCGCCGCGGCCTGGGGCCCGTGCAGTCGGGCTATCTCTTGGTACCGCACACCCTGGAGCGCGCTGACCTTGGCGGTCGTGCGCCCATTGGTCCGTGTAGCAACGCGGTTCGCCTCGAGCGCCAGCACGTCGCGTCCGCCGTGCGCGAGCAGCGAGGCGGTCGTCAGTCCGGCGATGCCGGCGCCGATCACGACCACGTCGACGTGCTGGTCAGCCTTGAGCCGCGGGTAGCGGCGCGCGGCCGAGTCGATCCACAGTGACGAACCGGTCAGGGTCCTTCCTCTCCGGCGGGGTCCCGCCTGCCTGCCGCGGTCAGGGCTGGAAGACGACCTTGATCATCCCGTCTTCCTTCTTCTGGAACGCGTTGTAGGCGGTGGCCGCCTCCTCGAGCGGCAGGTGGTGCGTGGCGAACGTCTCGACGCCCAGCACGTCGCGGTCCTGGGTGAGGACGGTCAAGATCACGTCGCTCCACCGCCGGACGTTGGCCTGGCCCATCCGCAGCTGGATCTGCTTGTCGAACATCGTCATCATCGGCAACGGGTCCGCCGCACCCCCGTAGACGCCGATGACCGACACCGTGCCGCCCCGGCGCACCACGTCGATCGCGGTCCTGAGCGCCGCGAGCCGATCCACACCGGCGGTCGCCATGACCTTGCGCTGGAGCGGGTCGGGCAACAGGCCGGCTGCGGTCTGGATGACCTGGCTGATCGGGGAGCCGTGGGCCTCCATGCCGACGGCGTCGATGACCGCGTCGGGGCCCCGCCCGGCGGTCATCGAGCGGATCAGCTCACCGAGGTCGTCCTCGTGGTCGAGCAGGTCGATGACCTCCGCGCCCCACGACGCGACCCGAGCCAAACGATCCGGAACGAGATCGACGCCGATGACCCGCTCGACGCCGCGGACCATGGCGATGCGACACGCCATCTCGCCGATGGGCCCCAAGCCGAGCACGACCAGGACTCCACCGTCGGGCACCGCCGCGTACTCCACGGCCTGCCAGGCGGTCGGCAGCACATCGGACAGGAAGACGAAGCGGTCATCGATCGGCCCGGCGAGCACCTTGATCGGCCCGTACTGGGCTTGGGGCACCCGCAGGAGCTCGGCCTGGCCACCGGGCACCTGGCCGTAGAGCTTGGAGTAGCCGAGCAGGGCGGCGCCCGTGCCCTGTTCGTGCCCCTGCGTCGTCTCGCACTGGGACTGCAAGCCGGCGTGGCACATGAAGCAACCACCGCACGCGATGTTGAACGGCACGACCACCCGGTCGCCGGGAAGCAGGTTCGTGACGCCGGCGCCGACCGCTTCCACGATGCCCATGGGCTCGTGGCCCAAGATGTCGCCCGCGGACATGTACGGCGTCAGCACCTCGAAGAGGTGGAGGTCCGAGCCGCACAACCCGCTTGACGTCACCCGGATGATCGCGTCGGTCCGTTCTTCGATCGTCGGATCGGGCACTGTGTCCACCCGCACGTCTCGCTTGCCTTGCCATGTCACTGCGCGCAACTGCGGCTCCTGTCGCTCGATCCTCCGTCGCGGCTATGGATACCCACCTCCGTGTGGTTCATGCCGACCACCGATCGTCCGGTTGCTGCGTGCGCGTATGACCGCCCGCGGGCTGGGTAGGACCGGCATCGGTGGGGCTCGACCGAGGCCCGCCGACCGGAGGAGGCCGCCATGGCTGGGAACACCGACTCGAAGCTCACCGAACTCGGGATCGATGTCGATCCCGGGAGCCCCAACCCGGAAGCGGTGACACCGCGCTCGGGCACGATGGAGGATCATCGATCGCTGCTGGATGAGATGCACGACATGAGCGACGAGGACCTGCGGGACCGGGCCGTCGCCCAGGGCATCGATGGCGCGCAGACCATGACGCGCGACCACCTGCTGGCCAAGCTGATGGATGAACCGGGCGCCAACGAGCTCTGATCCGAGACGCGACCGTGGCCGTGGGTGGATCAGGCCGGAAGGAGCCCGGCCGCCGCCGGCGCGGCGTGGGCGTCACAACGGCCGTCGGTGGCGCAGGCGCACAGCAGCACAGGGTCGTCGTCCACGAGGGTCAGCGCCGCCAGGAGGCCCTCACGCGGACGTGCCCGCCACCACTGCCAGGTCTCGTGGGCACGGTCGATCGAAGTCACGTGCGGTTCATACCCGACCGACGACCGTGCCATTCGCCCTCCGGGCACGGGGTACGCGGCGAGGGTCGGTGAAATGCGGTCCGGCGTCTGGACCGACGGGAAGTGGGTAGGGCGGGGGCGCCGCCGACCAGCGGCGGCTCGACCGATCACCACATTGGGAGGAACCATGGCGAACGAACACACGACGACGACCCAGCCGGGTACCGATACCCCCACGGGCGTCGACCCGGAGGCGAAGTACGACCAGCCGGGCTACGAGGACAAGTCCCTCGGCCAGGCTGTCAACGCCGACCAGGACCTCGTCGATGAGCTGATCGACCGCCACGACGGCGACGTCGGCGCGGCCGAGGCGGATTTCGAATCGGAGAGCGCGGGCGCTCCCGCCCGGGCCCGCCAACGCGAAGCATCCACCGATCACGCCACCGGCGAGGCCCAAGCAGCGGAGAACCGAGAGAACGATCCGCCGGCCTGAACCGCCCGGCAGGTCGCAGCCCGGATGTGCCGGCGAGGCTGAGAACTGAACCTCGTACGTCGGGGTAGAGGAGTGGCCATGCTCGCCTGTCGTCCGTGTGCCACCCCGCGATCAGGTGCGGCTGGGCTCGTCCGTCGAGACACCGGCCGTCGTTGACCGTGGACATCGAGGACTGCCCGAAGCGCATGACCTATGGGCCGTGCGGGGGCGTTCGTCCTGACGGCACCTGCGAGGTGCGCCCTGAGCCCTGCGCGTTTCTGGCGACTCGGCCGCGACCGTGGGCGTCGGAGCCTGGACCCCGCGGGCCGGGAAGAGGGCAGCCCGAGCGTCCGCTCATCGTCTGTGATTTCCGCGCCGCCGTGCCCCAATTGCGCGAATTGGGGGCGTTGGTCCGGCCCTACGTCGGCGCGGTGGACGCGCTGCTGCTCGGTGAACATCAGGACCGCAGCGACCTGCCGTCGTTGCTCAGCGTCGGCGTGGTGGCCGACGAGGGCCTGAAGCCCTGGGTCACGATCTCGTGCCGTGATCGCAACCGGGCGGTCATCGAAGCAGATCTGCACGGGTACGCCGAGCTCGAGGTGTTCGCAGTGCATTGCGTGACGGGTGACGCGCGGGCGCCGTACCTGCGACCCGACATCACCCAGGTGTTCGACCTGGACAGCGTCCGGTTGACCGACCTCGTCGCCCGGCGAGGGTTGTCCCCGTCGGTCGCCGAGACGCCGCTGGCCCCACCGGTCGCCGCACGCCCAGCGCGGACCGCGACGAAGTGCGTAGCGGGGGCGCAGTACTGCTTCGTGAACCACAGCGGGGGCCCCGAACCGGTTCGGCGGTTCGTCGCGGCGGCGCTCGCCGCGGGCGCCCACGTGGGTTTCATCCCGTGTGTGGCCGTGATCACCGATCCCGACGTGGCGCACATGCTTGCGGCGCTGCCGGGCGTCGTCATCGACCCGGAGCAGGTGCGCGCGATCACGGTGGCGCCTGATCCTGTCGAGGCGGGGATCGCGGCGGCGGTCGCCTCGGCGCAGGCGATGCTGGCAATCCCGGGAGTGGTGGGGGTCAACCTCTCCGGCCCCGGCACGGCAGATCCGTCGCGGCGAGCCCAGACGATGACCGAGGTGGCGAAGGGGTTGCGTCGATGACCACCCGGTTCTCGGATGTCACCCGGGGCGAGTTCGATCTGATGGCGACCTGGACCGCTGACGTGGTCAGCGAGCTCGGGCCGAAGTACCACGTGCCGGGCGCGTGTCGTGGCAGCGCCAACCCGGCGTTGCTCGCCTGGTTGGCCGAGTCGTTGGAGGTCACGCCCGAGACGCGGTTTGCGGACATCGGGGCCGGGATGGGTGGGCCGGCGGCGTGGATCGCCCAGCGTTACGGGGTCGAGCCGACCGTGATCGAACCGATGCCCTTGGCGTGTCGCGCCGCCGTCGACCTGTTCGGTCTCCGGACGGTCACCGCGGACGCGGAGGAGCTTCCCATCGTGGACGGCACCTTCGACGTCGTGTGGCTGATGGGGGTGCTCGACACCGTCGAGCATCCCGATGGGCTCCTCGCCGAGATCAAGCGGGTGTTGGTACCGGGGGGACGAATCGGTGTGCTCGACTACGTTCGCGTTGGTGCGTGCGCCGGCGCGGACGAGCTGGAAAGCAACTCGTTCTCGACCCAGGACGAGCTGTTGGCCCGCTTCAATGGCGCCGGGTTCCTCAGGCTCGGTGCCTGCAACGTCGCCGCGCTGCCCGACGCGCCGGTGGCGTGGCAGTTGCACATCGGACGGGTCGACGACGTGCTCGCCGAACGCCACGGAGACGATCCGCGGTGGCAGGAGGCGAGGGCACAGGAGCGACAGTTCGCAAGCCTGCTCGCCGATGGGGTGATCGAACCGTTCGCCGTGCACGGCATCGCGCTCTGACGCCGTTGAATCCAGGTCACGCGCGACGGCACCCCGAACGAGGACGGCCGTGACGGCGGCGAGGGCCCTGCCGGCGGTTCGATCTGGTCGCTACCGGGTGCTAACCGCAGGGTGGCGGGGTATGTGGCGACATCGGCGGCGATCATCCCTGGTCGCCCACATCCAGGAGCCGGACATGTCGAACGAGGACGAACGCCGAGAGAGCTCGACTGTGGAGAAGGTGAAGGGCAAGGTGAAGGAAGTCGTGGGCGGGGTCATCGGCAATGACGACCTGGCCCATGAGGGAAAGCTTCACCAGCAGCGAGCCGAGCAACTCGACGAAGCGACGGATCTGGCCACCGAGGCTGACCACGCCGCCGCAGCAGCGGCGTTGGACGCGCGCGATCACGAGCTCGCCCTGGAACAGGAACGATTGGCCGCCGAGCAGGCTGCGGATCAGCGTGAGGTTGAGCTCGAGCGACAGCGACGAGCCGAGCACAACCGGATCGAGCGCGAAGCCGAGGAGCGCGCCGGTGCCGTGGCGGCCGCGGAGGCGGCTGAGCAGGCTGCGATCACTCGGACCGAGCGGGAGGCCGCCGACGAGCTCGCCGACGCCCGTCAGGCCGCCGCAGCTCTGGAGGCCGCAGCCGCAGAGAAGGAACGACGCGCGGCGGCCCTCGGCGACGCCGCGCGATCTTGATCCGAACGCACACCCCGAACCCCAGAAACGGACCATTGTCATGGACATCCACACCATCCCCCGCACCTACGTCAGCGCGTATCTGTCGATCGCCCGATTGCCCCTCGATGTCGCGGCCCGAGTGACGAACCACGCCACCGACGGCGCGTGGGCTCCTGCGCTCGCCTTCGACGAGTTCGCCGCGAACGTCCGTCAGATCGTGGGCGCACTCACTGGTGACCAGACGCTTGAGCAGCAGGGTCGCGCGGGCCAGGCGCGAGTTGCCGAGTACCGCGACGCGCTCCATCTGCGGGTCGCCGCCGAGCAAACCGAGGCGGAAGCCGAGGACACGGCGCGAGCTCGCCGTTCGGCGAGTGAGCGCCGGCGGCGTGAGGCCGCGGAGCGCGTTGAGGAGCGGCGTGCGAACGCCGACCGTCTGGAGGAACAGGCCAAGATCGCGGCCGATGCACAGGCGGCCACTCGCGCCGAGCAGGCCCGGCAGGCGCAAGCCGATCGCAAGAAGGCCGCCACCGCGGCCCGGCGCAGTGCCCGCACGCGTGAGATCTCGAAGGAACGTGCCGCCGTCGGGCGGGCCAAGGCGGCGGGGGATGCGCAGGCCGCCGCCCGCACGACGGGCAAGAAGATCCAGGCCACCAAAGCCCAGCGCCGAAGTGCCTGACCCGGGCCCGCAACAGGCAAACCCTTGGTGATTCGGAGGGCGGGGACTGACCCCCGTCCATCAATACCCGAGCCAGATCGATGTCTTCGGCTGGCTGTGCGGGCGCGACCGTTCATCTCAGCCGTGGCGACGTTTTCGTTGGTGAGTGACGGTGATCGCTGCGTCGTCACGTTCGAAGAAGAACCGGCCAAACGCCTGATCGGCAACCTGGTTCGGCCCGTGCTCGATCCCGTGACGCATGTGCGCAACCACCTCTCGTTGCAGCGCCTCGAGCGGGTCGTGACCGCCCGATCCCGTGACGCGGAGGGCGCCGCCCGATGAGCAGTCCTGAGGTCGTCCCGGCGCGTCGGAGCGGTGCTGCGACGAACGAGAGCTGTGGCCCCAGTTGCGGCGGAGTGAGCGAGAGGCCGATGGTGTACGCCGAGCCGGCGGTGACGTCGCGGGCGAACGCCGCCACCGTGTCTGTTGACCTCTCGAGCTCATGATTCGTTCGCGCACGGGTGGCTCGACGAGCGTCTACTGCTTCGCCTGTGTGGGTACGAGGGCCGCCATGACACTGACTTGGGCGGTCGACGGTGGCTGCGAGACGGTTGTCCGACGGAGGCTTCGTGATGAGCAGGAACGCTTTCGTGAAGCGACGGGGCGATTCATTTCTCAGCCCTCGATAGCAGCCTACGAAGAGCTGCTTGCCGCGGGTGGGACGTATCTGGCTGTCGAACGCCGGCTTCTCCTGCCGGCCGCGGCCGACTCCGGCATCGATCCCGAGGTCGAAGACGCCATCCGGGCCGGTCACGAAGCAATCGCTCACTCGTTCAACGCGGTCCTGTGGGCTACTCCCGGAAGCAGCAAACAGCGCCATGACGCGATGCGGTTGCGCCACGCACTCCTTCGACAGATCGACGCGTGCGAAGCCCTCATGCCGACCCGGGCGCGGGATGAAGACACCACGTCCAACGGTTCATCGAGTTCGCCGTGGGGAAGGTGACGGGCAGCGTGTAGCAGGCCGCGGGTGGAGTCCTTGAGTACGGAGGAGCTGTGACGGCTCAGCGTCCATGGGGGCTCGCTGTCGCTACGATCAGACCGCGCGACGGTGGTTGACGGCTCGGTACACGAGCAGCGCCACGACTGCGCCGAAGACCGACCCGATGATCCCAGCAGGCTGTAGGGCGCCCTCGGCCGCGTCTTTGCCGAAGAGCACATAGCCGACGAAGCCACCGATGAACGAGCCGACGATGCCGAGGACAATTGTTCCGGCAATGCCCATCGGATCCTCGCTAGGACGGGTCGGCGAGGAAGCGAACGACCAGGATGGCGATGTCGTCGTCGCGCTGGTCGAACGGCCGTACGGCCTCGAGGCTGGCGTGGATGCCATCTGCGATCGTGCCGGCGTCGCGGCCGTCGGCGACGCAGCGCTCGATCAAAGCGACGAACGCCGCCTCGTCCAGATCGTGGGGCGGTGGCTGGTCCGTGGCGCCGTCGGTGTAGAAGACGACGACGTCTCCGGCGGCGATGGCGATCGTGCGCGGGTGGAAGACGGGGTCGGGGATCATGCCCAACAAGGTGCCCGGCGCCCCGACGGTCGTGGCGCCCTGCGAGGTCACGTGCACGGGCAGCGGATGCCCACCACAGGCGATGGTCAACTGGGCCGCCCGTTGGCGGCGGTCGTACTGGGCGTAGATCGCCGTGCAGAACGACCTGGGGGCCGAACGGTCGACCGCCCGAGCGAGCGCGGTGAGCACCTGGGTCGGGTCGTCGCCGTGCCAGGCCGACTCCCGGATCGAGTGGCGGGCGAGGCCGGTCAGGGCCGCCGCTTCGGGCCCGGTGCCGCAGACGTCGCCGATGACGATGGCCCACTGGTCGGGCGCATCGAGCGCAAAGACGTCGTAGAAGTCGCCGCCCACATCGGTGCCCTCACCACTGGCCCAGTAGCGCACGGCGATGTCTGCGCCCGGCACGTCGGGGAGCCGCGCGGGCAGGAGGCTGCGCTGCAACGTCTGCGCGATGGTGCGTTGCTGCTCGTTGAGGCGGGCGTTCTCGATGCTCGAGGCGATCCGACCGGCCACGGTCTGCGCGAGCGCGACGTCGTCGTCGGTGTAGCGCCGCGAGGAGGACGACATGACGAACTGGATGGCCCCGAGGACGCGGTTGCGCTTGACCAGCGGCACGGCGATCGCGGAGCGCAACGCCAGCTGGTTGACGATCGCGCGGCCTTCGTCGGTGACATCGAGCTCGGCGATGAGATCCTCGGTGATCTCTGGGAAGAAGCTCGTCGCCGCGGTCCGGATGACCTCGGGGATCCCGGTCGGGGCGTCTGGGTCATAGGGGAACCGCTCTTGCAACTGATGGGCGTAGGCCACCATCTCGGGATCGATGTGGGCGATGGCGACGTCAGGGGTGGCGTGGTCCCGGGGCAGGACATAGATCGCGCACCAGTCGCCGAGTCGAGGGACGGCGGCGGCGGCCACGTTGTCCATGATCTCGGCGACGCTGTGCGACTGGTTGAGCGCCTCGTTCACGACCGAGAGGAACTCGAGCCGTTCGCGTTGCACGCGCTCGCTCGCTGCGGCGTCGAGCGCGATCGCGGTGAGGCGGGCCCGCTCCTCATCTTGTTGTGCCCGTTCGGTCACATCCATCGCGCAGCCGATGGTGCCCGTGACGACATCGTGCTCGTCGAGGGTGACGCCGCCGGCGGCTGCGATCCAATGGTCGGAGCCGTCGGGCCATACCACCCGGTGTTCGACCCGGTAGGAAGACCGCGTGGCCACCGCGTCCTCGACGGCGGCCAGCACCCGCTCGCGGTCGGCTGGGTGCAGCCGCGATGTGTAGCTCTCGAACGAGCCGTCAAATCCGCCGGGGGGCAGGCCGAAGAGCGCTTCGAGCCGTTCGTCCCACGTGGTTTCGCCCGTGGCCATGTCCCAGCGCCACGTGCCGAGCCCGCCCGCCTGGATGGCGAAGCGGAAGTGCTCGGTGAGCTCGCGCGCGTGCTGCTCGGCCTGGCGCTGGGCCGTGACGTCCTCGGCGGAACCCACAAGTGCCTTTACGGTCCCGAACTTGTCGAACACTGGGCGTGTAAAAGTCAACACCCGAATGCGCGAACCGTCGCGGCGGGTGACGGTTCGCTCGCCGCTCACGGCGTGGCCCGACGCAACGGCTTGCAGTTGCGCCTGGTTGGCGGGAAGTTCGTCTTCGGGGGCGAGCACATCGATCACGGACAGCCCCACCACTTCCTGATCGGTCCAGCCGTACAGGGCCTCCGCTGCGGCGTTCCAAAACTGGATGCGACCGTGAGGGTCGGTGACCACGACGGCCCGATGCAACGCGTCGAAGATCTCGCGCTCGGCCACCGTGACATTGATCGGCGGGTCCGCCTCGATCATTGTGCCCCCCGACGTTCCAGTCGAGCAAGGGTCATCGCGATTCGAACTCCGCAAACTGACCCGCTTCGACGCCTTGCTTCTAGATCCCTAGGCGGTCGTCCGATACGTGGCCCCGTATCCATACTCCTCCTTCTCGCGTTCGGATCATGGGGCTCGCTGCTGAACCCGAAGGGCCGGACCCGAGCACATTATCCGGGCGACCGCGCGAACGTCGTCTTCGAGGTCGTGACGCAGCAGCTGGTTCGAACGTTCCCGACGAGGATCACGATGCTCCATCCACCCCGACCTGCCGATGCCTGTTGCGGACCGAACGCGGGCGGATACGGGGAGAGGTCGAGTGCGTTTCACACGACGTGCTGTCCATGCCCGGCCGAGAGAGCATGCGTTCCCCAGGGCGAACGCCCCCACATGCCAACCCCTGACGAGCCTGGGTCAGGGGAACACCGCGAACACGGACGCGACCCGACGCCCGAGCAAGTCAGCTGCCAGTACCCGGGACGTACCTCACGCACGGATCGTCACATGCCGGAGTTCCGTGCATGTATGAACCGTTGTATCGACCACTTCGACTTCTCGGTCGGTTGGCCTCGGGGATCACCCCCTCTGACCTGCACTTTTTCGTACGCCCCCTGGGACTTGAACCCAGAACCTGCGGATTAAGAGTCCGATGCTCTGCCAATTGAGCTAGAGGCGCTCGTGTTGCGGTATTCGTGAAGCGGGAACTGTACCTCGTCGTGGGCCGCCCGCCGAAACGGGCGACCACCGACGCAGTGGGCTGGCCAAGGGGACTTGAACCCCCGACCTCCAGGGCCACAACCTGGCGCTCTAACCGGGCTGAGCTATGGCCAGCAAGGGCGCTCAGCATAGGGCAGCGCACCCCCTGCGGCGCCAGTCGATACGCGATGGCGTTCCGGCTGAGTCAGCGGAGAACACGCCGCACCCGGCCCGGCCAACCGCGCCGACGCGCCGGGCGCCGCCATCTACGATGACCCGGTCGATCGGGCCGTCGCTCCACACCAGGGGTCGGGCTGCCCGCGCGTCTCGCCCTCGTAGCTCAGATGGATAGAGCATCGGACTTCTAATCCGACGGTCGCACGTTCGAGTCGTGCCGAGGGCGCAACGAAGCCGGGGGGTTTGTGCAGGGCCAGACGGGCAGCATCGGAACCTCGCGACACCAGGCCGTCTTCGCCCCGCGCCAGAACCGTCGTGGCCAGCTTGTCGCTGGGGCCTGGAGGCTGCGGCGCCGCGGCTCCCAACGAATGTCGCTATCCGACCGGGTGAACGGCTTTCCCGAAGACGATCTCGCCGAGCCGCGCGACCGGTGGCTCGGGAGCGGTCAGGCCCGGCCGGTGAGGACAAGCAGGCGTTGGGCGATGGGCGCGTCGTCAGTCACCGTGGTGCCGGTGTCGGCGAAGATGCCGAAAGCCCGGGCCATCTCGGCGGTGGGCAGGTACACCGCGTGGATCGCTTCGGCGAGCTCGTCCGGGAGCACGTCGTCGCCGCCGGTCGAGCGGGCGATGTCCCAGCCGTGCAACAACAAGTCGCCGGCCCGGAAGCCGACGAACGCGGAGCCAGCCATGTCGCCCGCGGGATGGTGCACGATGCGATCGAGAGCGCCGTCCGCCTCGAATGCCGCGAGCTGCGCGGCGGCGCTTTCGTCGAACCGTTCGACGGGGTCGCCCTCGAAGCTCCCCGTTCTGGCCGCAGCCATGGCCTCCTCGGTGCTGGCCCCGTCGAGGAGGGCGACGGCGAACCGGTTGCCGCCCACGATGTGGTCGGCCACCTCTCTCACGGTCCAATCGCCACACACCGATGGGTTCTCCCATCCGGTCGCGGGCACGGCGGCGAGGCGGGTGCGGTACTCGACGGCAGTGCGCGTCAGCAGGGTGAGGGGTTCCACGCTGGCGACCCTACCCGCGGCTTCCCGCGAGCGTGAGGTGCGTGATCTGCTCGTTCACGTCGGCGAGAGCACGGCGAGGAGCCCGCCGGGGCCAGTCGCCGTCGTGCCGCCGGGCAGGATGGCGGTGGCTCCGATGTCGCCGCCGAGCAGGACCAGGCCGCTGCCGAGCGAGATGACGGCGCCGCCATGGTCGTGCGCTGCTCCGCCGAAGCCGGCGGATCGAAGAACCGCTCCGGTGCCGCCGAGCTCCGCGACGAAGGCGTCCTGTGACGAGCCCGTGGCGGTGAGGTTGGCACCGTCGAGCCCGAGCGTGCCCTGGAAGTAGCCGGTCACCACAGCCGAGCCGCTCTGACCTGCCGTCACGCCCGTGACGATCGCCGTGTTCGTCCCCCCGAGCGCCCGCATCCACGCCAGTTGGCCGGTCGGTAGGACTCGAAGCACGAGGCCGTCGGTGTTCGTGGGTTTGGGCAGGGTCGCGACCGGCGGATAGCCCGAAGGCCCGTAGCCGATCGCGTCGCGGAAGAAGCCGCTGATGAGCAGCGACCCATCAGACGCCCGGGCCACGCGCTGGAGGTACGGCCCATCGTCGGTGGACGTCAGCCCGCGGACAGCACGGGCCCACACCACCGAGCCGTTCGTCGCGTCGACGCGGCCGACGAAGCCTTGGACCGAGTCGGCCTTCGCCGATCGCAAGGTGGAGGTACCCATCGTGACAACGCCGGTGTAGAGACCCACGGTGAACACCGCCCCGGACGAGACGACGAGCCCGGTTCCTCTCGATTCCTGCCCGCCCGCGGCGATGTCGGCGGCGAAGCGGATCGCGCCGTTCGCCGAGTAGCTCGCCACGTAGGCATCCCCGAGGTACGTGCTCGTGACCGTGGCCGCCGAGGGCGCGGTGCCGAACGTGGCCGTCTGCGAGAAACTGCCGGTGACGTAGATGTTGCTGTAGGCGTCGACCGTCACGTCCCCGGCTTCGTCCTCGCCCGGCCTGCCCGCGCGCTGCGCCCACACGATGTGACCGTCGCTCCCACCGAGCACCGCGATGTACGTGTCGCGCTGGCCGAAGCTGGGCAGCACGCGGTCCGCGAACGGCGTGCTGATGTGCGTGTCGCCGAACGAGGTCCCGTGCACGACGACGTTCCCCGACGGCAGCACGCTCATCCCACCGATCGTCGATCCGAACCCGCTGCTGATGCGGCGAGCCCATCGAAACGAGCCTGACGACGAGAAGCTGGCGATGAACACCTGCGTGCCGTT
>JBBQHT010000011.1:0-37254 GCA_038324235.1 Acidimicrobiales bacterium
CCGGTGGACCCGAGCCGCACGGCGCTGATCAACATCGACTGGCAGACCGACTTCTGCGGGCCGGGCGGCTACGTCGACCACATGGGCTACGACCTCAACCTCACCCGCGCCGGCCTCGAACCCACCGCCAAGATGATCGCCGCGGCCCGCGCGGTCGGCATGTTCATCCTCCACACGCGGGAGGGCCACAAGCCCGACCTCAGCGATTGCCCGCCCAACAAGTTGTGGCGCTCGCAACGCATCGGCGCCGGCATCGGCGACGCGGGACCGTGCGGACGGATCCTGGTGCGCGGCGAGCCGGGATGGGACATCGTGCCCGAGGTGTACCCGATCGAGGGCGAGCCGATCGTGGACAAGCCCGGCAAGGGCGCGTTCTACGCGACGGACCTCGACCTGTTGCTGCGCACCCGGGGCATCACCCACATCGTGCTCACCGGCATCACGACCGACGTGTGCGTGCACACGACGATGCGCGAGGCGAACGATCGCGGCTACGAGTGTCTCTTGCTCTCCGACTGCACCGGGGCGACCGACCACGACAACTACCTCGCCGCGCTCGAGATGGTGAAGATGCAGGGCGGCGTGTTCGGCGCCGTGGCGCCATCCGCGGCGCTGATCGCGGCGCTCGGGGTGGCGTGATCCGCGGATGACCCTCGAACGCAAGGATCCCCCCGCGACAGCCCTCGTCGCGCCGTCCGGCGCGCCACTGGACACGAGCATCGCCGCCGCCGCGTTCGACCGCGCGCTCGCCCACGTCCGGAGCCTGGTCCTCGACGACGACCGCCGGCCGCTCCCGCTGCGCTACCAGCCGCCGTCCCACGGTGATCCTCGCCCGCTCGATGTCCCCCGGGTCGCTGACGGGCCGATCCTCGCGGCGCTGCGCGGGCAGCGCGCGGGCACGACATCGGCGCGCGCGCTCGTCGACGAAGCGCTCGACGCGGTCGAACAACGCGACGGTGAGTTGCACGCGGTCGTCGAGTTGCTCGCCGAGCAGGCCCGCGCCCGCGCCGACGACCTCGATCGCGCCCGCGCCTTCGGCGACCCGCTGCTGCCGCTGCAGGGCATCCCCGTCACCGTCAAGGACGTCATCGACGTCGCGGATGTGCCCACCCGCGGCGGCTCGGCCGCGTACCACGACGTTCCCCTGTTCGACGCAGCGAGCGTCGCCCGCTTGCGCGCCGCCGGGGCGATCGTGATCGCGAAGACCTCCACCCACGAGTTCGCGCTGGGCGTGACCAACCCGCAGAGCCGGAACCCCCACGACACCACCCGCATCCCCGGGGGTTCGAGCGGCGGGTCCGCCATCGCCGTGGCGACCGGCATGGGGCTCGCCTCGTTGGGCACCGACACCCGGGCGTCGATCCGCGTGCCCGCGTCGCTCTCGGGGACGGTCGGGTTCAAGCCCACCTTCGGGAGGGTCCCGACCGCCGGCGTGGTATCGCTGTCGTGGACGATGGATCACGTCGGTCCGCTGGCCACGACGGTGGGCGACGCGGCACGCGTGCTCCAGGTCCTGATGGGCTCCGCCCCGGCCCCGCTCGTTGCGGAGACCGCCGGCACGCCGGCGTTGCTGGGACGGCGGCCGGCGCGCATCGGTGTCCCGGCGACCGCGTTCGCCGGCGCCACCCCCGACGTCGTCACCGCCGTGCGCAGGGCGATCGACGATCTGGCCGCCGCCGGCGCGCCGGTCGTGGAGGTGGTCCACCCGACCGAGGCGGACTTCGACGACGCGAACGCGCTCGGCCTGCTCATAAGTCGAGTCGAGGCCGCGACCTTCCACCAGGCGATCGGGACCGATCTGTCGCGGTGCTGGACCGAGACCGCCGAGCAGCTCGCGGCCGGGCTCGAGGTCCCGGCGATCGCCTACCTCGCCGCGCAGCGGACCCGCGCACGGCTGGCCGAGACCCTGCTCGGGGTCTTCGACGAGGTGGACGTCCTCGCCCTCCCGACCACACCCGTCACCGCACCCCGGATCGACGACTTCGCCCGGTTCCTCATGGTCCTGTCCCGCAACGTGATCCCGTTCAGCCTCGTCGGCTTCCCGGCGATCTCGATCCCGTGCGGCACCGACCGCGACGGTCTGCCCGTCGGTCTCCAGCTCGTGGCGGCACCCGGCCGCGAGGACCTGCTCGTGCAGACCGGGTCCGCGTACGAGGCCCTTCGCCGCTGAGGCTGCCGGTCCTGCTCCACGACCGTGCGCTCGACACCCGAGGGTCAAGCGGGTGGCGGCCCCGACGCCGGCGTCGACGGGGTGTCCGGAGGGATCCAGTGCGGGTCGTCGGGATGAGGCGGTTCGTAGGGATGTCCGAGCGCGGCCAACAGCCGATCGAGTCCGTCCGGAAGCGGTTCGAGCTGGTGCGGGTGGAGGCGATGGAGCTCGCGCAGGTCCACGACGGCGAGGACCTTCATGCCCGTCGCTCGGCTCTTGCCCATCCCGATCGGCACGGCCGCCAGGACCCCGCCGCCCATCAGCAGATCCGGGTGGGCCTGATGGCGCAGCGCCACCAGCTCGTTGGTCTCCCGGATCCAGGACAGGTCGAAGGCCGCACCCGGGTCCACGGCGCTGGTCCACTGGTGGCCGAGATCGACCTCGCGGGTGCGGTCCGGCCGGCCCCGGTAGAAGGTGGCGATCGGTTGCCAGGTGGCATCGACGGCAACCGGATGGATGTTCTTCGGCGTCCGGTAGGCCACGACGACCATCGCCACCAGCGCGGCGACCAGCCCCGCGAAGAACAACCACGTTCCGACCACTCGACCCCCACCTCGCTCGTATCGTCACCGCGCCCCGGACCGACAGCACGGCGGACGGTCCAACGGTACCGGCCGCCGTCTATGCCGCGAGGGCGATTCGCCAGGTCGCCCAGCAGGTCCAGGCCAACGCCCAGACCAGCAGGCCGGCCCCCCACACCGCGGGTGGCAGCCACAGGGCGTTCGCCACGATCTGCGTGTCGCGGACACCGCCAGCCGGCCGGGCCCTCATCTCCTCCGTGACGGCTCGGCTCCCACCGAGGCCGAGCACGGTGGCGCTGACCACCATCAGCACCTGCGCGGCGCCGACACCGTCACGCCAGGCCCACCAGCAGATCGCGGCCAGGGCACCGCACACGACGAACCCCCACACGTTGCGAATGAACACGCTGATGAGCGCCACGCCCGCCGTGAGCACGAGCACACCGGCAGGGCTCCGATCCGTGGCGAACGCGAGCGCACAACCGGCGCCGACCAACGGGGGCAGCGCCGGGCCGGCCAGCGCGATGAACGCGGCGCGGAACCGGCCGGGGGGCGAGGTCTTCCAGGTCGTGAGACCGGAGGTGTCGGCCCGCAGGCGCACCCGAGCGGCGCGACCACCGAGGGCGATTGCCGCGACGAGGTGACCGAGCTCGTGGACGGCGGTCACCGGGTACCGCGCGACGCGCCAGGTCGGTCGGACCAGGACGGTGGCGGCCGACGCCCCGAGCAGGGCGACCACGAACGCGGTGTCGACGACCATCCGCCCAGCCTGCCCGAACCCTCGCCCCGACGAGCGTCACGCTTCGCGAGCAGGGTGCGTATCCGGGGCGACCACGACTACGACCACCGCCGTCGCCGGCAACGCGAACCGGAGCACGCGAGCTCTCGACGGACGCCACCAGAGAGCTCCTCGACGGCACGACCGGGGAGTGAAGGCACAATCACCCAGAACCTTTGCTCGGGGAGACTGTCGGCTGAGTAGGTTCTCGCCATGACCGCAGTCTTCGTGCACGGCAACCCGGAGTCATCGGCGGTGTGGTCGCCCCTCCTCGAAGCACTGGATCGAGGCGACGTCATCCGGCTCTCGCCGCCGGGGTTCGGTGCGCCGGTCCCAGACGGCTTCGGAGCGACCGCCGACGAGTACCTGGCCTGGCTCGTGAGCCAGGTGGAGGCCATCGGCGAGCCGGTCGATCTTGTGGGACACGACTGGGGTGCCAACCACGTACTGCGCCTCGCGTGCGCCCGACCCGACCTCGTGCGGTCGTGGTGCACCGACACCGCCGGCACGTTCGCCCCCGACTACGTCTGGCACGAGGGCACCAAGGCCTGGCGGACACCAGGCGAGGGCGAGGAGGCGATCGCCTTCATGCTCGACATGGGCACACCGGCGCGGGTATCGCTCTACCAGTCGCTGGGCATGACTCCAACCGGGGCCGAGCAGATGGCCGAAGCATTCGACGAGGTGATGGGTCGGTGCATCCTGGCCCTGTACCGATCCGCAGATCAGGCCGTGCTGGCACGATGGAGCGCACAGCTTCCGGGTGCGACCGCGCGACCGGGCCTCGTGCTGTTCGCCAGCGAAGACCACTACTCGGGCGGTGAGTCCCGGCATCGCTGGGTCGCCGAGCAGACCGGCGCCCGGTTTGTCACCCTCCACGGCCTCGGCCACTGGTGGCTGCTCCAGGACCCGACACCCGGGGCCGACGCCCTGCGCTCGTTCTGGGACACCCTCTGACCAGATCGGGGCGATCCCGACCGGTTCCCAATCGGTTGAGGACGGCACTCCTGCTGCTCAGCATCGGCACGTTCCGAGACGTCAGCGGCGAAATCACGGCACGTCGGGGCGCTGCCCCAGAGCGAGCGAGCCATGCTCGAGCCACCGGGCGGGGTCTTCGGGAAGGCGCTCGGTGGTGAGTTGCTCGTGTCGACGACGTTGCTCCTCATTGAGTTGGGGCGCGCATGTCACGTCGGTCCCCATCCCCGGCTGGGGAACGGAGCCGCCGTAGCCGGGCCGGTCGATGCCCACGAACCGCAGGCCGGCCTTGTCCGCCGACGCGGAGACGTAGGCGGGATCGAGCCGGCAGCCGGGCCCGCCATGGCACCAGAGCACGGCGACCCCATCGGCCGGACCGAAGTCTGTGCAGGCCACCGATCGGCCACCGGGTCGCTCGATCACATCGTCATGCATCGGGCCGTTCTCGCGCAGCCCCGAATCGGGCGTCGGTTTACTCGCGCCGGGTGCCCACCCCTACCATGACCAGCGGGTGGGACCCGCCACATCAGTTCAGGTCACAGCAGGGGGACGTTGCCGCATGTCGTTGTCGTACGAGGAAGCGGTGGCCCAGGTCACCGGTCCCGGCTCGCGCTACGAGATCACCGAAGCCGAGGTCATGGGTCACCGATTGCCGGTGTTCGCCCACACGCCGCCGTCCATGCGGGCCCTCTTCGCCGCGGCCCGGGAGCGCGGCGACGACGTGTTCCTCGTGTACGAGGACGAGCGCTGGACCTTCACCGACGTCATGGCCGAGGTCGACGCGCTGGGCTATGCCCTCGTCCACCACTTCGGGGTGGTGAAGGGCGACCGTGTCGGCATCGCCCTGCGGAACTACCCCGAGTGGATCGTGGCCTTCGCGGCCATCACGTCGATCGGCGCGGTCGCGGTGACCTACAACGCCTGGTGGACCGAAGAGGAGTTCGACTACGGGTTGCGCGACTCCGGCACCACGGTGCTCATCGCCGATCAGGAGCGCGTCGCGCGGGTCGCGCCGCTGCTGGCCGACGATGGGGTGCAGGTGCTGGCCGTGCGCACACCGGGCCCCACCCCCGCCGGCGTCGTCCACTGGGAAGATGTCGTCGAACGCGGCCATGCCCTGCCCGAGGTCGACATCGATCTCGACGACGACGCCACCATCCTCTACACGTCGGGCACCACGGGCCATCCCAAGGGGGCCGTCTCCACGCACCGCGCGGTGATGAGCGCGCTCATGGCCTTCGGCTGCGCGGCCGCAGTGAACACCACCCGCAAGGGCCCGGCACCGGAGCACCCGTACCCGACCTCGTTCATCCTCGTCGTCCCGTTGTTCCACGTGACCGGGTGCGTGCCCGTCATGTTGAGCTGCTTCGCCGGCGGCACGAAGCTCGTGATGATGTACAAGTGGAACCCGGATCGTGCGCTCGAGCTCATCGAGCGGGAGCGGGTCACCAACTTCGTCGGCGTCCCCACCATGTCCTGGGACCTGCTCGAGTCGCCCGACTTCGCGAGCCGCGACACGTCGAGCCTCGTGCAGGTCGGCGGCGGTGGCGCCCCGGCGCCGCCCGAGCTCGTCCGCCGCATCGACTCGAGCTTCTCGAAGGGCCGGCCCAACATCGGCTACGGGATGACCGAGACCAACGCCTACGGCCCGGGCAACTCGGGCGATGACTACATGCGCAAGCCCACGAGCACCGGGCGAGCCATCCCGCTCATGCAGGTCCGCGTGGTCGGCGAGGACGGTCGCGAGCTCGGCGTGGACGCCGTCGGCGAGATCGAGTTCCGCGGCCCCAACCTGATCCGGGGCTACTGGAACAAGCCCGGGGCGAACGCCGAGGTGTTCCACGACGGCTGGTTGCGCAGCGGCGATCTCGGGTACCTCGACGACGAGGGCTTCGTGTACGTCTCGGATCGGGTCAAGGACATGGTCCTGCGCGGCGGCGAGAACGTGTACTGCGCCGAGGTCGAGGCCATCCTCTACGAGATGCCCGAGGTGTACGAGGCCGCCGTGTACGGCATCCCGCACGCCCGGCTGGGCGAAGAGGTCGTGGCCTCGATCGTGTGTCGCGACGACATGAAGCTCGATGCGGAGATGGTGAAGGAGCACGTCGCCATCCACCTCGCCAGCTTCAAGGTCCCGACGATCGTCGTGTTCCACGACGAGCAACTGCCCCGCGGCGCCACCGGCAAGATCCTCAAGCGGCAGCTGCGCGACGAGCTCGTCGCCTCGATCTCGACCTGAACCGTGGCGGGCGAGCGGACCCACCGCACCGGCGGGTCCGCCCGCCCGCCCACTGGTTTTCGTTGCCTCGCCCCGCTCGGTGGTGAACAATGCACCCGGGCGCTGGGGAGGGGACGTCCGCGTTCCCGCTGGGCGACCAGTCATGACGGTGCCACCGAGGACGTGTGAGGTACCAGCACCATGGTCGACCCGATGCCGTTCGCGCCCGATCCCCTGACGCAACCGGATCCAGACGCTCCGCTCAACGCAGCCAGCGACGATGCCATCGTCGCCGCGCTCGCGCAGCTGGCCGACGCGCAGGCGCGTCTGCTCGCCACTGAGCAGGACCCGACGATCGCCACGCCGTTGCCGGGGTCCTTCGTCGAGCGCAACCGCGAGATCGAGGATGCGCACACGCAGGTGCTCATCGCCCAGGCTGACAGCCTGACCGCTCGCCACCACGACCGGCGCCACACTCGCACCCTCGACGCGCGCGTCCGCGCAGAACAGGCCGCGCTCGACCGCTTCGGCTTCGCGACGTTCGCCGACTACCTCCACGAACGTTCCGGGACGCCGAGCGACAACGCGGCGCTCGACGCGGCCCGGCGCGCGTTCAACGAGGCGCACTCCGCCTTCGAACGACTCGCGCACCAGCGGTCGGCGCCGCCCACGCCAGGCGCGCCCGGCCCCGCAGGAACGCCGCCCCGACCGGTCGTCCCACGACCCGCCATCGCGCCACTCGCCGTCCCGGCACCCGCCGTCCCGGCACCCGCGGCGATGGACAGCGTGCCGGGTTCCACGATGCCGACCCGTGCGCCCGATCCGCTCGCCTCGCTGGCCGTGCTGGCGACCACCGGATCGGGGCCGGCCCCGGAGGGCGACCACCGAGCGCGGACCGCGATCCTCGCTGGTGCAGCCGTGGTCGTCTTGATCGTGGTCGGCATCGTCGCGCTGACGTCGCGCGGCAAGCCCGACAGCACAGGCGCCGGGGTCGCCACCGCCCAGGGCGCGCCGGCCCCCGCCGGGGACCCCAGCCGGCCTTCGCGCCCGACCAACGTCCCACCCCGGGCGACAGCCACGACCGCTGCCCCGGCGAAGCCATCGACGAGCTCCGTCGCGTCGCGCACCGCCACGTTCTGCGCGTCCGTCAAGGTGTTCGCCGTCGATGACCTCACGGCGCTCGCCGCCAACGGCGTCGCCGATCCGCAGGCGATGACGGCGGCGCTCGATTCGTTCCTCGTCTCGGCTCCTGCCGAGATCTCCGATCAGGCCAAGGCCCTCGAACCGCTCACCCGCAAAGCCATCGCGCAGATCGTGGCGGGGAAGGTCACCACGGCCCAGGGCCTGCAGCAGTGGCTCGCCGCCGCGCCGGCCGACGAGCTCGCGCAGTGGATCGCCGCCCAGCAGGTGGCGGTGCCGGTGATCGAGCAACGGTGCAAGGCCGCCTGAGCCGATCACCGGGCACGGGCCCGTGGCCGCCGTAAGCTCGGCCGCTTGAGCACACCGGCGAGGCACGCGTCCAGGGAACCGCGCGGCATCGATCTCGTCACCCGCGTGCGGATCCTGCAGGCGATGGATCGCTGGGTGGATCCGCTCCTCTTCTTCCTCGCGGCCTGCTCGATCCCCATGCTGCTCGTGCAGACCGGCGATCCGTCCGAGGGCGACCTGGCCCTGATCACGCGATCGAGCTGGGTGATCTGGGGCGCGTTCACCGCCAACTTCGTCGTGCGCCTGCTCGTCGCCCCCGATCGGCGCCTGCAGCTGCGACTGCTCAGCTGGGACCTCATCCTCATCGTGGGCCAGCCGCTCTACACGATCGGACCGCGCACCGCCGATGCTGTGCTCGCGTTCATGCGGCTGCTCGTGATCACCGCGCGGAGCTTGGAGAAGGGCCGGGTGCTGCGGCGCACCGGGCGCAAGTTCCGCAACCAACCCCTGCGCGTCGTCGCGTTCATCGTGCCGTTCCTCTGGCTCACCTCCGGCGCGCTCATCTACCGCACGGAGACCACGTCTGGGGTCATCGGCTCGTTCGGCGACGGCCTCTGGTGGAGCGCCGTCACCATGGCTACGGTCGGCTACGGCGACATCTCACCCAAGACCACCGAGGGCCGGTCGGTCGCGATCCTCACGATGATCGTGGGCATCGGCATGTTCTCGCTCATCACCGCGAAGCTCGCCGAGCTGCTGTTCATCCAGCGCACGCGGGGCAACCGCCACGAGATCGTCGAACGCGACCACACGCTGGTGCTGGGCTGGTCGCCGAAGGTGTTCACGATCATCGAGCAGCTCGTGATCGCCAACGCGAGCCGGACCAACCCCACGGTCGTGGTGCTCGCGGATCGGGACCACAACGACATGCTCGACGAGATCACGGCCCATGTGCCCTCGCTCTCGTCGTCGAACACCACGGTCGTCGCCCGCCGCGGTGTGCCGAGCGACCCCACGGCGCTGGCGATCTGCCGGCCCGACCGCTCTCGATCGATCGTGATCATCGACGACACCGAACAAGATGCCAGCGTCGTGCGCACCGTCCTGGCGCTGATGCACGGCACGACGGCCATCGGCGACATCCCGATCGTCGCGGAGATCGACAACGCATCGACCGCCGAGGCGCTGCGCCTGGCGCTCGACGGACGGGTCAGCATCGTCAACCCGACCACGTTCATCGCGCGCACCGCCGCCCAGGCGTGCCGCTCGGCGGGGGTGGCGCTCACGTACGAGAACCTGCTCGACTTCGAAGGGTCCGAGTTCTACCTGCACCGCGAGCCGGGCGCCGCGGGCCACGCGTTCGGCGCGCTGCTCGGCGCCTTCCCGCACGCCTGCCTCGTCGGCCTCCGCGGGGGCGACGGCGTGGTGGACCTGAACCCGCCCATGGCCACCATTGTGGAGGCCGCCGACGAGCTCGTGCTCGTCGCCGAGGACGACTCCCAGATCGTGTTCGTGCCGCCCACCGACGCGACCTGGGCCCCCACCAACCCCGACGCGATCCCCGACCGCGCGCCCGAGCACGTCGTGATCTTCGGCTGGAACCCGTTGTGCCCGTTGATCCTCACCGAGCTGGACGGGTTCGTCCCGCCCGGATCACGGTTCACCCTCGTCATCGATCCCGACCTCAGCCGCGGGGCAGAAGCCGACATCGGCGTGGGCCGCTTTTCCAATGCCGAGCTCACCATCCGAACCGCGCGCGACGTGGCCTATGCCGACCTGGTCGAGGTCATCGCCGAGGAGATGGCCGACCACGCGATCGTGCTCTGCTATCGCGAGGCGCTCTCGGTCGCCGAGGCCGATGCCCGCGCCCTGGTCACGACCCTGCAGGTCCGTCAGGCCCTCGAGGCTCGAGGTCGGGACACGACGGTGGTGACCGAGCTCCTCGACCAGCGCGACGTCGCGCTGGCGCCGCCGAGCGCCGCTGGCGAGTTCATCGTGAGCGACCGGCTCATCAGCCTGCTGCTCACCCAGCTCGCCGAGAACCCGCACCTCACGTTGGTCTTCGACGATCTGCTCGATGCGACGGGTGCCGAGCTGTACGCCAAGCCGGTCGAGCGGTACTGCACCCCCGACCGGCCCACCACGTTCGCCGCCATCGTCACGGCCGCGGCCCTCCACGGCGAATCCGCGATCGGGTTCCGGCGCGTGGCCGATGCCGGCAACGCCGCCACCCGCTTCGGTGCCGTGATCAACCCCGCGAAGGCCGAGGCGCTCACCCTCACCGGCGCCGACCAGATCCTCGTCGTCGCCGACCACGACTGACTGACCGCGACCCGGCGTCGGGAGTCACGCGCCAGATTCGGGTCGGGCCAGGACCGGTCGCTACGCTGCCCAGGTTCTGTGACCGCGGGCCCGTACCGGACGGGAATCGATCGGCGTCACACATGAGAAAGACGAAGGGGAGCAACGGCATGGCAGACATCGGCTTCGACGGCAAGGTCGCGATCATCACGGGAGCCGGCGGCGGCCTGGGCCGGTCGCACGCGCTCGAGCTCGCCCAGCGCGGCGCCCGGATCGTCGTGAACGATCTGGGTGGCTCGGTCACCGGCGAGGGCGGTTCGGGCGGCCCGGCCCATGACGTCGTGGCCGAGATCGAGGCGCTCGGCGGCGAGGCCGTGGCCAACGGCGACAGCGTCGCCACCCCCGAAGGCGGCGAAGCGATCGTGCAGGCCGCCGTGGACGCGTTCGGCACCGTCGACATCGTGATCAACAACGCCGGGATCCTGCGCGACAAGTCGTTCCACAACCTCACCCCCGAGCTGTTGAACACCGTCATCGACGTGCATCTCAAAGGCGCGTTCTACGTGACCCAGCCGGCATGGAAGATCATGCGCGAGAAGAGCTACGGCCGCATCATCAACACGGCGTCCAACGCCGGCATCCTCGGCAACTTCGGCCAGACCAACTACGGCGCCGCGAAGATGGGCCTCGTCGGCTTCACCAACGTGTTGAACCAGGAAGGCGCGAAGCACAACATCAAGGCCAACGCCATCGCGCCCGTTGCCCTCACCCGCATGACCGAGGAGCTTCTCGGACCGCTCGGCGACGCGCTCAAGCCCGAGCTCGTGACGCCGGTCGTGGTCTACCTGGCCTCCGAGGAGTGCGAGGTCAGTGGCGAGATCTACTCGATCGCCGGCGGCCAGGTGTCGCGCTTCTTCGTGGGCCGCACCCCCGGCTACTTCAATGCCGATCTCACCGTCGAGGACGTGCGTGACAACCTCGCGCAGATCCGCGACGAGACCGGCTACAGCGTGCCGATCGGCATCAGCGCCGAGTTGAGCCTGCTGCTCGAGGTGTTCAAGGCCAACAGCTGATCCACGCCCGGCACCTCTGCGCCGTCACCCCGGCGCAGACACACCGATCCCTGCCGAACCTGCTGTGGTTCCCATCGCCCTCGCGACGCGGATCGCAGCAGGTTCGTGGCGTTCTGGCTCAGGCGCGCTTCGCGACGCGATAGGCCCAGACCCACATCGGCAGCTGCAACGGCAGGCGCAGCCAGGCCACCCACGACTCGGGATCGTGGGGCGTCCCGGCGTCGACGGCCATCTGGACGTTCGCGGGATAGACCACCACGAGCAGCACCAGCGTGGCCCAGGCCGCGAGGCGCCGGGTGCGCGGCACCACCAGCAGGGCGGCGCACAGGAGCTCGGCCACGCCGCTCCACTGCACCATCGCCCGCTCGTGGCCGATGTACTTCGGGATGATCTTCTCGTAGAAGGACGGGATCACGAAGTGGGCGACGCCGGCCACGCCGATGAAGCCGGCCAGAGCCAGGCGGGAACGATCGCCGGGTACCCGGAGGGACCCAGCCGCGGCGGGGGTCGGAACGGTGGAGGTCATCAGGGCCTTTCGCAGCCGGCAGGAACAACGCGATGCATTGAACCACGCCCGCCCGTCCACCGGGCGGGTCGCCGGCTCGGGAGCCTGAGGCTGGTGACCGATCAGGTCTCGCGGATGGACGGGACGCCGGTCTCGTCCCACGCGACCTCGAACATCGCCAGGCCCGTGCCGTCGTCCACCGACAGGCGGATGACGGTGCCCGGCGAGACATCGACGAGGTGTGCGAGCCGTTCCGCCGCCTCCCAGCCGAGCGAGGCGCCGGCCGGTGGCACCGAGCCGACCTTCACGTCCGTCGCGGGATCGATCGTCGGCCGGCGGTTCAGCGAGCTGAGACGTCGTTCGAAGTTGCTCATCCTCGCGCTCCCGCGTTCGCGCTGCCGGGCCGCGGCAGCTAGCTCCGACGGTAGAGAACGCGCCCCGGCAATCGCGTCTCGCGCGTGTCAAGTGTTCGTCAAGATCCTGGCGGCTCGCGCTACTGGTAGGTGTACCAGGACGACGGTTTGTTGCTGTTGGTGCCGTCCGGGGTCACGATCCAGATGTTGACCAGGCCGGGGGCGGCGCGAGCGGGCACCACGACGGTGAGCTGGGTGTCGCTGTCGATCGCGAACACGGAGGCGGGCCCGGTACCGAACCGGACCGTGGTCGTGGCGCTGAACCCCGAACCGGTGATGATGACCGTCTGACCGCCGGTCGTCGGGCCTCGGGTCGGACTCACCGCCGTGACGATCGGGCCTCGATACGTGAACCGACTGGCCACCGTGAGGGTGTTCGTGCCGTTCGCTCCGGCGACCGTCACGTCAACGGTTCCCGGCGTCTGCGCGGGCGCGACGACCACGAGCGTCGAGGCATCGATCCACGAAACCGAGGTCGCGGCCACCGCGCCGAAGCGAACCGAGGCGAGCTGCGAGAACCGGAAGCCCGAGATCGTCACTGCGGTGCCGCCGGTGCTCGGCCCTGTTGCGGGCGTGAGCGAGGTGATGGTCGGCCGACCCGTGTACGTGAAGATGTTGCCGTACTGGCCGTCCATCGTCGTCCCGATCGGGGTCGTCACGAAGATCCGGGTGAGCGTGGCGTTCGGGTTGATCCCGGCGGGGGCCAGCACGGTCATCTGCGTATCGGAGATCACCGTGAAGGTCGGGGCGTTGACATACCCGAACCGCACCTTGGTGGCTCCGACGAACCCCTGACCGGACAACGTGACGAGCGTGCCGCCGGTGACGGGTCCCGTGGTGGGCCAGACCTGACCCACCTGGGGTGCAGACTGCGCCTGATAGAGGAACGACACCGTGGGTGGGCTGTCACCGGCCGCGCTCGACACGGTGATCGGCACGGAGCCGAGCGGACCAGGCGGCGTGATGACGGTGATGTGGTGCGCGTCGACGATGGTCCACGACGCGGCCGGCGTCGCCCCGAACCGCACGCCGGTGGCCAGGTCGAGTCCGTTGCCCTCCAACGTGAGTGCGGTGGTGCCCACGACCGGCCCCGCCCACGGGCTCGCGCTCGTGACGACCGGAACACCCGGTGCCGTGTAGGTGAACTGCGGCCCGGGCGACCAGCTCGACCCGTACGGCCCCCCGACGATCACCTCGACCGGACCGGGTGCGTGGGGCGGGGCGACGACGACCAACTGGCCGGCGACGAACGAGAACGACGCCGGGATGCCCCCGAAGGTCACCGACGTGAGGCCCGTGAGACCCGAGCCGTAGAAGACCACGGACGTCCCGACAGCACCTGCCGGCGGGGCCGGGCTGCTGATCGACGGTGGGCTGATGAACCGGTAGTGCGAGCTCGAGACGTTCGCGCTGGTCCCTGAGGGCGTCGTGACGTACACGTTGACCGTGGTGGCGCCCGTGCCGTTCAAGGCGCTCGGGACCACCGCCGTGATCTGCGAGTCAGTGTCGACGGTGAAGGCCGCCGGCGGGTTGTTCTGCCCGAA
The DNA here is from genome assembly GCA_038324235.1 of Acidimicrobiales bacterium. Taxonomy (GTDB): domain Bacteria; phylum Actinomycetota; class Acidimicrobiia; order Acidimicrobiales; family Acidimicrobilacustridaceae; genus JBBQHT01. Next base: position 13,966 of record JBBQHT010000011.1, read on the forward strand.
CAGCACGAGAGAGGCGCCGATGAACCCGCTCCCGGTGATCACCACGGTGTTGCCACCGGTCACCGCCCCCTTGGCGGGCGTCAGGGCGTCGACGTTCGGGGCTCCCGTGGCGGCATAGGTGAACGACGGGCTCGGGTCGCTGGGGCCGGCGGCGCTGTCGACCGTGACCGCCACCTCGCCGAGCGAGTGCGGGGGCGCCACGGCGTGGATCTTGGTGTCGCTCGTGCTGGTCCACGACGTCGCGGCGACGCCTCCGAAGCGGACAGCCGTGGCCCGCGAGAGGCCCCGTCCGGCGATGTCGACCGCGGTGCCGCCCGTGGGTGGGCCCACCGCGGGGGTCACCGACGACACGGCCGGCGGACCGTCGAACGCGTAGACGGAGCCGCTGCTGCCGCGGGAGTCCACGCTCAGCCCGGCTGGCGTCGTGACCATGACGGTGCGCGGTCCGAACTCCGGCACGCTCGGCGTGACCACCGTGATCTGCGTGTCGGAGCTCACCACGAACGAGGCGGCGGGGTCCGAGTCGAACGCGACCGCGGTTGCTCCGGTGAAGCCGTGGCCGGTGACCACGACCGTGGTACCACCCGCGATCGGGCCGTGGTCCGGGCTGACCGAGGACACGTACGGCAGCGGCGCCGCAAGGTAGTCGAGCGTCGAGGGTGACGAGGAGCCACCGGGCGTCTGCACGGTCACCGACGCCGGACCGACCGCGTGCGCCGCCGTGTCGAAGAACACCGTGACCGGATCGGGTCCCGGGGAGTAGCTCACCGACGGAACGCGTCTCCCGTCGACCTCGACGCCATCGACGTAGGTGCCGTGGAGGTTGACGCGGAGGCCGACGTGCTGCTGGCCCTCGTAGGAGCTGGTGGCCGGCGTCATCGACAGGATCTGCGGTGGCGCGATGTAGGTGAACCACGCCGCCCCGCCGTTGCCGTTCGAGCCGCCGGGTGTGTCGACGAAGACGTTCACGATCGTGGAGGAGGCCGGCACGACCGCAGGGGCGGGTGACACCGCCGTGATCTGCGTGTCGGAGTCGACGGTGAACGACGCAGCGGGACGCGTCGCGCCGAAGCGCACACCGGTCGTCCCGATGAACCCGGTGCCGGTGATCACCACCGTGTTGCCCCCGGCGGCGAGGCCCTGGCGCGGCGAGAGCGCTTTGACGGTCGGTGGCGCACTGGCAGCCGCGGCCCCGGCAAGACCCGCGGGCCCGACGGCTCCGGCGAGTGCGAGCACGAGCCCGAAGACGGCCGCGACGGCGAGAGTCTACCGCGTAGACCTCCCTGTGGTCGACACGTCCATCGATCCCCCCCCCACGGATGGCGCACACTCCACCCTGGCGCCCATCCTCACGCTGAGGAGCAGGTCGGTCCAGCTGGCCAGCCCCGAGCTGGATCTGCGCCGGTGATGACACCAGACCAGGCCGCAGGACCAGGGGCGGCGAGGGGATCCGCCCACCCGGACTCCCCTCGCCTCCGCCGCCCACCCCGGTCCGGCCCGCCGTGGGTGCCGGTGGCGTCGCCACCCCGGTGCCCCGGCGAACCCCGGTCCGCCCGGGTTCCGCCCGCCAGGCCGGACAGGGAGCAGGTAGGGCGGTGCTGTGACAGACGGTCGGCTACCGTCGCCGGCCATGACCGCTCCCATCATCCCTGGCGCCGAACCGGCGTCGTTCGACGGTGGCCCGCACGGCGCGCTCGTCCTGCACGGCTTCACCGGCAACCCCGCCTCGATGCGCCCGCTGGCCGAGGCACTGGCGGCCGCCGGCTTCGCCGTCGACCTGCCCCTGCTGCCGGGGCACGGCACCAGCGTCGACGACATGCAGACCACCACCTGGGCGGACTGGTCCGCCGCCGCCGACGCGGCCTACACGGCACTCGCGGCCCGGGTCACCGGCCGCATCGTCGTGGTCGGCCTGTCGATGGGCGGCGCGCTCACCTGCCACGTGGCGGCCGCGCACCCCGAGATCGCCGGGATCGTGGCGATCAACGCCGTCGTCACCGAACCCGCCGGCATCCGCGACCTGCTCGAACTGATGCTGGCCGGCGGCGACACGGTGATGGACGCGATCGGCTCGGACATCGCCGATCCAGACGCCGACGAGCAGGCGTACGAGAAGACACCGCTGCGCCCGCTGCTCTCGCTGATCGAGGCCGCCGGCCCGATGGCGGCGTCCCTCGGCCAGATCACCGCCCCGGCGCTCATCATCACGAGCCGCCAGGACCACACGGTCGAGCCGACCAACAGCGATGTGCTCGCCGACGCCCTGAGCGGCCCGGTCGAGCGCCTCTGGCTCGACCGCAGCTACCACGTCGCCACGCTCGACTACGACAAGGCCGAGGTCGAGGCGGCGACCGTCGCGTTCGCCAAGAAGGTCACCGCCGTCACCTGACCGCGGCCGTTGTGCGTCTGTCTGGTTCCGTGGGACGATGGACCGCTTCCCCGAGCACACATCCGTTCGAACGAGGTGAGCCCCGTGGCCGTCGCCCAAGAGATCCATCGCATGACCGTCGACGAGTACGTCCGCATCGTTCGTGACTTCGGTTGGGAATCAACCGAGCTCGTCGGGGGAGTGGTCTACGACGTGAGCCCCGAGTTCGACCGGCATGCCGGCACCGTGATGGATGTTCTGCACAAGCTCCATGCGGCCTTGCCCGACGACGTCGTCCGCAACACAGGCAGCGTGCACGTCGGCCCGATCTCCGACATGACCGCAGTCCTGCGGCGCTGACGCTGGGCACCCCGCCCGGGCGCGGCTTCGACGCCGGCGGCGGTCACGGCGTCGGTGGGGCCGACCCGTCGAGCGTGTACGAGGTCATCGAGAGAGAACCGAGGGCGTAGCCGTCGATGAGGGTGTGCGCCGCAGTCCCGGCGGCGGTCGCAAGGCCGGCGACGTAGAGCAGCGGGATGAAGTGCTCCGGGGTCGGCGCTGACGGCCGGAAGTCGGCATGGGCGGCCAGACCCGGTGCCTTCGCCGGGTCACCTGTCATCACTGCACGGGCGGCGTCGTCGAAGCGGTGGGCCCAATCGAACCCCTCGTGCTCGAGCCCGCCATCGAGCAGGCGCAGGTTGTGCACCACGTTGCCGCTCCCGAGGATCAACACCCCTTGCTCGCGCAGCGGCGCGAGGCGAGCCCCGAGCGCGAGGTGGTGGTCGAAGGGCTTCGTGGCGTCGATCGACAGCTGCACGACGGGGATGTCGGCGGCGGGGAACGCGTGCACGAGCAATGACCACGTGCCGTGATCGAGCCCCCAGCTGTCCTCGTCGAGGCCGACCCAGGTCGGCGCCACGAGGTCCACGACCTGCTGGGCCAGCCCGGGCGAACCCGGGGCGGGGTACTCGATCGCGAAGAGCTCGTCGGGGAACCCGTAGAAGTCGTGGATCGTGCGGGGCACGCTCATCGCGGTCACGGCCGTCGCGTTGATGTACCAGTGGGCCGACACGACGAGGATCGCCGTGGGCCGCGGCATCGACGAACCGAACTCGCGCCACGCCTGGGAGTAGCGGTTGGTCTCGAGGGCGTTCATGGGGGAACCGTGTCCGAGGAACGCGGCGGGCATCAGGTCGGCCATCCCCCTTTGTACTCCGTTAGCTTCTCGCCATGCGCCTCGCCCTCGACCCGTCGACCGACCAGGCGGACTACCACTACGCCCACCGCATCCGGGTCCGGTTCGCCGAGACCGATGCGATGGGGATCGTGCACCACGCGGCCTACCTCCCCTACCTCGAAGAGGCCCGCATCGCGTTCCTCCGCGAGATCGACCACCCGTACCTGACCGTGCGCGACGAGGGCATCGACTTCACCGTCCTCGAGGCGTTCGTGCGGTACCTCCAACCGCTGCGGTTCGACGATGTTGTCGAGGTCCACCTCCTCGTCGGCGCGCTCACCCGGGCGACGTTCCAGATCGGCTACCTGCTCGCCTGTGACGGCGTCGCGAACGCCACCGCCGTCACCGTCCACGGGGCCGTCACGACCGACGGCCGGCCCGCACGACTCCCTGGATGGCTGCCCGACCGGGCTCGCGCCTTCGCCGATCGGGCACCATGAAGCCAAGCCGACTGGAGCGATTTGGGGGCCGGGAGGGTGGCCGACCATCCTGGGGCGAGGGTCCGAACCGAGTCCGAGGGACCGCGGAGCGCTGGGCCAGCACCGGCGGCGACCGACTGCACCACGACATGACCGCACGAAGGGGAACCGCATGAGCGCAGGTACGACCAACGGCCAGAGGTTCGGGGCGGGCAACGCGTACGACTTCCTCGACATCGACGCCCTGCTGTCCGATGAGGAGCGGCTGCTGCGCGACACCGTCCGCCAGTTCGTCGGCGACCGCATCCTTCCCGATGTCGCCGAGTGGTTCGAGGCGGGCACCTTCCCCAAGGAGCTCGCCAAGGACATGGGTGCGCTCGGCCTGCTCGGCATGCACCTGGAGGGCTACGGCTGTGCCGGCACCAGCGCCGTCGCGTACGGCCTGGCCTGTCTCGAGCTCGAGGCTGGCGACAGCGGCGCCCGCAGCTTCGTGTCCGTGCAGGGCTCGCTCGCGATGTTCCCGATCTGGAAGTTCGGCTCCGAGGAGCAGAAGCAGGAGTGGCTGCCGCGCATGGCCGCGGGCGAGGCCATCGGATGCTTCGGTCTGACCGAGCCCGACTCGGGTAGCGATCCCGGCAGCATGCGGACCCGCGCCCGCCGCGACGGCGACGACTGGATCCTCAACGGCACGAAGATGTGGATCACCAACGGTGGCGTCGCCGATGTCGCCGTCGTGTGGGCGCGCGGCGACGCCGAAGGCGGGGGGCCCGGCCCGATCCATGGCTTCGTCGTGCCGACCGACTCGCCCGGCTTCACCGCCAACAACATCCACAAGAAGGTCTCGCTGCGCGCGTCGATCACCAGTGAGCTGGTGCTCGAGGACGTCCGGCTCCCTGACGCAGCCCGCCTACCGGGCGTGTCCACCATGCGCGGTCCGCTGTCGTGTCTCAACGAGGCGCGCTACGGCATCTTGTGGGGCGCGACCGGCGCCGCCCGAGCGTGCTACGAGGCGGCGCTCGAGTACGCCAAGGAGCGTGAGCAGTTCGGCGTGCCGATCGCCTCGTTCCAGCTGACCCAGCGCAAGCTCGTCGAGATGATGGTGCGCGTGAACAAGGCCCAACTGGTCTCGCTCCACCTCGGGCGCATGAAGGACCAGGGCAACCTGTCCTCCGCCCAGGTCAGCTTCGGCAAGATGGACAACGTGCGCGAGGCGCTCTGGATCGCACGGGAGGCCCGCAGCGTCCTCGGCGCCAACGGCATCACCCTCGAGTACCCGGTGATCCGCCACATGAACAACCTCGAATCCGTCTTCACCTACGAAGGCACCAACGAGATCCACACGCTCGTGCTCGGCCAAGCCATCACCGGGATCAGCGCGTTCTCCTGAGGTCGCGCGGCGCGGCGGTCGCGGGCGACCCGGGGCGGTTCAGGGCGCGCGGCGGATCGGCTTGCTGAGGTCACGCAGGATGGAGCTCGCGACGGTCTGGAGCAGCGGCTCAACCCCGCCGTCGACGACCAGCAACGCATCGGCCTGCACGCCGTTGCTGATGGCCACCCGTCCCCTCCCCACCCGCATCGTGGCCGAGAGGCCCTCCATGCGGAACGCGATGGCGAGCGGCACCGGCGACCACACCAGGCTGGTGCGGATGAAGGCATGCCCGAGGTAGGTCGGGGCGGCCTCGGCCAGCAGGTGGACGACGAGGTTGGCCTCGCTCGCGGGTGGCAACGTGATCTCCGGCAGCGCCGGCGCGAGTCGCGCCAGCACCTTCATCGTGCCTGCGAGCGCGATCGTGGGACCGACCAGCGGCAACGACGCGGCCACGGCCACCGCGTCCTCGCACAGGACCGCGGGCGACCACGACCGCCGACCGAGGGACCGGGCGCGCAGGTCGTCGAACGAGTTCCCCACGAGGTTGGCGAGCTCGGCGCGCGCGACCGTGGCGCGCACCGATCGGACCATCGCCGGGGGGTACACGGCATCGAGGACCGTCGTGTCGAGCGGCACGCCTGCGGCGGCGCACGCCCGGGCGTAGTCGAAGAGCGGGAGCAGCGCCTCGTCGGCATCACGCGGGCCGAGGTAGTCGAGCCAGGCACCGTGCACCCAGGCGGTGTAGCGGCAGCCGTTCACCTCGGTGACCGCGAGGATCAACTGCTCCCGGGTCCGGGCGTTGATCCCGGCCGTGCCCGGCACGTAGGCCTCGATGAGGCCGACCGGCACGCAGGCCAGCTCGGCGGCCCAGGCCCCGAAGCGCCAGGCGCTCATCCGGGGCTGGGTCCCGGTCACCGGTGCCACGAGCACGGTGTCGGGATGCTCCCTATCGACCATCACGTCACCTTACCGGGCGGTCGCCCGCGGTCAGCGCTGCGGCGCGACACCAGAGCCGTGGTGGGCGACGAGCTTCCAGCCGCCGTCGGTGCGGGCGAACAGGTTGATCGAGGTCACGGTGCCACCGCTGTCCTCACCCAGCAGGTTCTCGTCGACGGTCACCCACGCCACGTCACCGACGACCTCGATCTGTTCGTCGGTGAGGATGAACTGCAGGCGTTGGGGCCCCTGGAAGAGCGCCATCCAGCTCGCGGCGACCGCCGCCCAGCCCCGCAGGACCGACCACCCCGGGTGGGTGCAGGACACGCGCTCGGAGTGCTCCCACAGGTCGGACATCGCATCGAGGTCACGCGCCTCGAACGCGTCGTAGAACGCCTGGTGCAACGCACGGACCTCGGCCTCGGCCACCATCACCCGGACTCCTCATGCTGCGGGCCGGTGCGGTCGCCCGGCGGTGTTGGCCAGCCTACGACGAGGCGGGACCGGGTTCAGCACATCACTGAACAGGGTTCGCCACCGTGGGTCCGGGGACGCGAAACGCAACCGGCTCCGCCGTTGCGTGACGCTCGTCACGCCACCGCGCCGACCTGGTGGGCCAAAAGACCTAGCATGGGTCTAAAGGCCTATGGGGAATCTGACCGATAGAACAAACGTGACAGAGGGTGACCGGATGCGCAGCGGGATCGACGGGGTGCTCACCTCGTTGCCACCGGCGTTCGTCATCGCCGGGCGCGGCGACGCCCGCCTGGTGATGGGTCCGTCGGGGGCGTTCGTGCTGCTCCCGGCCGGGCGCGAGCGCGTGCTGGTCGAGCAGGCGGCGGACCACCTCATCGATCTCGTGATGACGACGCGCATGGCCTTGTGCGACCACCTCACGTGGGTGCCGTTCCTGGATGCGCTGCTGGTCACCAACGCCGAGCCTCCCCGCGGAGCCGACGTCACCGCGGTGCCACTCGATCTCGTGCACGACGTGCTCGTGGAGGGTCCGGTCATGATCACCAGCGGCACCCTGAACGGGCTGCGCGAGGTGGTGCGCACCTCCCGCCTCGCCGGCTGGCACATCGGATTCGGCGCCGACCTCGATCGGATCGATCTGTCCGACCGAGGCCCCCGCCCGTCAGCCCCCAGTTCGTCCACCCGCTGACACGCCGCCCGCAGATCCGCCGCCCGTGCCGTGCCGTGGTGCGCGGGTGCCGCGCACCGCTCGCAACCGGTCCCGTGGTCGGTAGCGTGGCCTGCCATGTCCCCGTCTTCGCGCGTGCCTCGGTCGATCCCCTCCACGGACGGCGTCACGCTCGCCCTGCACGACCTGGGGGGCGACGGTCCGCCGCTGCTCCTGGCCCACGCCACCGGCTTCCACGCTCGCGTGTGGGCCCCGATGGCCGAGCGTCTCGCTGACCACCACTCGATCGCCCCCGACTTCCGGGGCCACGGTGACTCGGGGGCGCCCGTGGATGCGGCGTACCGGTGGGACGGCTTCGCCGACGACGTCCTCGCCATCGTCGATGCGCTCGGGCTCGAGCAGGTCCGCGCCGTCGGACACTCGATGGGCGGGGCGGCGCTCCTCCTCGCGGAGCAGCGCCGGCCCGGCACCTTTGCGTCGGTGTACCTGTTCGAACCGATCGTGTTCCCACCGCGCCCACCTGCGCTCGAGGAGCTGTTCGCGTCCTCGAACCCGTTGGCCGAAGGTGCCCGCCGACGACGACCGGTGTTCGACTCGTTCGACGCCGCCTACGCGAACTACGCAGGCAAGCCACCGCTCGCGGCGCTGGACCCCGCGGCGTTGCGCGCCTACGTCGACTTCGGGTTCGCCCCCGACGCCGCGGATCCCGATGGACCTGTGCACCTCAAGTGCCGGCCCGAGGTCGAGGCCGCGATCTTCGAGATGGGGGGCGAGCACGATGCGTTCGCGCACCTGGTCGAGGTGACGTGCCCCGTCGTGATCGCTCGTGGCGCCGAGGACGCCTTCTCGCCCGCGATGTTCGCTCCCGCCATCGCCGCCGCCCTCCCGCACGCTCGCCTCGAGGATCACCCGGACCTCGGCCACTTCGGGCCGCTCGAAGCGCCCGGGCTCATCGCCAACGCCGTGCGCGCGGCGCTGTTCCCGGCGGGCTGAGCACGGCACGCGCTCGCATCGGGGCCGATGTCATACCCCCGCCGTAGGATGCTGGCATGGGTCTGGACCTGCCGTACTCGCTCTCCCCATCGAAGGTGTCCAGCTTCACCGACTGCGCGCTGGCGTTCCGGTTCTCCTCGATCGACCGACTGCCCGAGCCGCCCTCGGCGGCCGCCACCAAGGGCACGCTCGTGCACGCCACCCTCGAACGACTCTTCGGCCTGCCGTCAGCCGAGCGCACGCTCGCCGCGGCGCTCACCATGCTCGACCGGGCGTTCGAGGCGTTGAAGCCCGATCCCGACTACGCCGACCTCGCGCTCGACGATGAGGCCGAGCGCGCCTTCCTCGATGGCGCCGAGGTGCTCGTCCGCCGCTACTTCGAGCTCGAGGATCCGTCCACGATCACCCCCATCGGGCTGGAGCTGAAGCTCGAGGTCTCGATCGACTCGCTGCGGCTGCGCGGCATCATCGACCGGCTCGAGCTCGACGCGAACGGCGAGCTCGTCGTCACCGACTACAAGACCGGCAAGGTGCCGTCGGGCAACGTCGAGCAGAGCAAGCTCGGCGGGGTGCACTTCTACGCCTACCTCTGCGAGCAGCTCTTCGGGCAGCGGCCGGCCCGCGTGCAGTTGCTCTACCTGGCGGAGCCGGTCGCCATCATCACGACACCGACCGAGCAGTCCACCCGGGGTCTGCAGCGCAAGGTCACCGCGGTGTGGCAGGCGGTCGAGAAGGCGTGCGAGCGCGACGACTTCCGACCCAAGCCCTCACGCCTGTGCGACTGGTGCGCGTTCAGGGCCTACTGCCCTGCGTTCGGGGGCAACCCCGACGACGGCCGCGCCCACGGGGAGCAGTTGCGGGCCGAGCGCCGCGCCGCGAAGCACGTGGCCGCCGCTGAAGCTCGCGGGCAGTCGCCCCTCGCCCTCGTCACGGGCTGAGTGCGCACACGCCGATGTCCGATCCACCGCGACCACCCGGTGCGGCTGACGCCGACGGGGACGCCGACGCCAGCGGCGCCGCCGCCGCCGCCGTGAGCACGTTGGCCGCCGCCGTCGCGTACACGCACGACTGGTTCGCGTGGAACAGCGGCTGGGCACCACCTCCCAGCGAGACGCTCGCGGACTGGCGAGCCGAGGGCGTGTGCCGCACCCCCGACCACTGCCTCGTTCCCGCCGGTGCCTGGTGCGCGCACGGCCTGGCGGCGTGGGACATCATCCTGGCCGAGCTCGACCCGCCCCCGCCCTTGTAGCATCACGAGTCGTGACCAGCCCCGTGGACCCCACCCCGCTCGCCGATCCGACCGGCGGCGATCCCACCAGCGGCAATCCCACCGGTGGCGATGCCGACGAGCACGCCAGCACCGATCCGGCCGTCACCTCGCCGGCCGACAACATCGTCCCCGCCAACGTCACCATCGGCGACGTCGTCGATCCGCTCCTGCCGCCCGTCGGCCACCTCGGGGGGCACGACGTGGCGCCCCCGCACGACCAGACCATCGTGGATCGCTTCGACCAGGCCGTCGATCAGGCGTTCGACGTGCTGCGCGGCACCGAGCCCGCCGACCGCATCTTCTACGCCATCACCGAGCTCGCCGACTTCAGCCTCATCTGGCTCCTGATCGCGGCCAGCCGGGCGGCGGCCTCGGACAAGCAGCTCCCCAACGCGGGGCGCGTCGGCACGGTCCTCGCGGCCGAGTCCCTGCTGGTCAACGGGGTGGTCAAGTCGGCGTTCAAGCGCGAACGGCCGGTCATCGAGGCCGCCCGCCCGTACAAGTTGCGGGTGCCGCTGACCACCTCCTTCCCGAGCGGCCACTCGAGCGCCGCCACGGTCGCGGCGATCCTGCTCTCGGAGAACAGCCGGGTGAAGCCCGTGTGGTTCGCTCTGGCCGGGCTGGTGGGCGCCAGCCGGGTGTACGTGCGGATCCACCACGCCTCCGATGTGGTCGGGGGCGTGGCCGTGGGCCTCGTCATCGGCACGATCGCCAAGAAGGCCTGGCCACTCGATCGTGGCCCGGTCGGCACCCGCCGCCTCCGCCGCCGCCTGACCCGCTGACCCCGGTTGCCGCAACGGCCACTGGGCGACGGCTACTGGGCGACGGCTGCGGACGACGGGAATGTCGCAGCCGCGGACCGGGTTGGTAGTGACCATGCCGACGCACACCTTCGCTGTCACCTGGGACTACCGCTGTCCGTTCGCCTACAAGGCCCACGACCACGTGGTGGTCGCCCTGCAACAAGGCGCCGACTGGGACGTCACGTTCGTGCCGTTCTCCCTGGGCCAGGTCCACGTCGCGGAAGGCGAGACCGACATCTGGGAGCGGCCGCAGGACGACACGGGACTGCTCGCCCTCCAGGCCGGCGTGGTCGTGCGGGACCAGTTCCCCGATCAGTTCCTGGGCGTGCACCTCGACCTCTTCCGCGCTCGCCACGAGCACGCCCTGCAGCTCAAGGACGAAGGCGTCGTGCGCGATGCGCTCGTCGCCAACGGGGTCGACCCCGAGGCCGTCTTCACCGCCATCGCCACCGGTGCGCCCCTCGAGCAGATCCGCAAGGAGCACGAGGGTGCGGTCGCCGATCACGACGTGTGGGGCGTGCCGACCTTCATCGCCGGCGAGCAAGCGGCCTTCATCCGCCTGATGAACGGCGCGCCCGACGCGACCGGCGAGGCCCAGCACGCGATCGAGCGGGCGATCGACCTGCTCACCGGCTGGCCTGAGCTCAACGAGTTCAAGCACACCAGCATCCCCCGCTGAGCTCGCCCCGACCGTCCCTCCCCCGGCAGGCACGAGCCGGCGAGACCGGCAGATGGGACAAGGATCCACGTCGCTCGGGACGACGTCGGCGAATCGCCGTACCCTGTCGGCATGGCTGAGCCCGACACCACCTCGCCCTCCGCGTCCGCCGTCCCTCCCGGCAGTAGCCCAGCCCGCGAGGCGCGAGTCCGCGACGTGCGCAGCGATCGCCGCATGAGCGACGTCGAGGCGATGATGTGGAACGTCGAGAAGGACCCGTACCTCAACTCGACGTTCGGCAGCGTCACGATCCTCGATCAGTCCCCCGACCTCGAGCGCCTGCGCCGCCGCCTCCTGCGCATGGTCTCGCAGATCCCCCGGCTGCACCAGCGGGTGGTCCCCGCGCTCGGCCGGCTCGCGCCCCCCGAGTGGCAGGACGACCCCGACTTCGCCATCGACTACCACCTGCGCCACGTCTCGCTGCCCCCGCCGGGCACCATGCGCCAGTTGCTCGACCTGGCGACCCAGACGATCCACGACCCGTTCGACCGCACCCGACCGCTGTGGGAGTTCGTGGTCATCGAGGGTCTCGAGGGCGGACGGGCGGCGATGGTGCAGAAGATGCACCACACGATCACCGATGGCGAGGGCGGCATCCGCATGTCGGAGCAGTTCATCGACATCACCCGCGACGCGCCCGACATCGACGAGATCACCATCACCTCGGCACCGCCGCCGCCCGACGCGCACATCTTCGAGACCGCCGCGGAGACCTTCGCCCACTCGTGGCGCCGCACGCTGGGCATCACCCAGCGGGCCGTCGCGGAGACGACGGATGCGATCCTGCACCCGATGAAGCTCGTGAACCTCCCCGGCGATGTGATCGAGATGGCCCGGTCGACGGTCCGTCAGGTGACGGTCACCGATCCGGCCCACTCGCCCCTGTGGACCAACCGCTCGCTGCAACGGCGGCTCGAGGTCCTCGACGTCGACTTCGACGACGCCTACCGTGCCGCCAAGGCGCTCGGCGGCAGCCTGAACGACTTCTTCGTGACGGGCGCGGCGGGCGGCGCGGGGGCCTACCACCGAGCGCTCGGCGTCGAGGTCGAGACGTTGCGCATGGCGATGCCCGTCAGCACGCGGAAGGACAAGGCCGCGGGCGGGAACAGCTTCGTGCCCACCCGTGAACTGGTGCCCGCGGGCATCGAGGACCCGGTCGAGCGGTTCGCCGCCGTGCACGAGGTGCTCAACATCACCAAGGGCGAGAAGGTGCTCGGCGTCGTCGAGGGCATGGCCGGCGTGATGAACGTCCTGCCGACCTCGGTGCTCGTGCGCTTCGCGCGCCAGCAGGTCGAGACGGTCGACTTCACGACGTCCAACGTGCGGGCTGCCAACTTCGATCTGTTCGTGGCGGGGGCGCTGATCGAAGGCACCTATCCGCTCGGCCCGCTCGGTGGTACGGCGTTCAACCTGACGATGATGTCCTACGGCGGGCACCTCAACATGGGCCTGCACCTCGATTCGGGCGCGGTGACCGACCCCGCGCTGCTGCGCACGTGCATCGCCGAGTCGTTCGCCGAGCTCATCGCCGCCGGGTCCTGATCGCCGCTCTTCACCATCCGCCGATCTTCAGGGGGAGCGCCGGAAAACGACAAGGCCCCGAGCGTGTGCCCGGGGCCTCCGTTCGTCGTGCCGCCCGGGTCGAGCCCGGTGCGGAGATCGTCAGATCAGTTGTCGGAGAGATGCGCCAGATCGGCCGTCAGCAACGTGCGGACGTCGAGCAGCAGGTCGGATACCTCGTCGGTGGACACGATCTCTCGGTGCATCATGTCGCCGAGGCCACGGTCGATCAACGCAAGTGCTTCGGCAATCGTTGTTTCGTCGATCTCCCGAATCTGGGTGTTCATCTGCGCTCCTGAAGGTTCTCGGCTGACGAATGGTTGAACCTCGAACGGGTGCCCGTTGTTCCTGTCCACCGAAGTATCGGCGGTGAACGTGGTCACCCTGACACATTCGGTCGAACGTGTTGTGGTCACCTTAGCGATGTTGGCGTTCGAATCGGTTTCATGATCATTACCTTTCGTCCGCCTGGTTCCGGCTGCGTGTCTCGACAGGTGGCCGCCTCCGACCGGGATACCGCGGCCGAATTGGACCCGTGCACCAGTAGCCTCACCGCCGGTGGCCTACGTACTGCAGCAGCGCCTCGGGAGAGGAGGCATGGGCGTCGTCGACCTCGCGATGAGCGAGGACGGTCGCCCTGTCGCGGTCAAGCGCCTGTTGCTCCACGGCAGCGTGCACGACATGGCCCGCGCCCGGCAGCGGATCCGCCGTGAGGCGGAGGCGCTGCAACAGCTCGATCACCCGAACATCGTGCGGCTCCTCGAGGTGCACGACAACGGCGACGAGATCGTGCTCGTCATGCCGTACCTGTCGGGCGGCACGCTGGCCGACCAGGTGCGCGCCCACGGGCCCCTGACCCCCGACCAGGTGCGGACCATGGCGGGTCCGTTGCTCGGGGCGCTCGCCGCTGCGCACCGCCAAGGCGTGGTCCACCGCGACATCAAGCCGGCGAACGTGCTGTTCGACATGTACGGCCGGCCCTACCTCGCCGACTTCGGCGTCGCCTCGCTGCGCAACGCCACCTCCGGTCTCACCGCCACCGGCGTCGTGCTGGGCACGCCCGAGTTCATGGCGCCCGAACAAGCCCGGGGCGAACCCGCGACCCCGGCGAGCGATGTCTTCTCGCTCGCCGCCACCCTGGCCTACGCCGCGACCGGCACCCCGCCCTACGGCCGCGGCGACCCGCGGGTGCTGATGAACCTCGCCGCCCGGGGCCGCGTCCTCCCGCTGCCGACCACGCTGCCGTCCGACCTGCGCCGGTTCCTGGCGCCGATGCTCGATCGGCACGAGCGCCGGCGCCCGACCGCAGCCGCCGCCGACGGCGGACCCGACGGCACCCGAGTGCTCCAGGTCGAGAACCGGCGACCGCGACGCCGCCGCTTGTGGAAGGGCGCGGCGATCGGCGCGGCCTTCGGCACGATCGCGACCGCCGGCGCGCTGCTCGTCATCGCGGCTCGCCCCGACCCGTCCACGACCAGCACCGCCGCGCGCACCGGCGTGAGCTCGGCGCCGGCACCGACCACGACCCCGTGCGAAGACCAGCCGTATCGCCCCTGTGGCGCACCGGCGGCGCCGTTCACCGACGGCGTGCGTTGCATCGACGACCACGCCGACTACGACAAAGACGCCACCAACGGGTGTGAGGCCGCGCCCGACAGCGTCGACGGGCGCGCGTTGACGGGTCCGCTCACCGCGAACCTCGTGCCCGCGACCGACATCGACCGGTACCCCTTTCACGTCGACGACTCGTTCGACCTGCTGTGCCAGGGCGAGGTGCGCGTCACGCTCACGGCGCCGAAGGGCACGACCATGCGCCTCGACATCCTGAAGGGGAACACGATCCTCGGGACGACCACCAGCGCGGATGGGCGCGCCGCCACCGTCACGCTTCCCGAGCCCAGCTGCCTCGGCGACGACACGACCGATCTCACCGCGCGGGTCGCATGGGATGGCACGCGTCGCAGCGGGGCGAGCTACCGCCTCGAGCGCACGGGTTCCTACTGACCGGACCGCCTGGACGGCACCGCCTGCACGGCCACCGGTGCCGCCACCTGACCTGCACCTCGGGAGCGTTGCGAGCGCGAGCACCGGCGATGCAGGCGATGCAGGCGACATGCGATAGTGGGTCATGGTCCTGGCCTACGTGTTCTGGCATCAGCCGCGAGCTGAGGTCGAGACGGACCGCTACGAGCGGGCGCTGCGCCTGTTCCGCGCCCGGCTCGTCACCGAGCCGGTGCCCGGCCTCCTCGGATGC
Source organism: Acidimicrobiales bacterium (assembly GCA_038324235.1). Taxonomy (GTDB): domain Bacteria; phylum Actinomycetota; class Acidimicrobiia; order Acidimicrobiales; family Acidimicrobilacustridaceae; genus JBBQHT01. The sequence goes on from JBBQHT010000011.1 coordinate 29,037, forward strand.
TGGTCGGTCCGCACACCCGAGTTGGCGTGGCTCCCCGGCGGTGGGTACGAGGACTGGTACCTCGTGACCGACTTCGTGGCACTTGGTCACCTCAACGCCGGAGCTGTCGACGCCGGCCACGCCGCCGCGCACGACCCCATCGCGCATGCCGCCGGCTTCGGGGTCGGCGCGCTCTACGCCGCGCACCACGGCGATCCCCACCGGCGTGACGCGGAACGGGCCTGGTTCACCAAGCCCGACGGCACGTCCTACGAGCAGTTCCACGCCGACCTCGTGGCACCATCGGCCGACGACCGCGACGACCGCGACGCGGAACGGGTCACCTGGTGGCAACGCCAACTGGTGCTCGGCCCGGCGCCGGAGTACTGCCGGGTCGGACCGCAGACGGCGACGACCGCGAGCGGGTGGCGGGACCCGCTGGTGCGCTCGGTTGGCACGCTGCTCGATTGACGTCGTCGATTAGCGTCCGACCCATGAGCGACGCCACCTCCTCGACAGCGACATCGACATCGCCCGCGCTGCCCGCCACGGCCGAGCAACGGGGGATGGCCGCCCGAGGGATCACGTTCGCCTCCTTCCAGAACCTGGGCCTCGAGGCCGGGCTCGCGGCGGCGGACTGGGCGAGCGAGCTCGGCTTCGGCTCGATCTGGACCGCGGAGACCGTCGGACCCGAAGCCTTCGCGACCCTCGCCGCGTTCGGGGCACGGGCTCCCGGGCTCGACCTCGGCACTGGCGTCCTGGCGCTGCAGCTGCGCACGCCGCAGGTAGTGGCCATGGGCGCCGCCACCTTGCAGGCGCTGCATCCCGACCGGGACATCCTCGTCGGTGTCGGCATCTCGTCGCCCGTCGTGACCCAGCAGTGGCACGGCACGCCCTACGGCGACCGCCCGCTTGCCCGCGTCCGCGAGTACACGACCCTGCTGCGGGCCTGTCTCGCCGGCGACGCCGTCTCGTTCACTGGTGAGTTCTTCCGCGCCAGCAAGTTCCGCCTCGGTGTGCGCCTCGACGAGCGGCGACCCAAGATCGTCCTCGCGGCACTCAACGAGCACATGCTGCGTCTCGCTGGCGAGCTCGCCGACGGCGTGCTCCTCAACTACTTGCCCGCGTCGCACGTGCCTTGGGCGATCGAACAGGTCCGCGTCGGCGAAGCTCGCACCGGCAACCACTGCCGCATCTACGCGTATGTCCACGTCGGGGTGTGCGAGCGGACCCAGAAGACCCTCGAGTACGCCCGGCGCGATCTGTTCTCCTACGCCGTCGTCGACGGCTACGCCAAGAACTTCACGAAGGCCGGCTTCGGGGCTGATGTCGACGCCCTGCGCGCCCGCCACGCCGAACGCGACCGCGAGGGCGCCCTCGCCGCGATCTCCGAGGAGATGATCGACGCCATCGACATCGTCGGCGACGCCGACCACGTCCGGCGGGCGGTCGAGGCCTATGTCGCGGCGGGCGTGGACGTGCCGGTGCTCATGCCGCTGCCGTGGGGGGCGGACCGCCTGCAGGTCATCCGCGACACGATGGCCGCGGTGGCCGACCCGGCTGCTTCACCCGACGCAGTCGACGCAGCCGGCCCGGCCTGAGCCCCTTGGCATGCCTGGCGATCCGATCATCGTTGTCACGGTCCCGCTTGCGCGCCTCGCGCCGACGATTGTGCCGCAGATCTGCCTGAAGACCGGCGAGAAGGCGCAGTGCCTGGTCCCGACGGTGGCATCGACCATTCCTCGATGGGCGTGGGTGCTGATGGCGGCAGGCGGCGTACCGTTCCTCGCCGCCCGCCGCTGGCTGTTCCCCCGCGCCGAGCTCATGCTTCCGGCGCGGAACAGGGTCGCCGACCGCTGGAGCCTCGTCACGCGCGGCCTCGCCGGGTGCTTCGCCGTTGCCGCAGTCCTGCTCCTGTGGTCGGTCATCACCGTCAGCCCGGTGAGCTTCTTCGCCGCCGTCTTCGTCGGCGCGACAGCCACGGCGGTGTGGTGGCTCCTGCTGCCGAGCGTCTGGATCCTGGCCGAGTTGGACGGGACCCAGGCTCGGCTGAGCGGCGTCCACGTCAGCGCGGCCCGAGCCCTGTCCTCGTCGAGCTGAGCGGTCCCACGGCGGCAGCCGTCGGGGTCACCGGCCGCCAGTAGAGTCGGGGCGATGGACATCCGGGGGAAGACCATCGCCGTCACGGGCGCCGGCCAGGGCATCGGTCGGGCGCTGGTCGAGCGGTTCCACGCCGAGGGCGCCGCGAAGATCGCCGTGCTCGATCTCGACGGCGAGGCGGCCGAGGAGGTCGCCGCCCACGTCGGCGGGTGGGGCCAGGGGGTCGACGTGCGAGTCGACGACGACCTCGTGCGCGCCATCGATGCCATCGAGAACGACATAGGCCCGATCGACCTCTTCTGCTCCAACGCGGGCATCCTGGCGATCGGCGGCGTGGAGTTGTCGCGCGCCACGTGGCAACACGTGATGGACGTGAACGTCGGGGCCCACATCACTGCGGCCCGGGTGCTCGTCCCCCGCATGATCGAGCGCGGCGGGGGCTACCTGCTCAACACCGCGTCGGCCGCGGGGCTGCTCACCCAGATCGGCTCGGCCCCCTATTCGGTCAGCAAGCACGCGGCCGTCGCCCTCGCGGAGTGGATGGCCATCACCTACGGCGATCAGGGCATCAAGGTCAGCGTGCTGTGTCCGCAGGCGGTGAACACCGCCATGACCGCCGGCATCGAGGGTGGCGGCGTCGCCGGGGTCGACGGCATGCTCGAGCCCGAGGACATCGCGGCCGCGGTCGTCGCCGGGCTGACCGACGAGCGCTTCTTGATCCTGCCCCACCCCCAGGTCGGCGAGTACTTCCGTCGCAAGGCCGACGACTACGACCGCTGGCTGGCCGGCATGCGCCGGTTGCAGGCCCGGTTCACCGACTGGACCTGAGCACCGGTGCCACCGCGGCCCAAACGTGCCCGCCGAGCGACGGCCGCGCCCGACCTGTTTCCCGAGTACGGCCTGGCCGAGCTCGGGCTCGCGCCTGGCGACGCGGTCCGGTTCCGGCGGCGCGACAGCGAGCGCTGGAAGGACGCGACAGTCGCGCGCCGCGAGCGCGACGGCAGCGTCGGCTTGCACGACGACAAGGGAGCCGCCCGGTCGCTGCCCATCGAGCTGATCGAAGTGCGCACCAAGGGCCCGCGAGGCGGCGTCGTGTGGGAACCCCTCGCGTCGCGGGCGGCGCGGACCGAACAGCTCCGGTTGCTCCGAGGCGCGCGGCTGGATCAGGAGACGGTCGCGGTCTACGAGGCCAGCGCGGCGCGATGGCAGGCCGAGCGCGAGCCGCCCGACGCCGATGCCGCCGCGGCCTTCGCCCGGCGGGTGGCCGTCGGGCCGACCCGGGATCTCCCTGTCGTCGACCTGGGGTGCGGGCCCGGGTGGCACACGGCCGCCCTGGCTGCGCCGTTCGGCCCACCCGCGATCGCCGTCGACGCCGCCCGCGCGATGCTCGACCTCGTGCCCGGCTACGCACCCGATGCCCTGCGGGTGCAGGCCGACCTGGCCCAGTTGCCCTTCCGGTGTCGGGCTTTGGGCGGCGCCTGGGCGGCCAAGAGCTACGTCCACCTCCGCCGCGCCGACGTGCCCCGCGCGCTGCACGACCTGCACCGCAGCCTCGAAGTGGGCTGTCCCTTCACCGGCGTGTTCTTCGGCGGCGATGAGGAGCACGCGACGTTCGAGGACGACGACTTCCCGGGGCGGCGGTTCTCGCAGTGGCCCACGGACCTGCTGCACGACGTGATCGTCGGGGCCGGGTTCACGATCCAGGAACGCTCCGAGACCTCCGCCGCCGCGCCCGCCGAGCAGGCAGGGACACCGGCGCCCGCCCAGAGCTCGAAAGGCACGCTGGCGCGCCTCACCGTGCACGCAACACGGGAGCGCTCCCTGGCCGACACCGTCGGACCGGACATGGGGGTGCTCGTCTGCGGCCTGAACCCGAGCCTGCACGCCGCGGACGCCGGTCTCGGGTTCTCCCGGCCGGGCAACCGGTTCTGGCCCGCCGCCCTCGCGGCAGGACTGGTCAGCGTTGACCGCGATCCGCTGCACGCCCTCACGCACCACGGCATGGGCATGACCGATCTCGTCAAGCGCGCGTCGGCACGGGCCGACGGCCTGACCGTCGCCGAGTACACCGCCGGCCTCGCCCGGATCGATCGGCTGGTCGCCTGGCTGCAGCCCCGCGTGGTGTGCTTCGTGGGCCTGGCCGGCTGGCGCGCCGCCACCGACCGGCGCGCCCTGGCCGGCGAGCAGGAGCGCCTCCTCGGGGGCCGGCCGGTGTACGTCATGCCCAACACGAGCGGCGTGAACGCGAGCAGCAGCCTCGCCGATCTCACGAGGCACCTCCAGGTGGTGGCCACGCTCGCCTCACGTTGAGCGCACCCGGCCATCACCCGGAGCGGCGCGGCACGCGGGTTCCCGATCGTGGGACCGAACGTCGGCGAGCAGCCGACAGCACGTCCCCCGTTCGGGCCTCGATGCTGCGGTCCCCCTACGAACGGTGGCTGGCTCGACCGCGGGATGTGACGGCGATGACCGCAACACCGGCGAGCAGCAGGAGCGCCGCGATGGCGGCGAGCCAACCGATGTCGGCACCGGTGACCGGCAGAGCGCCGGACGTCGTGGTGGCAGCGGCGACATCGGGGCGGTCCACGAAGCGGACGCCGGCCGTCGTCGACGTGGTCGAGGACATGGCCGTCGTCGACGTGGTCGAGGTGCTGGTCGTCGATGTCGTCGTCGTGGTCGGTTCCGGCACCGGGATCACCTGCGCCAGGGACGCATCCGATGCCGGCGCGGTCGTGTCGCCGAAGACCGCGGCGACCCGGAACGTGAACGCGGTGCCCCGCGTGGCGCCGGGGTAGGTGAAGGTCGTCGTGTCGCCCGGCACGGTGAAGGACTCCCCGGTCGGGGCCACCGTGACCTTGTAGCTGTCGGGCATCCCGCCCGTTCCCGGCGGCGTCCAGGCCACGGCAAGGTCAGCCCCGCTGACCGCGGCGTGCACGCCCGTCGGGGTGCGGGCCGGCAGGTAGTCACGGCAGGCCTGGCCCCGGAGTCCCGGGCAGGCGGGCAGCGCATCGGGCACCGCCGGCGTCAGCGCGTCGGGCACCAACGGCATGATGATGCGCGACGCCCGGCCGATCGAGTGCGCGATGTCGTTCGTGACCGCATGGCCCGGATCCATCGGACTCACCTGCCAGAACGCCTGGTTGCCGCCGGGGACCTCGATGTTGATCCGCAGGCGCGAGCCGGGGCGGATCACGTGGGCAAACGGGAAGATGGCCACCTGCGCCTCGCGGAACTCGCCGGCCGGCAACGGCGCGGCATCCCCGGCGAGGTCCGAGTGCACCGGGTTGAGCGCGTCCGCGCCCGCGGCGAGCTTGCGGTGGCTCGCCCGCAGCCAGCCGCTCTGGATGAAGGTCTCCTTGCCGTCCGGGCGCACCTCGGTGAGAGTCACCTCGACGTCGGTGTCGAGCTCGGTGGAGCGCAACCACAGGTCCGCGTTGGCGGTCCCGGCGAACGCGGTCTTCTTGGTGAACGGGTCCGACACGAAGCTGAGCGAGTTGCCCTCCGCCAGCGGCTTCCAGTTGATCGCCGGGAGCGGCTGCCAGATGGAGTCCGAGCCGCCGGTGAAGGTCCGCTTGGGGTTCTTCGACGCGGGGTCGTACGCGTAGCTCGAGGCGCCCCGCGGCTGATCGTCGGGCACGGTCGGCGCCGTGGCGCCCAGGCTGCCGTCGGGCTGGAAGTAGTACGACTGGGCGACCGTGCCTGGCAACGGCCAGCTCGTGTAGTCGCCCTGCGCGGACGAGAAGGGCTGCCCAGCGGTGCGCGGAGCCGGCCCGTAGCCGTTCTCCCAGTAGATCCGGATGCGCGGCTCGGACTCGTACGAGGCGAGCGCGCCCGCGTAGTCGTCAGCCGGCGGGACGGGAATGCCGGTGCAGTCCGGGTGGAACACGGGCCGCGGGGACATGTAGCAGGAGAACCGGTCGATCGGCACCGTGTACGGGCCCGACGGGCTCGGATCACCGAAGAGGCTCTGCAGGCCCGATGGAATGCCGAGGCGCAACGTGGCGGGGATCTTCGGGATCTTCTTCTTCACGTAGAAGTCGAGGAACTCCATGAGCCGCGGGAGGTGCTCCGGGCCCATGCCCTCGACGTGGGTGCCATTGGTCATCTGCACCCGCAGCTTCGTGTTCGGGTCGAAGTTCTTGACCATGGTCGACCACTGGCCGCCGGTCTGCTCATCCTGGAACTGCCCGACGAGGAACGTCGGCACCTTGATCTTGTTCACGAACGTGGCCGGCGAGAGGTAGTCACCTCGCGTCTCGTAGAAGCGACCGGCGACCGCTTCGGGGATGAGCTTCTGACTCTGCATGCGCAGGACCATGTTCTTCTGGCAGACCGTGTCGCCGTTCGCGATGCGGGCGGCGACCCAGCCATGGGAGGCGGGCTGCGAATCGTGGTCGCGCTCGGCCAGCCAGTCCAGGAAGAACCCGGAGTTGATGATGCCGCCGGGGTAGCCGATGCCGCGGTAGAAGTCGGCGTAGGTCGACAACGGCGAGATGGCATCGAGATGCGGCGGCTGGGTCTGCGCGACGAACAGCTGCGAGATGCCCATGTACGAGATGCCGACGAGGCCGACGTGGCCGGTCGACCAGGTCTGGGCCGCCAGCGCTTCCACGGCGTCGTAGCCATCGAGGGTCTGCAGCGGCTCCCACAGGTTGAACGCACCTCCGGAACAGGTCGTGCCGCGCAGGTTCAGACCGACGACCACGTACCCCGCGTACGGATACATCTGCGCTTCTTGAGGTGGGTTAGGCGGCCGGGACGGCTCATAGCCCGAGTAGTCGATGAGCACCGGCCACGGGCCCGAGCTGCCGTCCTTGGGGAATGTGATGTTCGCGCTGAGCAGCGTGCCGTCGCGGGTCGGGATGTAGGTGTACCGGGTCGTGCCGGCCACGCCGGGACCGAGATCGATCGAGTTGTAGAAGCTCTGGACCGGGTGGTCCGTCGGATCGGTGACGGTCAGGCCGCCGGTCGTCTCGTCGGTGGTCGCGTTGCGAACCGAGTAGCCGGTGCCGGCCGGGATCGGCGTCGCCCCGGCGATGCTGTACTTGCCGAACAGGAACGCCCCCTGGCTGTCTGCGATGCCGGTGGCGATCAGGGTCGAGGCCCCGTTGCGCAGCTCGATGCTGTCACCGGGGGTGTGACCGAACGTATACACCTGGTTCACACTGCCGTGGGCTTCCCAGGTGACCAGCGCGGACGCCACGGGCGCCGCGGCCGACGTGAGGGCGAGGGTGCTCGCGAGGACGAACATCGCGACGAACGCCCCGACCCATCGCGGGCGAGGCGCGCCCCGGTCCCCGGAGCGGGTCGCGATGGTGTCGGACCGCGGGACACGGGTCCCTTCATTGCCGTGCGTCAACGTCGCCAACGTGAACTTCCCCCACGCTCGTCATCCGCGGCGCGTCTCTCGCGTCGTGGAAGCCCGTTCCCCGCAGCTCGGACGCCGTGACGCTACCAGCGCCGACCCCAGATACAGGTATCACCGTCCCTCCGTCCGGGTCCGATCGCTCGGCGCGACAGGCCCGCGATCGGTACCGTGTCGCCATGCGCGTACGCCTGGAACCCCACGACGAGTTCATGCACGAAGGTGAAGAGTCCAACTTCAACGAGAGCATGTACTTCAACGTCTACGACCCGAAGGTCAAGGTCGGTGCCTTCTTCCGGCTCGGCAACCGACCCAACGAGGGGCGCGGCGAGATGACCGTGTGCGTCTACCTCCCCGACGGGCGCGTCGGCTTCATGTTCAAGCGGCCCGAGGTCACGAGCAACGAGGCGTTCGACGCCGCGGGTCTGCGCTTCAACGTGGTCACGCCGTTCGAGGAACTGACGGTGCGCTACGAGGGCAAGCTCGTGCTGCTCGATGAGCCGTTGGCGATGGCCGACCCGCGCAAGGCGTTCACCGAGAACCCGTACACGGAGTGCACCGCCGAGCTGACCTACCGCGGCGTGAGTGCGATGTTCGGTGGTGAGCCCGACGAACCACACGAGCGACCGGGCGAGGAGTTCGCGAAGGGGCACTACGAGCAGCTCGTCGGCGCCTCGGGCTCGATCACCGTCGATGGCACCACCTACGAGATCGACGGGTACGGCCTGCGCGATCACTCGTGGGGGCCGCGGTACTGGCAGGCGCCGTGGTACT
>JBBQHT010000012.1:0-37033 GCA_038324235.1 Acidimicrobiales bacterium
GTTGCAGAACGCAACGTAGGTGCCGGGCTTGAAGGTGAAGGACTTCGTGATGGATGTCCGGGCGGGCACGTCGCCGCTCTCACCGAGCTTGTCGGCTTCCGGGATCTTGTCCTCGTCCACCGAGCCGTCGGCCTTCTTCGGCAACGAGGCGGCGTCCATGCCGGCGACGATGACGACCTCGTGTTTCTCGCCGCCCTGGTTGTCGATCCTCACCTCGACCTGACCGGCCGGGATCGTTCCCTCGAGACTGATCTTGAACTCGCTCAGGAGGAAGGTGGGCTGGGAGCTACCGCCTGTGCCCGTTCCACCCGTGGCGGTCGCGTTGTTCTTGTCGGACCCGCAGGCGGCCAGCAGGACGAGCGCCGCGGCGGCGAAGATGAAGGTGCGGTATCTCATGCGAACTCCGTTCCGCGTCGGCTGCGCCGTACGCGCGTGGTTACTACTACATCCTGTCGCAGTTGAGTCGCCGACGCACTCGGCCCCCGGTTGCGGCCAGGGATCGCCCAGCCCTCGGCCTAGGATCGGGAGACCACGCCGATCTGGCGGTGCGCGATCGGCGCTTACTCGGGGAATGGCGTCGCATCGGTTCGGGTTTCTGTCTTATGCCGAATGGTCGGTACCGCCGACGGCGTGCCATCCGGGCCCGCTACGACGAGGATCGTCGCCTCGAGTGGCAGCCGCCGCTGGCTCGACCATGGTTGATCGAGGGCGGGTCGGCGGAGATGGATGGTCCCGAGATCGGACGGCGTGCAGTGAGTGAGAGCACCGACTGGCCTGACTACATCGCCCAGTTTCACCGCGACCGTCCGGGGGTCACGGAAGCCCTGCTGCACCTTTCCCGCGATGAGTTTGGCAACAACCCGTATGGGTGGCTGACCGGGGCGGTGCCTTGCGAGGGCCTGGTGCTCGATCTCGGGTGTGGGAGCGGCCCGACGGCGCCAGGGCTGTCGGGGTGGGTCGGTTTGGATCTGTCGATGGCAGAACTGCGTGAGGGAAAGACCCGGGGTCGCACCCGAGTGGTTCGAGCTCGTGCTGAGGCGGTGCCGGTTTCGGCGGGTCGCGCGGCCGCGGTCATCGCCTCGATGTCGCTGATGGTCACCGACGACGCGGGACTGGTCCTGGCCGAGGCTCACCGTCTGCTCGAGTCGGGTGGGGTGATCGCGATCCTGTTGCCGGCCCGGGGACCGGTGAGCTGGGCCGATCGTGTCCGCTACGCGGCGCTGCTGGTGGTTGTCGGCCGGCGCGCGGTGCCCTTTCCGCATCCAGAAGTCGAGCACGATGTGCTGAACCTGTTGGCGGCCGCGGGCTTCGACGTGGTGGCCGACGATGCCCGTCGCTTCGCCTACCCGACCACGGACCGGAGCCAGGCGGACCTGCTCGTCGATTCGTTGTATCTCCCCGGGGTGCCGGTCGCGAGGGTCTCGCGGGCGCGCGTCGTCGCCCGACACTGGGGGCACACCCCGGTCGGCCTTCCGCTTCGACGCGTGATCGCTCGGCGGGCCGCACACAGGTGACCTCCTCGACCGCCAGAACGTGGCGGCGGCCTGACCCCGTGTCCCCGGCCGCCGGCCGGCGAAGTCGGGCACGTTCGAACGGGGGGAAGGGGTGGTCGCGTCGGCGGGTTCCGTAGCCACCACCACCCGGAACCGGGGGGAGGGGCCGTCGACCGGCTCCTTCTCCCGTTCTGGATCGGCAAAGGACCCCCCATTGGACACAGCCGGCACCCGCAGGCATCGCTTGAACGAGGATGACGGCCGGCTGAGCGGCGGGGCGCGTCGTGACGCATAGCGAGGTCGGTTCCCGTGACGGGCTGTCATGGGACCGGCGCCGCGACGCGTTGATCCTCATCCTGCGGGGGGTCACGTTCCACACGGCGTCGCGGGTGGCGCTCGTGGTGGGGACGCTGCTGACGGTCGTGAACCAGGGTGAGGTGCTCCTCCACGGGGAGCAGACTGCGGTGACGTGGGTGCGGGTGGCGTTCAACTACGCAATCCCGTATTTCGTGGCGAGCATCGGGTACCTCGCCCCGCTGCGGCGCCGGGAGCCGGACCCTGAGGACGACGATGCACGCCTCTCGGCGGGCGAGGATCCGGGGGCGCGGCCGGGCTTCTCGTCGGGCAAGTGATCTGTTGCCGGAATCACCGGAGAGGCCAGCGGGTTTCTGGGACATGACCGAACCGATCCGTGCCTACGCGCTGCTCTCCGACTGCCAGGGCGCCGCGCTCGTGTCTCGGGCGGGAACAGTCGACTGGGCGTGCTTCGCCCGGTTCGACGCTCCGTCGATGTTCGCCCGACTGCTCGGCCCCGACGCCGGCCATTTTGGGTTGGCACCGGTCGGGGAGTTCACGACGACCCGCGCCTACATCGAGGACACGATGGTGCTGCGCAGCGTCCACAGCACCGCGACCGGGTCGGTCGCGGTGACCGACGCGTTGGTGCTCGGTTCCGACGAGAGTGGCCATCGGATCGGGATGGCAGTCCCGCACGCGCTGGTCCGGGTCGTGGAAGGGCTCGACGGCGAGGTCGTCATGGACGTCGATGTGCAGCCCCGACCCGAGTACGGGCTGACCGTGCCGCACCTGGTCGACCACCCGGGCGGCGCGCTCGCCCTGGGGGGTTCGGAGCAGTTGGTGATCTCGAGCACGGCGCCGCTCGCACTGACTCGTGGCCGCGCCCATGCCCGCATCCGCATCGGCGCCGGTGCCCGCGCCCAGTTCGCAGTTCGTTCCGTTTCGCCGTGGACCGGGCCGGCGGAGTCGTGGAATGGCGACGAGATCGACCGGCGACTGGCGGCGACGATTGCCGGGTGGCGGTCGTGGTCGGGTCTCCACGTTCGCTACGACGGGGCCTACGCCCCGCTCGTCGCTCAGAGCGGCCGGGTCTTGCAGGCGCTCACCTACGCTCCGACCGGTGCGATCGTCGCGGCGGCCACCACGTCGTTGCCCGAGACGCCGGGGGGTGCGCGCAACTGGGACTACCGGTACTGCTGGGTGCGCGACGCGAGCCTGACCATGGACGCGTTGTGGGTCGCGGCGTGCCCGCATGAAGCCAGCCGGTTCTTCGACTTCATCGCCACCGCGACGGGCACCGAGGTCGAACCCACGGGCTGTGGCGCGTTGCAGATCCTCTATGGGATCGAGGGCGAGCGTCACCTGCCCGAAAGCGAGCTCGCCCACCTCGAGGGCTACGCCGGTGCCCGCCCGGTCCGGGTCGGCAACGGTGCGTGGGATCAGGACCAACTCGATGTCTACGGCGAGCTCCTCAACGCGGCCTGCACCGTCGCCTCCCAGATCGGTGCCTTCAACGAGTCGACCCGGGCCTTGCTCATCGACGCGGCCGACACCGCCGCCCAGCGGTGGCAGGAACGTGACCGGGGCATCTGGGAGATCCGGGGCGAGCCCCGCCATTTCCTGTACTCCAAGCTGATGTGTTGGGTCGCGCTCGACCGGGCCATCCGCCTCACGGACCAGCTGCAGGCCGCCGACCGAATCGAGCGGTGGGCGCGCATTCGAGAGGAGATACGCACGGCGATCATCGATCAGGGTTGGAACGCGGCGGCCGGGGCGTTCACGGGGTCCTTCGGGAGCGACGCGCTGGATGCGTCAGTCCTGATGATGCCCATCGTCGGGTTCCTCCCCGCCAGCGATCCCCGGGTCCGCGCGACGATCGAAGCGGTCGCCGACCGGCTCACCGACGCCAACGGCATGGTCTACCGCTACCGCGCCGACGACGGCCTCGACGGTGACGAAGGCACGTTCTTCATCTGCACGTTCTGGCTCATCCACTGCATGGCGCTGCTCGGCGACACGGTCGGCGCCCGTGACCTGTTCGAACGGGTCACGGCGCACGCCAACGACGTCGGGTTGCTCTCCGAGGAGCTCGACCCGAGCACCGGGGACCTGCTCGGGAACTTCCCCCAGGCGTTCACTCACATCGGGCTGGTCAACGCGGCGTGGGCGATCACCAACGCCGAGAACTCGACGGCGCCTCGTCCGCCGGGTTGAGCCCGGAGCACCTTTGCCGGGTGGAAGTCCGACGGGCGACGCGGAAGGAATCGGTCGGCGGGAGGGTTCTGTTGCCATGCGACGATCAACGATGGCGATGACGGTGCTGGCGGCGTTGGCCGCACGCGCGGTACCGATGACCATCCGGCTCACACCGGACAAGGTCGTGGTCCGCGCCGGGCCTGACGAGGTTCTCGCTCAGTTCCGTGGTCACCTCGTGGAGAACAGCGACACGATCGTGGCGGCCGAGCGTTGCGTCGTCGCTCGCTTCCGCGGTCGGGCGGGCTGGTTTCGCTACCGAACCGTGGAGCTGGTGACCTTCGAGTCCGAAGCCGTCACGTTCGAGCACCTTCGCGGCCCGTTCGCGTCGTGCCACGAACGGTTCCAGTTGGCGCCGACCCCAACCGGGACACGGGTCACCCACACGGGCACGTTCGCGCTGCGCGGTGGGCTGTGGAGCTGGCCGTTCGGGGTCAGTGTGGTGAAACCGGTGTTCGAGGCCCACGTCCGAGCGCACCTGCAGCAGATGGACCACGGCATGCATCTGCTCATCGGACCCTGATCTCCGCGCATGGATCAGGGCCCAACTGGATCGGGGGCGGGGATCAGGATCGTTCGGTGGTCGCGGAGCGGGCCCGGTCGAGGAGCCGGGTGAACGCGGGGCGCGGGGGGACGCCGACGAGTCTTTCGACTTCGTTGCCGGCGGGGTCGAACAAGACGATGGTGGGGATGCTCAAGATGTTCAACAGTGACGAGGTCTGCGGACTGGTGTCGACGTTGCAGCGGGCGAAACGGATGCCGCCGGTGTCGTCGCGGGCGGCCTGATCGAATATCGGGTGGAACGCTTTGCACGGCCCACACCACGGAGCCCAGAAGTCCACCACGGTCCAACCGCCTTCGGTCGCGGCTTCGAAGGTGCCGTCGTCGATGTCGGCGACAAGGCTCGGCTCGGCACCGTGGGTGTGGTCGTTCGGCGTGGTGGCGGGGGTGGGCGTGTCGGCCCGGCGCCGGAGGCGGTCGAGCAGACCGGGTCGGCGCGAAGTGGCCTCGGACGAGTCGGTCACGACCTTGACGCCACGCCAGAACGCGACGCGGCCGGTGACCTTGGCCGCGGCGAGACTGGGTTTCGGGTAGTACCAGGCGGCGTCGCGGTTCTGTTCGCCGTTGACCTCGATGGTGTAGTAGCGGGCCCGGCCTTTCCACGCGCACACACTGGTGTGGTCGCTATCGATGAGCACGGCCGGGTCGACGCTGTCGCGGGGGAAGTAGGTGAAGCCGTCGACGACGACGACGTCGTCGCTTTGGGCGAGCACGGTGCCTTTCCAGATCGCTTGGACCATGGCGGTGTCCTTCCGGAGTGCGGTTCGGGTGATGCGCCGGCCGGGCCGAGAAGGTCTCGGTCCTTCGGTGTCACCGGGGATGCGCTGGGAACCCGGTCGGTTCGACCCACATTCCCGGCATCGGATGTCACAGATCGAGCAGGGCCTGTTCCACGACTTCGGTCAGGGCCGGATGGATGTACAAGACGCCGGTGGCGAGCTGGTCGACCGTGTTGTCGAGGCTCATGGCCTGTAGCAGCGGCTGGATGAGGATCGATGCGTCGGGGCCGATGATGTGCGCGCCGAGGAGCAGGCGGGTGGCGGGGTCGGCGAGGAGCTTCACGAAGCTGGTGGTGTCCTCGAGCGCCCACCCGTAGGCCGTCGCCGAGTAGTCGCGGGTCGCGGTGAGGTAGGGCTGTCCCTGTGCTTGGAGCTGCTCTTCGGTGGCGCCGACGGTCGCGACCTGGGGGTCGGCGAAGACGGCGGCGGGGACCAGATCAAAGCGCGCCGACACTGGCGCCTGCGGGTTCAGGAGGTTGTGGCGGACCAGGCGCGCCTCGGCGTTGGCCATGTGCTTGAGCTGGAAGTGGTTGGCGAGATCACCGAGCGCCCAGATGCCCTCGACGTTGGTTCGATAGGTCGCGTCGGTGATGACGTGGCCGTGCTCGTCGACGGCGACACCGGCGGCGGCGACATCGAGGCGGTCGCTGTTGGGCACCCGGCCGGTGGCGATCAGGACGACCTCGGCGTCGATCTCCCGCGTCGAACCGTCGGCGCGGGTGATCGTCGCGCGGGCACCGGCGGGGCCGGGCTCGAGGTGGTCGACGGTGGCGGCGAGCTCGACGTCGAAGCGGTCCTGGTAGGCGCGGGTGAACCGGTCCCGGATGGCGTGATCGTGACCGGCCAGGAGATGGGCGCCGCGGTTCACGATGGTGACGTGGGTGCCGAGCGCACCGAAGATGTGGCTCATCTCCGCCGCGATGAACCCGCCGCCGATCACGAGCATCGACGGGGGGAGCTCGTCGAGGCGCATGATCGTGTCCGAGGTGTGAGTCGTGACGGTGTCGAGACCGGCGATGTCGGGGACGAAGGGCCGGGATCCGACGGCGAGCACGAACCGTTCGCTGGTCAACTGCTGGTCGTCGACGGCGATGACGTGCGGGTCGATGAACCGCGCGTCGCCGAGGTACACGTCGACACCGGATCGACGCCGGTAGCTCACGGCTTGTGCATGAATCGGATCGATCCGGCCGAAGATCCGGTCGCGCACCGCCGACCAGTCGACCCCGGTGAGCTCAGCGTGGATCCCGAAGCGGTCGGCGCCACGCACCGCGGCGGCGACATCGGCGGTGTGGACGAACATCTTGGAGGGGATGCACCCCCGGTTGAGGCAGGTGCCGCCGAAGCGGTCAGGTTCGACGATGGCGATGCGCCAGTCCGCCGTGGTCTCATCGGGCAACATGTTGCCGCTGCCGGCTCCGATGATGATCAGGTCGTAGTCCTTGGCGGTCATGGCGTCGTCCTCGTGTCGGAGGGGGACCGGCGACGGGCCGGTTCGTCTCATGCCGGGCCAGTCGCGTTCCGGCCGGACATGGCAGATGGGTGGTCGTGGGGCACCAGACGGGAGAGGTCGCACCCGCCGTGGGGGTCCTCCTGCAGCCAGAGTGTGGCCGACTCGTAGCCCCGCTGGATCAATGCGGCGGCGGCCGAGAAGTCGGCGGGGGAGGTGGTGATGGGGCAGGGCGGTGGGACCACGTGGAGTTGCGCGTGGGGGGACTGGTGCTGGTCCACATCGACCGCGAGGCGCTGGTGGACCAGCGCGTTGAGCCCGTGCAAGGCCATTCCCAGTGCGCTGCGAGGCGCGTCACCGAGCCCGCAGGAGAACCCGGTGGGAAGCACCCAGATATCGTCGGCGCCGAGGGCGAGCGCGTGGGAGATCGGCGTGTTGTTCACGACACCTCCATCCATGAACAGGCGACCGTCGATCTCGACGGGCGGGATCACACCGGGGATCGAGGCGCTCGCCAGCACGGCGAGGGCGGCGGGCCCCGTCGAGAGGCGCACATCAAGGGTGCTGAGCACGTCGGTGACGACCACATGGAACGGGATCGGCGCTTGTTCCAGCCGGTCGAAGGTCAGGTTGTTCTCGATGAGGTGCAGCAGGTTCCGAGATGGCACCAAGCCACGGCGCCGGCCGAGGAACCCGAACAACCCGTGCACCGGGTCGGCCGGGAACACGTCGCTGCGCCGCAGCCCTCGCCAGATCTCGGCGAGCTCGGACGTGGGCGCATCAGGGTGACCGGCCAGCCACGCGCCGTTCACCGCACCGACCGACGTGCCGACGATCAGATCCGGGCGGACCTGATGCTCTGCGAGGGCGTGAACCATGCCGACCTGGATCGCGCCCAGACTGGCCCCGCCGCCCAACACGAATGCGGTGGTCACGGCCAGCGTCGCGGCGCCGTTGGCGGGCCGTAGGCACAGCTCATCGTGAGTGTTGCCGCAGGAGTTGGGCGCGTTTGGCGGCGAGGTCCTTGGGGGCGAGCATCCCGGCCGCGGCGAGCTCGTCGAGGTGTTGGAGGGCGGTGGAGGCCTTGGCGGGCGTGGCGGTGAGGCCGAGGAGTTCGTCGCGGACGGATTCGGCGTCGGTGGGGTCGAGGCCTTTCATGGTGATGGTGCCGGCGTCGGCGGAGCGGATGGTGAGTGTCGCGGTCTTGAGGCGTTTGCGGACCTTGACGGCGGTGAGGCGATCTCGGGGGATCGTGCGGATCGGTCGGCCGGTGCGGTTGACCAGTTCGACGTGACCGGCGAAGACATGTAGCTCCTCGCCGACGTGATCGACGTCGAGGTTTAGCGATGATGCCTCGATGACAATGCGGGCCAGTTCGGGCACCGCGCGGTTCCTATCCGGTTCGGTCGTACCGGTCACGGCGACGAGGGCCCGTTGCGCGGCGGCCGCACGGGGACCGGCGAGCAGGTCCCGATCGGCTTCGGTGGCGGCGTTGCGGGCGGTGTCGGGGGCCGTGGTGGGGCGGTGGCGGAGCGGTGTGTTCATGGCGGCTACTTCCAGTCGAATCGGGGCTCGTCGGCGCGCACGCCGCGGGAGAGGAACAAGGAGGCGACGATGAGCCCGTAGACGAGGTGCACGAGTACCTCGAAGGGTTGGTTGGCGTCCTGGAACACGGGGAACAGGGCCGGGGAGATGAGACGGAAGTTGATGGCGTAGACGATCAGGCCCCACACGAGACCTGACAGCAACAGGGTGCCGTTTGTGCGCATGCGGGGGACGACGAGGGCGAAGAGCACACCGAAGAGTGCGGAGAGGGCGAGGTGCACGCCGACGCCGGCGGCGACGCTGGCCCCGCCGTCGGTCATCGAGTCGCGGCCGGCGGTGATGGTCGAGATCATCAGCAGAGGCATCTTGGCGTCGTTGCCGAGGCTGGTGGCGAACCACATGGTGAGCATGGCGAACACGGCGCCGGCGAGCTCACCGCCGACGACGCCGCGCACGATTCGGGTGATGAGCGCGTCTTCGAGCGGCTCTACCAACTCGGTGGTGGGGACGGACTGGACGCTGACGGCCATGGTTTCCTCCGGGTGACAGGTGGGGACGATGTCGGAACCCGGTGACCGGTCGCGTCATTCCGGTCGCCCCGAAACAGGTCGCATGACCCAGTGCGCACCGCGTGGTGGCGGTCCGCGGTCGGCGGTCGTGGTGGAATGGCCCTGGACGGTCGGCGGGTTCCCTTCGTCGCGTGGCCCCCGGCTCGGGTGTCCGTACCGACCGAAGACTGGGAGGGACATGACGACCACCGCGGACCTGATCGTGATCGGCGGGGGCGCGGCCGGGATCACCGCAGCCCGTGAAGGCGCCCGCCGCGGCGCCCACACGGTGTTGGTGCAGGACGGGCCCCCCGGCGGCGAGTGCACCTTCCATGGGTGTGTGCCGTCGAAGGCGTTGCTCGCGGCGGCAGCCGCAGGCTCTTCCTGGGCCCAGGCCCGCCACGCCATCGAAGGGTCGATCGCCACGATCGCCGCGACCGAGGACGTCGATGCCCTCGGCCGCGAGGGCATCGACGTGATCACCGGCCGCGCCGCGCTGGGAGCCGGGGAGCAGGTGGTGGTCGACGGTACGTCGATATACGCCCCGCACATCATCATCGCCACCGGTTCGGGACCGGCGTTGCCCCCGGTGGCGGGGCTCGACACCATCGACGTGCTCACCAACGAGACCGTGTTCCGCCTCGAGGTGCAGCCGGCCTCGATGGTCGTGCTCGGGGGCGGTCCCATCGGCTGTGAGCTGGCCGAAGCGTTCAGCCGCTTCGGCACCACCGTCACCCTCGTCGAACAAGCCTCACGGCTCTTGCCCCGCGATGAACCCGAAGCCGCGGCGATCATCCACCGCTCCCTCGAGGCCAAGGCCGTGACCGTCAAGCTCTCCACGACCGTCACCCGCGCCGAACGAGTCAAGACGAAGCGGCGCCTGCACCTCTCCGACGGCACCACCGTCGACGCGGACCAGGTGCTGTTGGCGGCCGGGCGGCGCCCGGTCACCTCCGGCCTCGACCTGGACCGCGCCGGGGTCGCGGTTGACGCCCGGGGCTACGTCGTGGTTGATGACACGATGGCGACCACGCGCCCAGGTGTGTGGGCGATCGGCGACGTGACCGGCGCAATGCAGCTCACCCACGCCGCCGGCAAGATGGCCTACGTCGCCGTCGCGAACGCGACACGATCCCGGTTCGATCCCCGCCGGGCCCGCTTCGACCCCCACCTCGTTCCCTGGGCGACCTTCACCGACCCCGAAGTCGCGCACATCGGCTTGACCGAGGCCGACGCCGCATCGATCCCCGGTGCGATGGTGGCGTTCCTACCGCTCACCGACGTCGATCGGGCTATCACCGCGAACCGCACGGACGGGTTCGTCAAGCTGATCGCCGGACCCCGCCGGCTCCTCGGCACCGCGGGCGGCGGCCGCCTCCTGGGGGCCACGATCGTCGCCCCCCGCGCCGGCGAGATGATCCACGAGGTGGCCCTCGCGATGACCACGAACATGTTCACGGGCCGCCTCGCCCAGACGACCCACGCCTACCCGACCTGGTCGATGGCCATCCAACAAGCCGCCCTCCAGTTCTTCTTCGAATCCGGCGGCCGTTCCGCGCGGCCCGCCGCGTTGCCCGGTCAGCAGTGCCGAGCGAAAGGAGGGATCATCGATGAACGCGGGCGCCTGGGGTCGCGGTGATCGGTGCGGCTGATCGGAGTCATCGGCCGCTGTCTGCGTCCAAGGGCGAGCGCGATCTGATCTCGGTCATTCGGTGACCCGGCTCGTGGCCCAGTGTTCAGAGCATGGATCCAAGGTCGGCGGTCACGCTCGGATAGGTCGCGGTCATCGACTTGAGTTGGCGCGTGGTGAGACCGGCTTTCATGGCGAGGCCCAAGAGGCTGACGAGTTCGCTGTAGCCCGGCCCGAGCAGGTGGGCGCCCACGACGAGATCGGTGCTTCGGTCGATGAGGATCTTCGTTGCCGCGGTCGTCTCGCCGATCCGGTAGTTCGAATACCAGCCACTCGTGTCGTTGTAGCGGACGTCGATGTCGAGGCCACGTTCGGCCGCCTCGCGTTCGAGGAGGCCTACTCGGGAGAGCGACGGGATGGTGAACACCGTGGTGGGGACGCCGTTGTAGTCAGGGGCGGTCGTGGTGTTCTTGATGAGGTTGGACGCGGCGACCTTTCCTTCGAACACGGCGACGGGGGTGAGTGCTTGTCCCAGGGTGTCGGCTGCGTCGCCCGCGGCGTAGACCGCCGGGTTGGTCGTGCTCTGGAGATGGTCGGCAACGGTGACGCCGCGCAGGGTGTGGGCGATCCCGGCGGCATCGAGGTTCAGGTTGGAGAGTTCCGAGACGCGACCGGCGCCGTGGATCACAAGATCGGTGTCGAAGGCGGCGACCTGGCCGTCATGGTCGGTGGTCACCCGGTAGCCCGCGCCGCGTGGTTCGATGCTCGTGATCGTGGTTTGGCGGTGCACGCTGATGTCGACGTTGGAGCTTCGGTCGATGAGCAGGTCGACGAGTTCAGGGTCGAAGCCCTTGAGGGGTTGTGCGCTGTGGTCGATGATGACCGCGGTGGCGCCCGCGCGAACGGCGATGTGGGAGAACTCGAAGGAGATGAAGCCGCCGCCCACAAACAGGACACGGCGGGGGAGGGCCTCGAGGTTCAAGAAGTCGGTGCTGTCGAGCAAGTGCTCGGCGCCGGGAAAGTGCATGGGTTGGGGCCGCGCGCCGGTCGCGATGAGAAAATGCTGTGACTCATAGGCCGTGCCGTTGATGTCGAGGAGGTTCGTCCCGCTGAACGTGGCGGTGCCATGAAGGGTGTCGATCCCGGCGCGGGCGAGGGAATCCTCCATGTTCGACGGGACCGGGTCGGTGAAACCGCGCTTGTGGTCCATCAGGTCGGTCCAATTGATCGAAAGACCGCGAGGGTCGATGCCCTTGCCGTTCATCAGTCGGGCGCCGTCGATGATCTCGGCGCCGCGCCGAAGGATCTTCTTCGGGTCACAGCCGCGCAGGGCGCACGTGCCGCCGTAGGGCAGGGCGTCGACGATCGCGACCCGCCAACCGGCGGACGCGCACTTGGTGGCCGCTGCCTCGCCCGCCATGCCGGCACCGATCACGACGAGGTCATAGGCGCCAGATGACGTCACGCCGAACGACTTTCGCGGCGCCCACCCGAGTCGGCGCGTTCGGGCGTCCCGCTCGCAGATGACGTCGGGTCTTGCCGGTCGCCGGTCGAGCACCATCGCGCCTTCCCGCGCCAGACACCGATCGCACCGATGGCCACGCCCGCCGCGATCAAGATCCAGCTGCAAGACGAAATGCCCGCGAGCGCGCCGAGGGCGCCGGCAGACGCCAGCAGCGGCAGGCCACAACAAACGCCGAGCCCAACGGCGAGCAGGCCGGCCAGCTTGGCGGGTGAGGTGCGTTCAGCCATGGGCCACCACGTCTCGGAGCTGCGCGAGGGTCGGTGAGCCGGCGGGGCCGGCGGGGGTCTGATACACCCGACAGGTCAACCCCGCCGCGGCAGCCGGTCGGGCGAATGGATCGGAACCGTCGACAAGGATGCTCGGCGAACCGTGGAATCCGATCTCTTGGGCAAGTTCGGCGGTGTCGACGAGCCGCCGAGTGACCTTGAGGTCCGGCATCTCGGTTGCGAGCGTGGCCAGGTGCCGATCCAGCGTCTTCCAGTTCGGGCACCCCTCGAAGTACAGCAGCGTGACGTCCATGGCCGAAGGGTAATCCTTGATCCATACATCAAGGTCAAGGGGGTATCGTGAAGGGCATGAGGATCGGAGAAGTGGCCGCCGCCGCCGGGGTGCCGACCCAGACCGTCCGTCTCTACGAGCGACGAGGTCTCTTGCCCGAGCCGGCGCGAACCGCGAACGGCTACCGCGTCTACGACGAGACGACCCCAATCCGGCTGCAGTTCATCCGCACGGCGCAGACGGCGGGCCTGACCCTGGCCGAGATCGCCGGCATCGTCGAGATCCGCGACGGCGGCATCGCGCCATGCGCGCACGTCACGAGCCTGCTCGAGGCCAAGCTCGTCGAGGTCCACCGCCGGCAACACCAGCTGGCCGCGTTGGAGGCGGACCTGCGGCGACTCGTCGAACGAGGCCGCCATCTCGACCCGACCGAGTGCACTGACGCGGACATCTGCCACATCATCACCAATCCGCGACCGGCTGGGTCCGCTCGGCCCGACGGGTGATCGCGACGCCGCCGGCCCGCGCCGCACACCGACTCGACTCCGACCCACCACCCCACACGCGTGTCGCGTTCGTGGCTCAACCAGGGTTGGCGTTGTGTGCCGGCGAACCGGGCAACGAGTGCGGCTGGCTTGCATGAGGTTGCCTTGCCAGCCGGTCGAACGCGTCGCGAAAGTTTTTCGGGGGTTCGGAATAGTGTCAGAGGTCACCGGGTTCCCGGGTCGACCTCGACGACAGGAGCGCGCCCATGTTGATGCCATCCCCCGCCGCGGACGACCTCGACTCGCGGTCGCCCGCCCCGCTTCCGCCTCCGCCGCCGCCGCCGGTGAAGCGGCGTTCGAAGCTTCCGTTGGCCGGGGTGGCCGCCGTGACGACCGCGGCGGTGACCTATGTGTTCCTGATCGATCCGAACAACCCCGCCAACCCGTATCCGCAGTGCGGGTTGAAGCACCTGACCGGCCTCGACTGCCCGTTCTGTGGCGGGCTGCGCGGCACCCACGACCTGCTGCACGGCAACATCGGCCAAGCGCTGCAACACAACGCCCTGCTCGCCGTCGTGCTCCCGGTCATGGCCTACGCGCTGGCGCGCTGGTCGCTGCAACAGTTCGGGCGGGACCTCCCCGCGCTCCCGAGCGGGCGCTGGCTCTCGGTGTCACTCGGGATCTTCCTCGTGGTGTTCACCGTCGTGCGCAACATCCCGGGCACGCCGATGTACTGGTTCAACTCGGCGGCCGTGTGAGCCGAGCGGCACCCGCCCCGACACCGTCGGAGCCGGGCGTCGGGGCCGACGATGCAGCGCTTCCACCTGGGCCCGGCGCAGTTCGAGTGGCGGCGGCCGTCGCGGTGGTCGCGGTCGTGGCGGTGTGGCTCGTGCTGGTGCACCTGCGCCCGGGAGCGACCTTCCACTTCGCGCCCATGCTCGCCGCCGCGGCGGGCCCGGTGGCGGCTCGACTCCAAGCCCACCGACCGCTGCCCACGCGGCGGGCCGCCCTGATCACGGCCGCCGGCGCGGGCGTGGTCTTGACCGTGGGCGTCAGCCTGATGCTGTCGGGGAACCTGAGCGGACCGACGTTGTGGGACCAGGTGAACGCACCGCTCGAGATGGCCGCGTTCGCGAGCATCGGAGGTCTGTGGGGGTGGCGCGCCGCGACCCGACGCCGCCCCGGCCTGCTCTTCGCTCACGAAGCCGGCCCCGGCTGAGGCCCGCAGTGGTCAGGCGCCGCCGGGGTTTTCGGCGCCGACCTCGGGGGGGACGTCACCGGCGGCAAGGCGGCGGCTGAAGTCGCGCAGGCGGTCCATCGGTTCGTGGTCGATCCGGTCGGCACGGCGGGTGAGCGCCCGCTTGAGCTCGGAGTAGGCGTCTGCTTCCATGCCGCAGCGTCGGCAGTCCTCGAGGTGCGCGGCGATGCGCCGGGCCGTGAGGTCGTCGATCTCGTCGTCGAGGTAGGACTGCAGGGCCCGGCCGACCTGCATGCAGTTCATCTTCCGCTCAGCTCGGTTGGTCCGGCGCAGGCTCATAGCATTCCCTTTCGTGGGGCCAGTCCGGCGACCGCCAGCCGCCGGCGGATCCGGGCCCGCGCCCGGTGGAGTCGACTCATGACCGTGCCCTCGGGGATGCCGAGCACCTCGGCCGCCTCCCGGTAGGACAACCCGTCGATATCGACGAGTTCGATCACTTCGCGGAACTTGTCCGGCAGGGCGGTGAAGGCCTCCTCGACGACGGCGTCGAAGGTCTCGCCGATGACGATGTCCTCGGGGTCGCGGTCGGTCGACGCGGTGGAGGCCTGGCGGGCCATCGTCGCGTCGGGGTCACGCATGAGCTCGGGGCGCTGGCGGCGATGCCGGTTGATTTCGGTGTGGCGCAGGATCGTGAGCAGCCACGCCCGAGGGTGGCGCCCATCGAAGGACCCGATCGATCGGTAGGCCCGCAGGAGGGTGTCCTGCACCAGATCTTCGGCGTCGGCGGGGTTGTGGGTGATGGAGAGCGCGACCCGGTACAGCACGTCGACCTCGGGCAGGACGTGGAGGGCGAAGGCCTCCTCGTGGGCGAGGTTCTTCGGTGCCGGCTCGGTCATCGGGCTGGAAACCCGGTCGGTGCGTCGGTCATTCCCCGCAGTCTCGCAGGCCGATCTGCGGCACCGCCGCGTTCGAGTGGAGCCACGGAACCGTCGGTCCCGACTCCGGACTTCGAAGCCGGGAATGGTTGGATGGTGGAGCGGGTTTCCGGTCCGTCCTCACCGGGGAAACCCGCGCCCACTGCCCTTGGAGGCTCGCATCCCGTGAAACTCATCCGAGGTTTGCTCATCGCCGCTCTCACCGTTCTTGTCGCGAGCGCGTGTGGGAGCACCGCCACCTCTTCGACCCCGGGCCTCACGATCGGCTCGGGAGGCACCGCGGGCCCAGGCGCCGCAAGCTCAGCGATGGCGTTGTTGGATCTCCCGCTGGTGGACGCCCGGACCGGTGCGACGTTCACGCTGGCGGGCTACAAGGGCCAGGCGGTCTACGTCGAGAACTTCGCGACGTGGTGCTCCAACTGCCAACACCAACTCACCAACGCCCAAGAAGCCGCCAAGGCCAACGGTGACCAGGCCGCGTTCGTGGCGCTCAGCGTCGAGACCGACCTGTCGGCCAAGAAGATCGCGGCCTACGCCAAGGATCAGCGCTTCGACAACATCCGCTTCGCAGTGATGACCCCCGAGATGCTCTCGGCCATGCAGGCCGCGTACGGAACCTCGGCGTTGAACCCGCCGTCGACCCCGCACTTCTACGTGACCTCCAGCGGGGCCACCGGGACGCTGTCGACCGGGTTCGAGGAAGCGACCAACATCCAGACCGCGCTGGCCGACGCCGCCCGGTCCTGATCGTCCGGGCCGTTCGGACCGCCGCTGTGCACCAGTACCTCGAAGCGTTCCTCCTCGGCAACGCCGCCATCCTCGGCAACGTGTGCATGCTGCCCCTCTACCCGGGGCTGTTCGCCATGATGGCCGGCCGCGCCGGCACCGATGAGCGATCCCGGTCGACCAAGTGGCTCGGCGCGGTCGTGCTCGCCGGGGTGTTGACCGCGATGATCCTGCTCGGTCTCCTCTTCCGGACGCTGCGGGCCTCGTTCGCCGATGTACTCCCCGTCGCGCTCCCGGTGCTCTACGGCCTGGTCCTGGCGCTCGGCATCGCGATGCTCTTCGACCGCAACCCGTTCGCCCGGCTGGTCACCACCGAAGTCCCGATCCTGCGCAATCCGCTCGCCACCGCCTACGTGTACGGCCTACTCCTCGGACCGCTGACCTTGCCGTGCACCGGTCCGCTGATCGTCAGCGCATTCGTGCTCGGCGGGATCAACGGCACCGGCGCGCTCGCCGACGGCCTCGCCTACTTTGTGGCCTTCGGCCTCGGCTTCGGGTGGCCGCTCGTGGCGCTGCCGTTGCTGGCCGCACCCGTCCAGCGCCGCTTCACCCGTTTCCTCACCCGGCACCACCGCGCCATCAACGCGACCTCCGGGCTGCTGCTCATCGCCGTAGCCGTCGTCGGGCTCACCGTTGACATCCTCCCCAACTACACCTGACAGTGAGCGCGCCGTGGACGGTGCCGGTGAAATCGCGGAATGGGGCGGGCGGGTGACCGGGTTCCTGCATCGTGACTCGGCTTGCCCACCGCCGCCTGCGCCAACAGATCGACGCGTACCTCGACGGTGAGCTTGACGGCGCCCGGGCCCGCACCATCGCCGCGCATCTCCAGGACTGCTGGGACTGCAACGACGCCGCCCACGACCTGCGCCTCATACGCGCATCGCTGGCCCGGCTCCGCCGCGATGGTCCCGCCAGCCTCACCCTTGCGCGCCTGAAGCGCTGGGCCGGCGGCATCGGACAATGAGCGAAGCCGGTCGCCCGTCGTCCGGGTTTCGGACATCAACGAAATGACGCTTCCCGAGTGGTTGTTCCCGGCGACGGACCAGGGCGTATACACGCAGGCCGCGGTGGTGGCTGTGCTGTGGATCGGCGCGTTCGGGGCCACGTGGCGCGCGAGCCGCGACGTCCGCTTGTTCACGTTCGGGCTCGGGTTCCTCGTCTTGGCCGTGATCGTCGCACGAGGCTTCCTGCATTGAACCGGCAGCATCCGTCGCCGGGCAGGCCCGACCCGATTCGACTCGGCGACGCGGTACCGCCGCTCGCGCTCGTCGACGGCGCCGGCGACCCGTGGGACACGGCCTGGACCGGTGCGCCCACGCTGCTCATCTTTCATCGTCATCTCGCCTGCTTGCTGTGTCAGCAACACGTGCTCGAGGTGCGTGACCAGCTCGGCGAGTTCGGGGACGCCCGGATCATCGTGGTCACCTTCGCCGATCCGGGACGGCTCGACGCGCACCGGGCTCACCTCGATGTTCCTTTCCCGATCCTCACCGATCTGACCCTTGCGATCTACGACGCGTTCGGGTTCCGCCGGGGGACCCGCCGCGCGATCTGGAACGTCGACACGCTGCGCTTCTACGGAGGGGTGCTGCGCCACGGACGCCGGCTCACGCGTCCCACCGAAGACATCTACCGGCTCGGCGGTGACGTCGTGATCGACGCCGCCGGTCGCCTGACCTTCCGGTACGCGTCGGCCCATCCCGACGACCGGCCGGCGATCCCAGAGCTCGTGGACGCGATCCGCCGTGCACGATGACCCGTGATCACGTTCGAGCACCCGGTTTTCTTCGGGATCCGAGGGCTTCGAAGATGTCGCCGACCGGTGGGTAGTCGCCGATCACGGTGCCTTCGTAGGTCCACACCGGGCGGCGTTGGGCATCGAGGATCACGACACCAGGGGAGCGGACGGTGTCGGAGGTGATCCGCATCGGCCGGAACCCCGAACCGAACGAGCGCAGGTAGTTGCGGGCACCCCGCGGGGACGCCAGCCGGTACCACCGCAGCCGGCTGAGCCCGACCGCGGTGCGCAGCTCGTGGTCGGCGTCGAGCAGCAACGGGATCGTGATGCCGCCGTCGGTGAGCCACCGGGCTTGGTAGTCGGCGGACCCACCGACCACGACGACTTCGGCGCCGAGATCGTGGAACCGGTCGCGAGCCGCGTCGAGCTGACCGATATACACCTGACAGGGCAGGCACCCGTAGTAACGGACGAACTGAACGACGAGCCGTTCCCCAGGGATGACTCCCAAGGTCGTGGACGTGCCGGCGGTGGTGAGCAACGGGATCGAGGCGAGATCGTTCACCATGGGCATCGCACGAAGTGACCGGTTGGTGTCGACGGGTCCGCGCGGACGGGCGGCCCCGAGGTTGGAGCCGCCCGCCTGCGGGCCACGTTGGCCTGGACTCACGCGTGCACCGTTTGCGCACGGGCGCTCGCCGGTACCGCGGCAGGGGCGGTGGCGCTCACGCTGAGACCACCGAGCACGACACCGAAGATGAGGTGTTCGAGCAGGAACGTCGGGTACCCGACCATGCTGGCCATGTTCTTGATCGCATCCGCGTCCTGGGCGATCGAGCTCATCACGGGCAGCAACACGAACGCCGAGACGGCGAAGACGATGACACCGAACGCCGCTCCGGCGCCGACCCGGGCAGCGGCGCTCAGGCCAGGCAACCGAGTGAGGACCAGGCCGAACAAGGCCCCGAACGCCGCGCCGGTCATCATGTGGATCATCAGGCCCACGAGCGCGGGACCGGCGACGAAGGTGAACGTCGTACCGGCGCCGGCGGCCATCATCGACTGCATCAGCGAGTCGGGCGCGACCACGACCGAGGCGATGTGGTAGAGCGGCGTGAAGAAGCCGGTGTGTTGGTAAGTGGCGGCGGCGATCATGGCGAACATGCCCATCGCCACGGAGGCAAGGACGCCGGCGATGGTGGCCCTGACGATGGTTCGTAGGGAATCGTTCATGTTGGGTTCTCCTGCACTGAGGGGTCGGTGGAATCGGGGACGAAACCCGCTCGGTCACGCGACCATTCCGCCGGAAAGCACTTCTCGGTGGATCAACGATCGGGGAATGACCGCACCGGTCGAGCGGGTTTCCTCACCCCTGCCAGGGGGCGGTGGACTCCCGCCGCCACCGCTCCCTGGAGGGCCCACGCGAACCCGTTGGCGCCGGCGCTGACATGGTTCGCCGACACGGCACGCGCCCTGTTCCCGACCCCGAGGTGGTCCTGCCCGATGGATGACTTCCCACTTGTTGCCGGCAACGATCTGGCCTGGTTGAGCACCGCCCAGATGATCGAAGTCGACCGCGTGATGGTCGAGGATCTCCACATCGACCTGGTCCAGATGATGGAGAACGCCGGACGCCATCTGGCCACCCTGACCTACGAGCGTTACAAACCGAACCGAGTCACCGTGCTGGCCGGTCGGGGCGGCAACGGTGGGGGCGGTCTCGTCGCGGCTCGGCACCTCGCGAACTGGGGTGTGGCCGTCACCGTCACCACGTCGCACCCCGCCGATCATCTCGATGCGGTCACCGCGCACCAACTCGAGATCCTGCGACGGATGGGCGTGCCCACCGCCGCGGTACCACCGCCGGCAGATCTCGTCATCGACGCACTCATCGGCTACCGACTCCAAGGGCCACCTCGCGGACGGATCGAACACCTCATCCGTGCCGTCGCGTCCGTCGCCCCGACGGTGGTGTCGCTGGACAATCCGTCGGGCCTCGACGTCACGAACGGATCCGTACCGGGCGCAGTCGTCACCGCCGATGCCACCTTGACGTTGGCCATGCCCAAGCACGGCTTGCATTTGTCGGCCCACGTCGGCGAACTCTTCCTCGCCGACATCTCGGTCCCGCCCGACGTGTACCGCACCATCGGTGCAGAGTTCGCGCCACCATTCGCCGGTGGACCGATACTGGCGGTGCTGCGTTCATAGATCGCCGTCACTGTCGATGCGGACCGGCCCGAACAGACCGACACGCTGCGGTGGAAGGACTCCGGGGCCCGCCGGGTTCCTGTGTCAACCCGTCGAGGAGCGATCCATGCCAGATGAAGTGCCTCACGCCCCGGATCTGCGCCAGCTCACCAGCGATCTGATCGAGAACCTCCGCACCGGCGGAACTGTGCCCGGACTCGCCGCCGGGGAGCACGCCCCGGACTTCACCTTGCCGGCCGCGGCCGGCGGGACCGTGTCGTTGAAGGATCGACTGGCGGCTGGCCCCGTCGTGATCGTGTTCTACCGCGGCGCCTGGTGTCCCATCTGCAACTTGCATCTCGCGGCGCTGCGGGGCGCGCTGATCGACATCACCGCCCTCGGCGCGACGCTGGTGGCGATCAGTCCCCAGCGGTCCGACGATTCGCTCGGCTTGGCTGAGCGCCTCGAGCTGGGATTCGACGTTCTGGCCGACGTCGACCAGCGGGTCATCCGCGACTATCGACTCCACTTCGAGCTCCCACTTGAGCTGCGCGACGTTTACCGCAGCATGGACATGGCGCTCGACGTGCACAACGCGGACGGCTCCTGGTTCTTGCCGGTACCGGCCACGTTCGTGCTCGACCCGTCGGGCATCGTCCGCGTCGCCCACGTCGACCCCAACTACCGCGAACGTCTCAGCCCCGCCACGATCATCGAGGCCCTCCGGGCTCTGGACTGACCGAGCCGAAGTTGGCCGCAGCCCGGTTTGCTACCAACCGGGCTGCTCGACCCGACCGGACCCACCGTTCGGCCAGCAGGGTCGGGGAAACGCCCGCTGCCGAGACATAACAGGAATGAAGTGACACCCCACCGGGTCTCCTGCGTATGGATGACACCGAACCTGTGCTCGAGGTGTTCTGGCGGCCGGGATGCGGGTCGTGTGCGTCGCTGCGCCGTTCGCTTCACGAAGCGGGCGTCGACGCGCGGTGGCGCAACATCTGGGATGACGCGCCGGCCGCCGCGTTCGTGCGCAGCGTCGCCGACGGGAACGAGACGGTCCCGACCGTGACCCTCGACGACCGGGTGTTCGTGGCTCCCCGCCCGACGCTGCTGCTCCAGGAACTGCGGGTCGCTCATCCCGAGCTCGACCTGCGCCCCGTCCGCGCGTGGCCGCCGTTGCGGGTGTTGCAGTGGGTGGGGGTCATCGTCGGGTTGATCGCCAGCGAGGCGCTCTCGCAGGCGGGCCAGACCGCGCAGTCGTGGGCTCTGGACGCAGTGATCGTCGTGTTCTTCCTGGTCGTGCGGCGGCTGCGCACCGGGTGGCCCCAACGCCCGCGCCCGACGACGAACGAACCGACCACGGCGCGGGACCCCGCAAGTCCCCCGCTCTGATCGACCAAAGGGTCAGCCAGCCGGGCCCGACGCGGCGGGTGGCTCCGTCGCGCGGAGCACGAACATGGGTTCATGCAGCAGGCACGGACCGCCGCAGAACGGGGACCACCCCTCGGCCAGGCCGACCTCGAAGCCGTCGAGCTCGTCGTTCGACTCGTCCCGTCCCACCGCCCCGACAGTCATCGACCGGTCGCTCCGGCCGTGGAGCCAGTCGCGCCAGCGGGTCTGGAGGCTGTCGGTGTGTCGGGGGCCCTTCGATCGGGTGGCCGGTGCGGGTGTGATCATGGCCGGGGGCTGGTGAGCGCGGGTTCGGATCGGCGGGGTTTGCGGGGGAGCAGTTGGACGAGTTGGGTGTTCTCGTGCGGGTCGAGCAGGGAGTGCTGCACACAGGCGGGCACGAGCTGGTCGGATTCGGGGTGGGCCATCGAGTAGGCACAGGCTTGGAGGCGTTCTTGGGTGGCCAGGATGCGTTCGTCGGTGGCGGTCTCTCCTCGCTGGAGGAGCTCCCAGGCGGCGGCGACATCGCGGGCGTCCATGAAGCTGTGCATCACGAACGTGACCGGGGCGACCCCGTGGCGCAGGGCCCGCAGGCCGCCAGCGCGGCGCACCAGGCGGCGCGCCCACGCCCAGCCCGCGGGGACGACGCGGGGTCGGCGGGCGACGCAGCGGGCGCCGCGTAGGAGCATGAGGGGTCGGGACATGAACATGAAGTGGGTGGGGAACGACTCGAAGAACAGGTCGCGCATGGCGAGATCGGCGGGGTCTTGGTCGTCGAGCACCGGGACGTAGCGGTCCCCGACGTAGAGGCCCCACACGACGCGGTTGCAGCGGGTGTCGCCGAACTCGATGGCCCGAAATGGCAGCCGGGTGCCCGCTCCCGCTTCGACGCGGTCCCACACGTCATCGTCGGTGATGTGGCGGAACCCGTCGGCCCAGCGGTTCTCGTTCCCGACGTAGCCCGCCGGCTGGAACGAGAACATCCGGAACCCCATCGCGCGGCAGGAACGGATGACGTCGGGGATGTCGTCGATGTTGTCGGGCGTGACCGTCATGTTGTGGGCCAAGTAGCTCTTGACGCCGTGTTCGGCTTCGAGCCGGTCGAACATGGCACAGAACGCCTGGCGGTACGGGTGGAGGTCGGCTTCGCGTTCGGGTTTCTCGATGCCGCGCCGCCCGAACATGGTCGTGTCGAAGTGCCCGGCGAAGGACATGACATCGAAGCGGCGCCGTCCGTCGGGGCCGACGGCGACCTGTTCGAGGTAGTCGTAGTCGAAGTCGCCGTGGGTGAAGCTCATCGGTACCCGTTTGGCGGCGTGCATCGCCGCGAGGGCGGCGGCGTGATCGTCGGGGGCGAGCAAGGAGACCTCACCGCCGATGAGCTGCGCATACTGCCCCGGGCCGCGCTGTTCGAGCAGATAGGCCATCTGCTTGGTGACCTCGGCGACGGTGTGGGCGCCGTCGATGGCGACCTTGTTGGCATCCGCGGAGTGGTAGCAGGGCTTGCACGAGAAGTCGCACTGGGGGAACACGCCATGGGTGCCCTCACAGCCGTTGGCGCGCCGGCCGAGGAGCTGGGCCGGAGTCTTGACCACGTCGGGCAGCGCGGCCCAGCGCCGGGCCAACGCGGCGCTGGCATCGGCGTCCACGGGCCGGGTCTGACGCTCGAGGGCCGCCACGGCGGCGAGACCTCGGCGGACGGCAGATCGGGTGGTGGGCACGGAGCAGTTCCTCGCTTCGGGATGTCATCGTCGCGCACGTGGCCCCGGAGGGGACCGTGCGGAGGGGTGGAGGTGAAGTTCGTGGTCGGGAAACCCGCCGGGCCGCAGCATCCTTCCGGCGTAATTGTCGGGCGGGGTGTCCGCCGGTCCTGCGGTCGGTGACTCGGGGAATGGTCACGCGTCGGGCCGGGTTCCCGATCCGTTCCCGGATCACCCCGACAAAGGACCTCTGCCCGTGCCTCGACCTCGCCTGACCATCGCTGTGCTCGTGACCCTGGGCCTGGCCGTCACCGCCTGCACGTCCACCGGGGCCACCTCGTCGCCGCCCGGTTCGAGCGGACCGCCCGGGACCGCGACTGCGAGCTGGGATGCCACGGTGGGCGCGGCGCAGGGGCAGACGGTGCAGCTGTGGATGTACGGCGGCGAGGAGGCCCTCAACCGCTACATCGACCAGACCGTGACCCCCGCCGCCGCGGCGCAGGGCGTCACCCTGAAGCGGGTGCCGATCGAAGACACCGCCGATGCCGTCAAGCAGATCGCGGCGGCGAACCAGGCGGGAACGACCGGTTCGGTCGATCTCGTCTGGGTCAACGGCAAGAACTTCGCGCAGGCCAAACAAGCTGGGCTGTGGGCCACCGGGTGGCCGAACACCCTGCCCAACAGCGCGCTCCTGGACCCCGCCGACGAGACGCTCCGCACCGATTTCGGTGTGCCCGCCGACGGTCAGGAGCTCGCGTGGAGCCGCGCCGCGTTCGTCTACGCCGCGGACTCGGCCCGGGTCCCCGACCCGCCCCGGGACTTCGAACAGCTCCTGGCCTACGCCACAGCCCATCCCGGGCGGGTCACCTATCCGGCGCCGCCCGACTTCACCGGCTCGGCCTTCGTCCGCCAAGCCGCGCAGAGCCTCGGTGCCGACCGTGCGTTCGCGCTGTTGAAGGAACTACAACCGCTGCTCTACCAGGGCGGAAAGAACCAGCCCAAGGACGAGACCGCGCTCGAGGACCTCTTCGCCAACGGCCAGGTCGACCTCGCCATGAGCTACAACCCGAACTTCGTGGCCACCGCCGTCTCAGCCGGACGCTTCCCGACCACCACCCGCCCCTACGTGTTCACCAGCGGCACCCTGCAGAACGTCAGCTTCCTCGCCATCCCCGCCACCAGCGCCCACCAGGCTGGCGCCGCCGTGGTCGCCAACCTCCTGACGTCTCCCGAGATGCAAGCCGCCAAGCTCACCCAGGTCGGCATCCCCACGGTCCTCGACGCCGCCCGGCTCGGCGGCCACGCCGGGCCGCTCGGGACCATCGCCCCGTCGCCGTACACGCTGACGTCGTTCGGTACCCCCGTCGACGAGCTCCCCGCCGATCAGGTCGCCATGCTCGACAAGCGCTGGGCCGCCGAGGTGACCCCATAGCCGGCATCGCCGTCCGCGGCCTCACCGTGGCGGTCCGCGCCCGGACCATCCTCGATGACATCCACCTCGCCATCGAGCCCGGCTCGCTGTGCGCGCTCGCCGGGCCATCCGGGGCCGGCAAGACCACCCTGCTGCGCGTCATCGCCGGGCTCACCGACCCCACCGACGGAGGTGTCGACCTCGACGGCCGGTCCGCCACCCACCTCCCGCCGGCGCGCCGCCGCATCGGTTACGTGTTCCAGGAACCGCGGCTGTTCCCGTCGCTCAGCGTCGCCGACAACGTGTCCTTCGCGCTGCGCCGAACCCGAGTCCCACGCCGGGAACGCCGCCGCCGCGCCGACGAGCTCCTCGACCACGTCGGCCTCACCGGCATCGGTGACGAGCCGATCCACCAGCTCTCCGGGGGCGAGCAACAGCGCGTCGCGCTGGCCCGCGCCCTGTGCGCCCGACCCGCGGTGCTGCTCCTCGACGAGCCGTTCGCCGCGCTCGACCCTCACCGCCGCCAGGACCTGCGCGATCTGGTGGGCCGACTCCACGACGCCCACCCGGTCACGACCGTGCTCGTCACCCACGACCTGAACGACGCTGCCGCCATCGCCGACACCGTGGCCGTCCTCGATCACGGCCGCCTCGTCCAACACGACTCGCCCACGGTCGTGTTCGAACAGCCGGCCACGCCCACCGTCGCCCGGCTGGCCGGAAACCCGAACCACTGGGCCGCGAGCGCGGCCGGCGGCTGGTTCGGCGCCGGCGATCCGGGCCTTCGGGTCAGCGGTCCCGGTGAGTCCGCCGCTGTCACCTGCCGGCCCGAGCACCTCCACATCACCACCGCCCACGACACGGCAACGCCAGCCGCGTCCGCCCGGCATGACACCGCCGACGATGTCGTGCCGATCCTTGGCACGGTCATCTCCAGCCGCCGCCGTCTGGCGGGCGCCGAGACCCTGATCGCCACCGCAGCCGGACCCGTCACCGTGCACGGACCCGGCACCGCGATGGTGCCGGCGGGATTGGTGGTGTGCGTCGAGATCCCGAGCTCACGGGTGTGGCGCTTCCCGGTCCCAGCGCCATGAGCCACCGGCCACCATCGTCAGAAGCGGTCACCGGTGGCCTCGTCGGGGACCGACAGCCACCGGTACGCCCACACGATCCGCTGCAGAGCGGTGACGCCGACCAGAACCGCGAAGATCCACGCGATCGCGGGGGCGTACAAGGGGAACAGACAGAAGAGGGTGTACGCCACGATCGTCTCGGCGCCTTCGGCGATGCCGCTCACGAAGTGCAACGACCGCTCGTCGCCGTGCTCGCGCCCCCGACGCTCCGCGGCGGAGGACCACGCGAGGAACGCCACGCCACTCACGTAGTAGGACGCCAACAGCACCACACACGCCAGCCGGGCCTCCGGGACCGCGACCGCGACCCCGACGACGAACCCGCCGTAGACCGTGAAGTCCGCCACGATGTCGAGGAACCCGCCCCGGTCCGTCGCCCCGGCGACACGCGCCAGCGGACCGTCGAGCCCGTCGAGCAAACGGTTGGCCCACCACAACCCCAACGCGAGGTACCACCACCGGGCGCCGGCCGCGACACACGCCCCCAAGCCGACGACCAACCCGGTCACGGTCACCGCGTCGGCCCCGATCCCGGCCCCGGCCAAACGGCCCGCGGCCCGGTCGAGCGGCCCGGACAGGCGACGGCGAAGGGACTTATCGAACATCGACGGCGAGTCTCCCACGGCCGCCGGCACCCCCAACGAAGCCGCCGGCGGCGCCGACAGCTCGCCGCCCTCCCCGGCGTCGTGGTTCTCGGTGGGCTCGGCGCCGGTGCCCTCGCCGGCGCGATCAGCGCGTCCCTGGAACCCGCATCGCCCACCGGAGCCGGTCCGTTCGCCGGGTGGCGCGCCGTACTCAGCGACCAGACCTTCGGCCGCGCCGTCGGATTCACCATCGCCGTCACGGTCACCGCCACAGCCGTCGCGACCGTCCTGGCGGTCCTGCTCGCCGCCGTGCTCCGGCGCCGCAGCCCGTCCACCCGTTCGTTCACCGCCGTGCCCGTCGCCGTCCCCCACCTGGTCATCGCCGCGCTCGCCGTGGCCTGGATCGGTCCCGGGGGGATCGTCGAACGGGCCTTCGGCTCGGTGCCGGTCACCCTCGTCGGTGACTCGCTCGGGCTGGGCATCATCGCCGTCTACGTCGTCAAGGAGACCCCGTTCCTGGCGCTGCTCGTGCTCGCCGCCCTCGGCCGTGACACCGACCGACTCGAGGAGGCCGCGGCCGCGCACGGGGCGGGCCGCATGTCCCGCCTCCGTCACGTGGTGGTCCCCGCCGCGGCCCCCGCGCTCGCCGGCGGGGCAATGATCGTCGCCGCGTTCACCCTCGGCGCGACCGAGGTCCCCTACGTCATCGGCCCCACCCGGCCCGGC
Organism: Acidimicrobiales bacterium; assembly: GCA_038324235.1. GTDB lineage: Bacteria > Actinomycetota > Acidimicrobiia > Acidimicrobiales > Acidimicrobilacustridaceae > JBBQHT01. The sequence goes on from JBBQHT010000012.1 coordinate 26,858, forward strand.
ACCATCGCCACCTACGCCCTCGACGCCACCCGCATCGACGGCCCGCTCGCCACCACCCACCAAGCCGCCGCGCTGCTCGTCGTCACCGCCCTCGCCATCGTCTTGGCCGGGGTGGGCGCCGCGTTGTGGCGCGTCGCCCATCGGGGTGCGCGGACATGAACGCGCGACGCAAGAACCTGTTGACCGCCGGGGCAGTCCTCGTCACCGTGATCGCCCCTCTGGCGATGCTCGTCGTCCAAGCCTTCGCCGATCAGTGGCACGCCCCGGCAATCCTGCCCCAGGCCTACGGCACCCGCGGCCTGCACGCGGTACTCGACGACCCCAACCTCGCCGCAGGCATCACCAACTCGTTCTTCGTCGCCCTCGCGGCCACCGCCGTCGCCCTCGTCCTCGGCTGGCCCGTCGCCCGACTGGTCAGCGCCACCCGTCACCGGGCCTTCGGCGTCGGCCTGTTGGTCATCCCGCTCCTCATCCCGCAAGCCGCGATCGGCACCGGCCTGTCGACCTGGTTCCTGCGACTCCACCTCGCCGGCTCCCTCACCGGGCTCACCGCCGCCCACCTCGTCCAAGTCCTGCCCTACGTCACCGTCGCCTTGCTGACCGGGTTCACCCCCCAACTCGCACAGAACGAAGAAGCCGCCGACAGCCTCGGCGCCACCGCGCTCGAACGCTTCGGCCACGTCACCTTGCCCGCCATGGTCCCCACCGCCGCCCTCGCGGCCGCGCTCGGGTTCATCGTGTCGTGGAGCCAGTACGGGACAAGTCTGGTCGTCGGCTCCGGGACGCCCATGCTGCCGCTCACCATGGTTCCGTACCTGCGACACGACCCGCAGATCGCCGCCGTCCTGACCCTCTTCTTCATCGTCCCGCCGGCACTGGCCGGCGCGCTCGCCCTGCGCGGCACCCGACAAGCTGATCGTGACGTCGACCCGGAGGCATTCCGCGCTCCCTCGCCCGCCGGCGCCCACAGGGCACCAAACGGCCCCGGCTGCAACCCGTTCCCGCCACCCAACCAGGACTGCCATGACCGTACGCGACGAGAGGCCGCGATCACCCCATGAACGACCACGCGCACGACCCTGAAGACCGAACGGACGAATCGCGCGTCGCGATCCGCGAGCTCATCGGCGTCTACCACGCCAACGGCACCCTCGGCGCCGAAGTCGCCTACTGGTTCAACGCGCGATTCGGCCGGGCCCACTGCAGCCTCTGCGACATCACCCACGGCCCCTTCCGGGAGAAGCAAACATGGAGCGACTGCCGTTCCACGTTGCCGATCCCGTTCACGACGATCCACCTCGACGAACAACCCGCCGCCGTGGCGGCCCTCACCGCCGGCTCGACGCCCTGCGTCGTCGCCGACACCGAATCTGGACTCGTCATGGTGCTGACCACCGCCGACCTCGAGCGCTGCGCCGGCTCGCCCGCGGCCTTCATCGACACGCTCAAGGCGGCCGTCGACGCCCTGGGGCTGACGATCGACGGCTGAGGCACACGAACAACGGCCGGGGAATTCTTCCCGACCCCGATGCCCAGGCGAGCGCGCGCGGTTGACATTCGAGCCGAGATCACCGGCTCGCGGCGATCGCAATACGGCGCGCCAACCGCAAAGACCGAGCCATGCTCAAGGCGATCCTCGAGGCGGCGCCCCGCTGACGCCGTGACCAGCGGCACCCTCGATCACTCTTGTGACGACCTCGGGGCGGCGTACGGGCAAATGATGGTCACCATCGACCATCTCGAGCGTGACAACGTGACCGGCCGCGCGCATCTGCGCCACCAAACCCTCGACGTGCGCCGGTGGTGCCGTGCGGTCGCTCCGACCGTGGATGAACGTGATCGGAGCGCCGACCCGCTCGAGATCAGGGGCAAGGCGGTGCTCGACGACGACGTTGTGAAGCGTGCGGCTGTACGACGGCCACGTGTGGCGCGCGCCGTCGGCTGCGACCTGGCGGGGGAGATCCCGTACGAGCAGTGGCGCCAGCGCCACGGCGATGGGCCGTACCCGGCACATCGTCTCGCACAGCAGCCGGGCCGGCGGATGGCCCCCGACGGTGAGGCGGGCCAGGCGGCCGAGCTGGCCGATCTCGGCTCGCGCGGCGCCACGGTCGGGGTAGGCGGGCACCGAGACCAGCACCAAGGACCGGAGCGAGGCCGGATGTGATGCCGCGAGCGCGGCCGCGAGGATGCCGCCAGTGGAGTGCCCGACGATGACGACCTCGTCCTCGACGAAGCGCTCGAGCGCCGCCAAGTGGCAGGCGACGTCGTAGCTCGCCTCTGGCGGCGCCGGCGACCGACCGAAGCCGAGTAGATCGGGAGCGATCAGCCGTCGCCCGTGCACCAAGGTGAGGAGCCGGTTCCAATAGCGGCCCGAAGCTCCGAGTCCATGGAGCAGCAGGACCGGCGGCCCGTTACCCCTCGATTGGCTCCAGAGCACCTGGTCGCACGGGTTCGTCGGCATCGTCGCGGGTCTTCCTGGTCAGCTTGGTGGTGCGACCACCAGTTCATGCTCAACAAGGACCCGGCAGGGTCAGTTCTCAGCATTGCAGCTGGGACCGCGTACCTCGTTCACGGCCACGGCTTACCGATGGCCAGAGTCATCGGCGCCGGTCGCGACACCAGAGGTAGGTTCAGATGATGGCAACCAGCGACACCAATGACGGCGACATGGCGGCTCCCGACTTCAGCGGGCTGCGGGCCTTGTTCATCAACTGCACCCTGAAGCGATCGCCCGAGGTGTCCAACACCCAAGCACTCGTCGACGCGTCGGCCGACATCATGACCAACCACGGCGTCAGCACCGAGGTCATTCGCCTCGTCGATCACGACGTCGCCACCGGCATCTGGCCTGACATGACCGAGCACGGCTGGGCGACCGACGAATGGCCGGCCATCCAGGACAAGGTCTGGAACGCCAACATCCTCGTGATCGCCGGCCCGATCTGGCTGGGCGACAACAGCTCCGAGACGAAGAAGTGCATCGAACGGCTCTACGCCTCGTCCGGTGATCTCAACGACAACGGCCAATGGAAGTACTACGGCAGAGTCGGCGGCTGCCTCATCACCGGCAACGAGGACGGCATCAAACACTGCGCGTCGAACGTCCTCTACAGCCTCCAGCACATCGGCTACTCGATCCCACCCCAAGCCGACGCAGGCTGGATCGGCGAAGCGGGCCCGGGCCCGTCGTACCTCGACCCGGGTTCGGGTGGACCGGAGAACGAGTTCACGAGCCGCAACACCACCTTCATGACCTGGAACCTCCTGCACATGGCCAAGCTTCTGCACGATGCGGGCGGTATCCCCGCCTATGGCAACCAGCGTTCGGCGTGGGACGAGGGTCAACGCTTCGACTGGGAGAACCCCGAGTACCGCCGCGCGTAGGCCTCACCACCCACCCGATGGGTCGGAGAAGCACGCCCTCGCTTGGGCCGAACCTCCCGTCCGGCCGACAGTGCCGACTCGGGGACCTGGGAGATCGATCTCACCGACCCGCGGGCCACTCCGAGCGCTGAGCGATCCGGCAAAGTCGATGGAATGGTCTCGGCCAAAAGCGAGTTTCCTATCCATCCAAGCCGAAGGAGCGCGCCGATGCCCACCTTTGTTCGACGGCTCCGGGCCGGCGTTACCGAACCGGCGTTGGTTCGCCGTCTCCATCGGGGTGCGGCCCGCCGCGTTCACGAATGCTCGGAACGTTCCGGCGACGCCGCGGCATTGTTCAACTCGGCGGCGGCGTGACCGTGCCCGAACGAGCCAGCGTCCCTCCGATGAGCAGCAGCCCGCCGGCAACCGACGAGCCCGCCGCCGATTGGCACCGTCGGGTTGCTGCCTCCGCGGTCGGCACCGGTCTCGTCTCGGGACTCTGGGTTGTGCTCGTCGCAATCCGCCCGGGGACGACCTTTCACTTTGCGCCCCTCCTCGCGGCCGCCGCCGGGCCGGCCGCGGCGCGACTGGCGGCAGGGGGGAAACTGACTCGCCGACGCGCCGCGGCGGTGGCGATCGCAAGTGTGTTGACGGTCCTGGGCGTCGCCGTGGTGCTCGACCTCACCGGGCACCTGGGCGGACCGACGCTGTGGAGCCGGGTCGACGCTCCTGCCGAGGCCGTCGCCTTCGCGGCGCTCGGGGGTCTGTGGGGCTTTCGAATCGCCAGCCGTTCCCGAAAAGGGCTGCTGTTCGCCCACGAACGACCACCGGACGAGTCGATCGGTCACGACGATGAGTGAGCGGGCGATTCCGAGTCGAGCGCGCCGTCTCGCCCTGATCGCACTCGTGAGCGTCGCCGCGGTATCGGGGTGCGCGGCCCAAACCACGACGGCACCCACAGCCGGCACGCGACCGAGCCCGACTCCCGCATCGAGCGCCACGCCGTCACCACGCGAGGACGTCCCTTCCGCGCTTGTGGACCGAGTCAACCCGACGTTCCCGGCGCCCCTGATCGACCCGAAATCCATCGTGTCGGGCGGCCCGCCACCCGACGGGATCCCCCCGATCGACCACCCCACCTTCCTGCGCGCCGCCGACGTCGACTTCGTGGGCGACAACGAAGCGGTGATCGCGGTCGAGGTCAACGGCGAGTCGCGGGCATACCCGGTGCAGATCCTCATCTGGCATGAGCTCGTCAACGACACCGTGGCCGGCATCCCGGTGACCGTGTCGTATTGCCCGCTGTGCAACTCAGCCGTCGCGTTCGATCGACGGGCCGGCGCCCGCGTCTTGGACTTCGGGACCTCCGGGAGTCTCTACCAGTCCGCGTTGGTCATGTACGACCGCCAGACCGAGTCGCTGTGGACCCATTTCGACGGCCGTGCCGTGGTCGGGGCGCTCACCGGTACGAAGCTCACGTTCATCCCCGTGGAAACGGTCGGCTGGAAGGACTGGCGCGACGCCCACCCTGGAGGGCGTGTCCTCAGTCGTCACACGGGGTTCGCGCGACATTATGGAACGAACCCCTACGTGGGCTATGACGACCCTGCGGGCGCCCCGATCGATGGGTTCTTCGAGGGCAGCCCCGATGGGCGCCTCCCAGCGAAGGAGCGCGTGGTCGGTATCCGGCGCGGGTCGGTCTCGGTGGCGGTACCGCTTTCGCGGTTGGCCCGCGACAAGGTCCTCACCGTCGACGTCGACGGCCAGCACGCCGTGGTGTTCTGGAAAGCGGGAACCGCTTCCGCTCTCGACACCGACAACGTCGGCACGGGACGAGACGTCGGGTCAACCGCCGTGTTCTCCACCCGCGTGGACGGACGCGACCTCACTTTCGCCGCAACCCCGGACGGCTTCGAAGACACCAACACGCACACCCAGTGGGATCTGTTCGGCATGGGCGTCGCCGGGTCGCTGCAGGGCCGTCAGCTCGAGGCCGTCGAACACGTCGACACGTTTGGTTCGCATGGTCGACCTACCAGCCCGGCACCACCCTTCTCGCCGAATAGCGCGGGCTACCTACCCGTGCGTTCAGCCGCCCGCTGAACCTTCGCTGTCGATCTCGTGGGGTCTCGCCGTCGGCGAGGCGTCGGCTGCAGTCCCCCAACCGATCGATCGGACCGAGGTCAAGGTCGTTGTCGGCCCGGGAACACAGTCCCCCGAATGTGTTCGCCGATTCTTCCCCGGCCCAGCGATCGAGGGAATGGTGGGCACGCGTGGCGGGTTCCCGGGACGTGACGCAGTTCGCCCATCGCCGCCTACGCCGCGACATCGGCGCGCACCTCGACGGGAAAGTTCGAGGACCACACGCCCGAGTCATCGCCCCGCACCTCGAAGGATGTTGGGACGGCAACGACACTGCGCATGACTGGCGGCTCATCCACGCGTCGGTTGCCCGGCTCGGCCGCCGACAACCCCCGAGCCTCGCACCAGTCCGGCTACGCCGGTGGGCCGACCGGCTCGGTCAATGAGCGACCTCGGTGTCGTTGCCGCCTTCGGCGCTGGACTCATCTCCTTCGCGTCGCCCTGCGTGCTGCCGGTCGTACCGGCGTACATCTCGCTGGTCTCGGGCATCTCGGTCACCAACGGCGTCGAGGTCACCCGACACGAGCGGGGACAAGTGCTCGCGTCGACGCTGCTGTTCGTCGCCGGATTCTCGGCCGTGTTCGTCGCACTCGGTCTCACCGCAACCTCGCTCGGCCGCGTACTCACGGACAACCAGGTCCTCATCACCCGGATCTCGGGCGTGCTCGTCCTGTCCATGGCCGTCTTCGTCGTCGCCTCGACGTTCGTGCGCGCCCCGTGGCTGTACCAGGAACACCGCTACCACCCTCGCCTGTCGCGGTTCGGACCGTTTGCCGCCCCCGTGGCCGGCGTTGCGTTCGGGTTCGGTTGGACGCCATGTATCGGACCGGTGCTGACCTCGATCCTGGCGCTGGCCGCGACCCAGGGCTCGACCGGTCAGAGCGCGACGCTGCTCGCCGCGTACTCGGCCGGTCTCGGCGTCCCGTTCGTCATTGCCGGAATCGCCGCGGGACGGGCGACAACCACGATGGGTTGGCTCAAGCGCCGGGGGCGATCGGTGACGTTGCTGTCGTCGATCGCGCTCGGATGCTTCGGGCTGCTTCTCGTGCTGGACCGGTTGTCCTGGGCAACCAGCGAGATCCAACAACTCCTGCGCGCCGTCGGCCTCGACGGACTCTCCAACCTCGGCTGAAACCGGAGGAACCACCGATGAGCACATCGAAACGAACCAGTGATCGGAACCGGCAAGAGAATCGTCGCGAGCAGCGTCGCCGAGAGTTGGCCCGCAAACAACGCCGACGCCGCGTCTCGATAGCGGCGGCTGTCGTCGTCATCACCGTCGTCCTGGCCGGCGTCACGTGGGCCGCAACCCGGTCGTCGGACCCGGCGGCTGCGTCGGCGGTACGGACCACCAAGACCGACTGGGCGCTCCCCGCCTTCGCCGACGGCCAAACGGTCAGCCTCTCCCAGTTCCACGGGCAACCGGTCGTGGTGAACTTCTTCGCTTCGTGGTGCACGCAGTGCGATGCCGAGCTCCCCGGCTTCGCCAAGGTGTCCCAAGAACTGAAAGGCAAGGTCACCTTCGTCGGGGTCGCTTCGCTCGAAACCGGCGACCGCGACTACATGCCCAACCGCCACGGCATCGAGTGGTGGCCGCTCGCCGAAGATCAAGGAGGACGAAACGGCAGCGGGCTCCACGACGCGCTCGGGGCCCGGGCCGGTTCGATGCCGCTCACCGCGTTCTACGACGCCCAAGGCCAACTCGTCGACGTCGCGCTCGGCGGTATCGACGAAGCTTCGCTCCGAGCCCGAGTCGCCCGCCTGACACCTGCCGGGCCGCCGTCGCGCCCGGGGCCCACCGCTCCATCGTGAACACCCCGACCCGGGAGCCGCCCACCAGGGGGGGCCGGTCTCCTCGAGACCGGTCCTCCTCGACGGCGTGGCCCAGGCGACGAGCGGTGACACTCCCGGGTGGTTGTTCCTCCCGCCCCCGTTTCCCGCCGCCGGCGCAGGCGTCGCATCCAAAGCGCTGCCGGTAGACGTTTCGTTCAGAAGGGCTCGGGCCGCCATGAGCGGCAGCAGAGCGGAAGCCGACACGGGCACGGGTTGCGGAATGTCCCTGGCGCCGGTCGGGTTCCCCTCCTGATGAACGAACAAGATGCGCAAACAACGTCGACTCGATGGCCTCCCGCTCGCATCGCGCAATGGATCGTAATCGCCAGCCTCCTCGTGGTCAGCGAGGCCGTATCGCTGTTCGGACACACCGCCCTGAGCTGGGGTATCGACGGGGTCGCCGTCGCCGTACTCGTTGGGTTCACCTTGGCCCGCCGCGCCCGGCGACCAGACGCCCCGGGCTGATCGACAACTCGCCGCCGATCCGAATGGAATGGATGGGGCCGACATGACTGACCGAGACCGAGTCGAGGTGATGGCGGTGGACCCCGCGGCGACCGCCAATCGCCGATGGCGGCAACCGCAGGCTTCGTGACGTCCCTGACCGCCGTCGTGGAGCAGTCGGATCCGACAGGGAGGTGGCCAGCGCTCGGTGTGCTCGCCCTGGCCATGGTGGCCTCGATGGCGACGTGGTTCTCGGCCTCGGCTGTCCTGCCTCAATTGCGGGAAGTGTGGGGGCTGTCGACGGGTACTGCGGCGTGGTTGACGATCGCCGTGCAACTTGGGTTCGTCGTCGGCGCGTTGATCTCGGCGGTCGGCAACCTCGCAGACGTGGTACCCGCCCGGCGGCTCATGCTCCTGGGTGCGCTGGCCGCCGCCACGTGCAATCTGGGTCTGCTCATCTCAGCCGGGGCCACCACCGCCATCGCCTTCCGATTCTTGACGGGGGCCGCGCTTGCGCTGGTGTACCCACCGGCGTTGAAAGCGATGTCGACGTGGTTCCGCCAAGGTCGCGGAACGGCCTTGGGCGTCATGGTGGGGGCACTCACGCTGGGCTCCGCGCTACCGCATCTGGTCAACGGACTTGGCGGAGCGGATTGGCGGACCGTCATCGTGGCCACATCTGTTCTGACCGTCGCGGGCGGATTGCTCGCCGGCTTCGCCTTTCACGACGGACCGTTCCCGTTCCCGACGGCGGCGTTCGCGCCGGGTCAGATCGTCCGTCTCGCTCGCGATCGTGGTGTGCGGTTGGCCTCGATCGGCTACTTCGGTCACATGTGGGAGCTCTACGCCATGTGGGCGTGGTTCGCCGCGTTCGCTGGAGACGCGCTGCGGGCCGGCGGACGGCCGGAGCCGGCTCAGCTGGCGTCCCTCCTCACGTTCGGCGTCATCGGCATCGGCGCGGCGGGTTGCGTTGTCGGCGGCCTGCTCGGCGACCGTTGGGGCCGCACCAAGACGACCGCGCTCGCTATGGCGATCTCGGGAGGTTGCGCTCTGGTGATCGGCACGCTCCGGTCCGGCCCCCTGCCCGTTCTCATCGCCGTCGCGGCCGTATGGGGATTCGCCATCGTTGCCGACTCCGCGCAGTTCTCGACCATCGTGACCGAGGTCGCCGACCAAAGCTACGTGGGTACCGCAGTGACCCTGCAGCTCGCGATCGGATTCGTGTTGACGGTGGCGACCATCTGGCTTGTGCCCGTCGTCCGCGACGGGCCCGGATGGACCTGGGCATTCGTGTTGCTCGTCCCCGGCCCTGTTCTCGGCGTGGCCGCCATGCTCCGCCTGCGCGCCCTCCCCGAAGCTGACCTCATCGCCGGAGGACGTCGCTGACCCTTGCGTTCTCCGGCGCTCGAAAGACCCACAGCGGGGAAGGGGCGGGAAGGTGTGAACCCGCTCGTGGACGGGGCTGCACGAACCAATCGTGCTGCGCCAGTTGATTGCGGTGCCGATCGCCACCGCCGGGGTCTCCCTGTCGCTCCGAACCAGCCATGCACACACGCATCGCCACATGCCGCTCGAGCATGAACACGAGCACCGCCACGACGATCGACAGCACGATCACACCCACGACGACGGGTTCACTGGGTGGTACAGCCACCGGCACAGCCACAACGCGGTCGAACACGTCCACGACCACGTCCCGACCTCCACCACGGCCACACTCACTGAATGCGTCATTCGGGCGGTCGGGATGGAGGCAGAGCGGCCAACTCGATCAGTGACTTGCGGTCACGCCGAGAGCGTCACATGACGAACGGAGAGAACCAGTCTCGCGGGTGAAGGTTCGCTGCGCCCTGCCACTCCCTCACGGGGTCGACGGTGTCTTCGATCCCGTCGAGGGCGGGGTTGAACAGCATCATCACGTCGTTGTCCTGGAGGCAGAGTTCAGCGGCCGCCTCTAGCTCGTCGGATCCAGGGCCGTTGGGCAGCGCTGCGATCCACGGCTGGTTGGCGCGCACGTCGTCGGCGTCGAGTGACGCGAGGGTGTCGACGATGAGGTGGACGACGAGTTCGTCGGCGGTGCAGGTCGCGAGCTGCTCGACCCCGATCGTTGGGTCAGCGAGGCGGTCAGCGACAGCGCGGAACCTGGCTGCAAACCGCTCGAGCCATTCGTCATCTGCGTACCGGTCGGCGATCGGTGGGAGCTCGGTCCGCAGGTCGAAATGGAAGTCGGGATCCGCATAGGTGTCCGCCAGGAGTTGGGCGCCGAACCACAGTCCTCCCGCGAGTTGCGGGGAGATGGGTGACGACTCGTAGAGCGTCGCGAAGTCCGGCATCGGCTCAGGCGTGGACATTGGCCAAGCCTCGCGCCGGGCGACGACAAAGGCCCCTTTCAGC
>JBBQHT010000013.1:0-36930 GCA_038324235.1 Acidimicrobiales bacterium
GGGAAGGCGGATCAACTTGTGGCGAACGACCTCGTCCGCGATACGGAGCATGCGCTCGACGTCGTCGAGGTTCGAGGCCTCGGTGACGATCTCGAGGACGACGTAGACGCCCTCCCACTTGTGGTTGATCTCGTAGGCGAAGCGGCGCTTGCCCCAGCGGTCGGTCTTGGCGACCTTGCCGTTGCCAGCCTCGATCATCCCCCCGGCCTGCTGCAAGATCCGGTTCAGGGCGTCGTCCTCGACGTCACCTTGAAAAATGATCATCAACTCATAGGCTCGTGTCACGAGCATCTCTCCCTTCGGACCCGATGTGTCGGCCCACCCGCCGGAGCGGGCGTGTCGCCATCGGGGCCCCCGAGCCGGGGGCAGGGCCCTCGCCCGGAACAGGCGAGGATCTGTCAACCCTCCGACCGGCCCGCGAGCGGGACGAGCAGAGGACCCGACGATGATAGTGGAATCCCGAGGCCAGAGCCTCATCGGTCACTATGACGAGGGGGTGTGACACGCACGACGATGCGCGGATCAGGACGTCAGAGCGGCGCGCACGCCCGGGCGCCGACGGTGACCTTGGAGCCCGCCGAGATGCCCAGGCGGTCGAAGCCGCCCTCGGGCACCTCGATCGTGTAGCGGTACGGCCCCCCGGCCGGGTAGGTCGGACACGAGCCGGCGTCGTCGGGGCACGGCGCCATGTCGGTCATCGACACCGTCGAGCCGTCGGCCGCGAGGTACGCGATCGACAACGGCAGGCGGGTGTTCTTCATCCAGTACCCGTTGCGGTCGTCCTGTTCGTAGAAGAAAAACATGCCGTCGTACCCGCCGAGCGCCGGGTCCTCCACGAACATCAGGCCCCGCTCGCGCAACGCATCGGTGTCGGCGAGCAACAGGCAGAACGTGCGGGTGACGCCCTGCGCGTCGACCACGGTGACGGTGACCTCCCCGAAGCCGTCGAGCTGGTCGCGGGGGCCCGTGTGGGGCACGATCGAACCGATCGTCACGCGGGTGGTCGACGCGTTCGACCCGGCGCCCGACCCGGCCCTGCTGGTCGCCGCGGTCCCGGAGCCGTCACCCGCCGCCGCGCACCCGGCGAGCAGGACGACCGCGGCCAGGACCGCGAGCGGGACGAGCACCCAGCGCCGGCGGGCCGGACGCGCACCCTTGCCGGCAGCCGACGGTCGATCGATCGGAGGGCAGGACGGCGCGATCACGCCGTCTTCGTAGCACTCCCGTACAGCCCGAGGGCTTCGGCCTGCTGATCGTTGAGGTGGTAGCTCTCCTCGTGGGCCGGGAACCGGCCGGTGCGCACGTCGCTGGCGAACGCGGCCAACGCTTCGACCGCCTGACCCTTGAGGTCCGCGTAGCGGCGGACGAACTTGGGGGTGATGCGGTCCTCGATCCCGAGCACGTCGTGGTACACGAGCACCTGACCGTCGCAGTGCGGCCCGGCGCCGATGCCGATCGTGGGCACGCCGATCGCATCGGTCACCATGCGGGCGACCTCGTCGGGCACGCCCTCGAGCACGATGGCGAAGCACCCGGCGGCTTCGAGGGCCCGGGCGTCCTCGATCAGCTCGAGCGCGGCGGACTGCTCGCGACCCTGGACCTTGTAGCCGCCCATCGCGTTGACCGACTGCGGCGTGAGGCCGAGGTGGCCCATCACCGGGATCTCGGCGTCGATGATCGCCTCGATGGCCGGCACGCGCTTGGCGCCGCCTTCGAGCTTCACGGCCTGGGCCCCGGCCTTGATGAGCGCAGCGGCGTTGCGCACGGTGTCGTCGAGGCTCACGTGGTAGCTCATCCACGGCATGTCACCGACGATGAGCGGCCGGGGCTTGGCCCGGGCCACGGCACCGATGTGGTGGGCCATGTCGGCCACCGTCACCTGCAGCGTGTCGTCGTAGCCGAGCACCACCATCGCCAACGAGTCGCCGACGAGGATCAGATCGACCCCGGCTTCGTCGGCCATGCGCGCCCCCGGCGCGTCATAGGCGGTGACCATCACCATCGGCTCACTCCCGGTACGCACCTTGCGGGCGCGTACCGACGGTGCGGTGACCTTGCTTGGTCGCATCGGGCTCATGGCGAGCTCCTCTCGTTCCGTCCAGCGCCCCATGGCTGCCGGCGGTCGCCGCCAGAGTACCCCGCGCGCAAGGTGAGCGTGAAGTCGGTGGGCCCGCGGGGCGCGTCGCGGGCCGCGACTGCGGCAGTACCGTGGCCCGATGATCGTGATCGGCGTGTGCGAGAGCTGTGGCCGCGAAGACGAGGAGACCGTGCGCGTGCGGCGGTACTACGTCACGCCCGAGGCGTGGGACACGCCCGGGCGCGTCGAGCCCGGCGACGAGGAGCACTGGTGCTTCGTGTGCCGCACCCACTACCCCCACGAGTTGCTCGACGGGGAACCGGGCGATCCGGAGGCCGGCGTGAGCGACGCGCCGAGCTGATCGGCGAGGCACCGCCCGCCCGCGCCGCGCGGACGGTCAGGGGGGTCCTGCGACCGCGGCGGTGGTCGGCGGCGTCGTCGTGGTCGCGGGTGCCGTCGTCGGCGGAGTCGTGGTCGTCACCGGCGCCTCGGTCGTCGTCGTGGCCGGCGCCTCGGTCGTGGAGCTGGCGGGCGTGGTGCTGCTCGGCGCCACGGTCGTGGGCGCGGCGCTTCCCGGCACCGTCGGCGCGGCGGTCCCGCTCACCGGCGGCACGGAGCCGACCGACACGTTGACATCGGCGGGCTTGGGGAACGGGCAGCTCGACAGACCCTGGGCGGCCTTGCTCATGAACTTGCGGAAGATCGTCGCGGGCAGGGTCCCGCCCGCGACGTTGATGCCGTGGACCCCCTGCATGTACTTCGTCTTGCCGTTCTCGTCGAGGGTCGGGTAGCCGACCCACACCGCCGCGGTGAGCTTGCACGTGTAGCCCACGAACCAGGCGTCGCGGTAGTCCTCCGTGGTGCCGGTCTTGCCGGCCACGGGCTGGCCGAAGCGGGCGCCGGTGCCGGTGCCGGTCTCGACGACCTGGTTGAGCACCCAGTTGACCGTGTCAGCCACGTTCTTGGGCAGCACCTGGGTCTTGTCGAAGCTCGACTCCCACAGCACCTGCCCTGCCGCGTTCGTCACCTTGGTCACGACCACCGCGTCGCGGTGCTCGCCCTCATCCGCGAAGGTCGAGTACGCCGAGGCCATGTCGAGCACCGAGACCTCGTTGGTGCCGAGCACCAACGACGGGTACGCCTGCAGGGGCGACGTGATGCCCAGCTTCTTGCCCAGGGCCACGACATCGGACGGCCCGGTGTCCTGCATGATCTGCGCGAACGCGGTGTTGGACGACTTGCGGGTGGCGTCGACCACGTTGAGCTGGCCCTGCTCCGCATCCCCGTAGTTGGCCACGTGCCAGACCTCCCCCGGCAACTTGATGTCGAGCTTGGCGGGAGCGTTGTAGACCTGCCCGAGGCTCTTGCCCTCGTTGATGTACTGCGCCAGCACGAACGGCTTGAACGACGAGCCGGGTTGGCGCCCGGAGCCCCCGCCCTCGGTCCCGACCGCCAGGTTGACCTGGGACTTGGCGTAGTCGAAGCCACCGACCATGGCCCGGACCCGGCCGACGTCGTCGATCGACACGATCGAGGCGGACGGATCCGTGGGTCGATCCAAGGTCGAGGTGATCGCGTCGTACGCCGCGGCCTGCGCCGTGAAGTCGAGCGTGGTGTAGATCCGCAGTCCGCCGCCGTTGAGCTGCGCGTCGGTGAACTGGCCCGAGGCGACCAGGCTGTGGCGCACGTAGTCGATGAAGTACTCGGTGCCCAGCTCCGGGTGCTTCACCTTGCCGAAGTTCGTGGCGGTCGAGCGCGGCAGCACGTAGTCCCACCCCATCGTCGAAACCTGGTCGTAGTCCCGCTGGGTGATGTAGCCCTCGGTCAACATCGCGGCCAGCACCTGCTTGCGCCGATCGGTGGCGTCGCGCAGTTGCCGATCGCGCAGCGGATCGGTGGGTTGCCGATTCGCATCGGTGCTCTCCGGGGCGCGGATGAGCCCCGCCAGGTAGGACACCTCGGGCAGGCCGAGCTGCTCGACGTGCTTGCCGAAGTAGACGCGCGACGCGGCCTCGATCCCGTACGCGTTGCGCCCGAAGTAGATCGTGTTGAGGTAGCGCTCGAGGATCTCCTGCTTGGGCAGCTCGCGGTCGAGCTTGATGGCCAGCACCGCTTCGTTCAGCTTGCGGGTGACGGTCTGCTCGTTGGAGAGGTAGACGTTCTTCACGTACTGCTGCGTGATGGTCGAGCCGCCCTGCTGGACCTTCTCGTTGGTCAGGTTCTTGTACAGGGCTCGGGCCACGCCTGTGGGGTCCACACCCTGGTGCCGGAAGAAGTCCTTGTCCTCGGCCGAGATGAGCGCCTGCACGAACAGCGCCGGGATCTTGTCGTAGCCCACGGTGACGCGGTCGACCCCGCCGCTGAGCTGCGCGATCGAGTTGTCCTGGTTGCAGTCGCTGGTGACGTCCGCCGCGCAGATGAAGGTGGTCTGCAGCAGCGGCGGATCCTTCTGCGGCAGGTCGGTGGTGTTCCACACGACATAGGCGCAGGTGCTCGCGCCCACCACGGCGAGCACGACGAGCAGCAGCAACGGCCGGCGGAAGCGCCAGGTGAGGCTCCGCTTCTTGAGGCGCCCAGTTCGGGCGCGCTTCATCCCTGGTGGCAGCGGCTTGTCGCGCGGATAGGGAGGAGCGTTGCGGCGAGAGGAACGAGACATGGATTCCGGGGGGCGGGCGCACGGCGCGTCGCCGGGGACAACCCCGTCAGCCTCTCACGCGGCTCCGCTCGAGGGCACGCGGGCCCTCGTCGCGCCGGTTGGCGGCGTCAGGCCGTGCGGGCAGGGTTGAGCAGGAAGGTCCGGGCCAGGTGGTTCCACGAGCACGCCGGACACACCTCGACCACGTAGCACGCGAACTCGCCGGCCCGCTTGGCGAGCGACTGCAGCTCGGCCTTCGTGGTGACGCACCGGCCGCTGGCCGGGAGCCGCGGGCCGAACACGTAGGTGACGAGCACGAGGTGGTGCTCCTCGCAGATCGGGCACATGATCCGCGACGGCTCGCTGCACTCGCGGGCGTTGCGGACCAGTTCGGGGTGCGCATCGCACACCTCGTGCTGGGCGAGGCGGCCCTTGCGGTACTCCGAGATCAGCGCCCGGCGCGCGAGTCGGTAGTCGATCTCGCCGGGGGTGTCCCCCGCTCCTTTGATCGCGCCCGGGCCGAACGTCACGCCGACAGGGTAGCGAGCGGCGCCTCCGAACGCGGGTCCGCGGTCCCCGCGCTGAACGCGAGGCAAACAAGAGGTTGCCGATATATCTGTTCGATATATATACTCGCGACATCATGATCGAACTGGCCATCCTTGGGCTCCTCACGGAGCAGGACCTGCACGGCTACGAGCTCAAGAAGCAGCTCGGCGAGCTGCTCGGCTCGTGGTCGACGATGTCGTTCGGTTCGCTCTATCCCGCCCTCGCCCGGCTCGAGAAGGCCGGTCTCGTCAAGGCGGTCGAGGCCAACACGGCGTCGCCCGACGTGCTCGTCCCGATGACCGGGGCGCTGTCGGGTGAGCTCGCGGCGTTCCGTCAGCGGCTCGCGCCCAAGGCTGCGAAGGCGCCGCGGGGCCGCCGGGGCAAGAAGGTGTTCGGCATCACGAACCTCGGCCGCGACCGGTTCCACGAGCTGCTGACCGAACCCGGGCCAGACGACGAGCGCACGTTCGCGCTGCGCGTCGCCTTCTGCCGCCACCTCGAACCCGCCGAGCGCCTCGCCCTGTTCGACCGGCGCCGAGCCGAGCTCACCGGCCAGCTCGCGTCCCGGCGCAAGCCGGCCGAGCGACGAGGCGACCTCTACCGCCGGTCGCTGCGCGATCGCGACGCCCGCACCATCAGCCTCGATCTCGAGTGGCTCGACGAGCTCACCGCCGCGACCCACGCCGACGCCGACGCCGCCCCGCAGGCGAGCGACCTCGGCGGCCCCGGCGGCCCGACACGACCGTTCGCCCCGTCCCCATCCCCATCCCCATCCCTCTCCTCCACCATCTCGGACCCGACCCCCGGCACCCCCGCCGGCGCGGCCTGACCGCGCTTCGAAAGTAGGTACCCCCCATGAGCAAGATCCGCCTCGCCATTGCCGGTGTCGGCAACTGCGCCAACTCCCTCATCCAGGGCCTCGAGTACTACAAGGACGCCGACCCGTCCGAGGACGTCCCGGGCCTGATGCACGTCGAGCTCGGCGGCTACCACATCCGGGACATCGAGCTCGTCGCGGCGTTCGACGTCGACGCCGAGAAGGTCGGCATCGACTACTCCAAGGCCATGTGGGCGAGCCGCAACAACACGATCAAGTTCGCCGAGGTCGCTCACCTCGGTATCGAGGTCCAGCGCGGCCCGACCTTCGACGGTTTCGGCGAGTTCTACCGCGAGGAGTGCCAGGAGAGCCCGGCGCCGGCGGTCGACGTCGCGCAGGCCCTGCGAGACGCGCAGGCCGACGTCCTGGTGTCGTACCTCCCCGTCGGATCCGAAGACGCGCAGCGCTACTACGCGCAGTGCTGCCTCGACGCGAAGGTCGCCTTCGTGAACGCCATCCCGGTGTTCATCGCGTCGGATCCGGTGTGGGCCCAGAAGTTCACCGACGCCGGCGTCCCGATCGTGGGCGACGACATCAAGAGCCAGGTCGGCGCCACGATCACCCACCGGCTGCTCGCCCGGCTCTTCGAGGACCGCGGCACCTCGATCGACCACACCTACCAGCTCAACTTCGGCGGGAACATGGACTTCATGAACATGCTCGAGCGCAAGCGCCTGAAGTCCAAGAAGATCTCCAAGACCCAGTCGGTCACCAGCCAGATCGATCAGGGCATCTCGGACGAGAACGTCCACATCGGCCCGTCGGACCACGTGCCGTGGCTCGAGGATCGCAAGTGGGCCTACATCCGCCTCGAAGGTCGCAACTTCGGCGACGTGCCGCTCAACGTCGAGCTCAAGCTCGAGGTGTGGGACTCGCCCAACTCCGCCGGCGTCATCATCGATGCCCTCCGCTGCTGCAAGGTGGCCCAGGACCGGGGCATCGGTGGCCCCCTCGAAGCCGCCTCGGCCTACTTCATGAAGAGCCCCGCCGAGCAGTTCCACGATGACGACGCGCACCGAATGGTGGAGGAGTTCATCGCCGGTGACGCCTGAGGACCCGGCTGCGTCGCGATGAACCCCGTGAGGGGTGGTGTGGGCGGCGCTGGTGGAAGAGTTCATCGCCGGTGACGCCTGAACGCCTGCCCCCGTCGCGCTGAGGCGCGACCGCCCGCCCGAAGGATGCTCGGCCCCGGTCTTCGCCGGGGCCGAGACGCGTTCGGCCCCGTCCTCTACCCTGTGCGCGAGGTGCTGCGAGCTGGAGCGTGCAGCACGCGGTCGGCGCCGGGCACCGATCGTCGAGGGGTTGGGGGAGGACCCATGGGGAAGCCGAGCACCGCGCCGAGACGAGCGCGGCCGACCAGGGTCCGGGGCGGCGTGGCCGCCCTCGTCGCGGTGCTCATCGCCGTCGCCGGGCCCCTCGCCGCGATCGCGCCCGCCGCCGCGGATGTGGTCGCGGTCCCGGTCGCCTGGATGACACCGAGCCCCGCCATCGCCGGCGCCGCCACCGCCCCTGACGGCACCACGACCACTGTCGGCCTCCTCACCAACACCACCCAGTTCGGTGGAGGGACCGCGGCGGTCACCCTGGGCCGCAGCGATCCCGAAGGCAACGTGTACGCCGCGCGCTACGCCCCGTCGGGCACGTTGGCCTGGGCGGTCCGACTGCCGGGCAACACGCCCTACGGCACGATCGCCCGCGTGACGCTCACCGCCGACGGCGGCGCCGTCGTCCTGGCGGGTCGCACCCAGGGCCGCGGCATGACGCTGTACCGGCTCGGGCCCAAGGGCGGCGTGCAGTGGTCGCGGATCGAGGCGACCTCCGCGATGCCTTCCTCGGCCGAAGGCACCGACGTCGGCGTCGCGCCCGACGGGTCGATCCTCGTGACCGCCACCGTCCAGGGCACCGTGACGTTCGGCAGCGGGGCCGATGCTCGCACCGTCACCTCCCGGGGCGAGCGTGATGGCACACTCGTCACCTACCGGGCCAACGGCACGCTGGCCCGCGTGGAGCAGTTCGGTGGGGCGCACGACCACACGGTCACGGACCTGTCGGTCAACGCCGCCGGCGAGGTCGCGATCACCGGCATGGAGATCGGGGACGCGACCTTCGGTAGCGGCGCGGACACGACCGTGGTCGGTACCGCCGCCAACCTGAACCCTCGGATGTACCTCGCCAAGTTCCGCGCCGCCGGCACACTGCGATGGGTCCGGGTCAGCGGTCCGCTCGGGCAGTCCACCGCTCGCGGGACTCACGCCCTGGTCACGGCCGACGGCTCGGTCGTCGGGCTGGGCCTCTTCACCGGCTACGACACCTTCGGCGCCGCGGGCACGGTGTCAGGGCCGGCTACGACACCCAACGCGTACGTGGTGCGCTACCGCGACGATGGCACTCCCCAGTGGGTCCGCCAGGCCCGGGCGAGCTACGGCACCTGGACCGGCCTCGCGGAGGCGAGTGGCGACATCGTCGTGGCCTCCAGCGGGTACGCCCTCGATCTGGGGGGCCCGGGTACGACGGCCTCCACCGCCCCCGGCGGGTTGAACCTGCTGCGCTACGCGCCCGACGGGACGGTGACGCCGACCACCGTCGCGCTCGCCGCGAGCGACGCCAACCCCACGACGCTCACCGCCGACGCGGCCGGGGGCCTGCGCATCGCGGCGAGTGTCACCGCTGCCGGCGTCCCGGCGCGCACCGGGCCTGCGGGTCTGCTCCTGGTCGATGGCACCGGCGGCCTACGCAGCAACCTGCACCTCACCTTCAGCGGGCCACCGGCCATCACCCGCCCTGGTGACCCCCAGACCTTCGTCACGACCATCTCGAACACGGGCCCGGACCCCGCCCTCGGCGTGACCGTTCGTACGCTCCTGCCTGCGGGCTACGGCGCATCCACCGTCAGCGCCTCGGTCGGCACGTACAACCTGGGCACCTGGACCGTCGGCGACCTGGCCGGGGGAGCCTCCGCCACCATCTCGCTCCTCGCCACGCCCGGGATCACCGCCGAGTGCCAGGCCAACTGGGAGGTGACCACCGCGAGCGCCAGCCGACCGAGCGAGACCGACGCCACCGATGACTCGGTGCGCGTGCTCGCGACCACGGTCGACACCCCGAACCCGGTCAGCGGCCCCGACCTGCCATGGGCGACGACGTCACGACCAGGATGGGTGTTCAGCAGCGTCGCATCCCGGCCCGACGGCGACCTCGTGACCGGCGGGACCGGCTACGGCACGACCTCCATCGCCACGCCGTCGGGCCCGGTGGAGGTCACCGCCGCCGGGTCCGGCTCGGACGGGCTCGTCGTGGCGTGGTCCCCCGCCGGCGACGTGCGCTGGACCCAGCAGGTGCACAGCAACAACTCGTCGGCGACCGTCCTGTCGGTCGCCGCGGCCCCCGGCGGCGACACGATCGTCGTCGGCTCCTATCGAGGCGGCATCACGATCGGGGCGGGGGCCGGCGCCCTCGTGCTCACCAACGCCGACGGCACCCACACCGACGGCTTCGTCACCCGGCTCGGTCCCGACGGCACCCCGCAGTGGGTGACTCGCCTCGCGAGCGTGTGGGACGACGAGCTCGCCGCCGTCGCGCTGCTGCCCGACGGCCGCATCGCCGTGGCCGGCAAGGTGTCGGCCACGGCGACGTTGGGCGCCGGGCCCACGTCGCTGTCCAAGCCGGGCAACGGCACCAACGAGATCGCCGTGGCGCTCCTGACCGCGACGGGCTCGCCCCAGTGGTTCCGCACCGCGGGCGGGCCGAAGCAGGACAAGGCCACCGCGATCGCGATCGACCCGGCCGGCCACATCGTCGTAGGCGGGCAGCTCTCGGACCACGCCACCATCGGCACCACCGATCTCACCATCGGGACGCTGGGTGGATTCGTCGCGGCGTGGGACCAGAGCGGCTCCGTGCTGTGGGCGGACGCCCTCACGAGCGGGCACCAGTGGTCCGCGCTCGAGTCGATGGTGGCCACCGACGACGGCGTGGTGATCGGCGGGTACAGCTCCGACACGGGCACGCTCGGCGGCCAGTCCCTGCAGATCCCGCTCGGCCGCCAAGGGTTCGTCGCCCGCCTCTCCACGAGCGGGTCAGTCCTGTGGTCGCAGGTCCTGCTCGACTCGATCTCCGGGGCGAACGGCGTCGGCGGGGTGGCGTTCGACCCGGCCTCGGGAGATGTCGTCGTCGGCGCGACGGTGACCTCGACCGTCACGATCGGCGTCGGGCCCACGGCACTGACCTCCACGGGCGCGGCGACTTACCCCGATGCGCTGCTCCTGCGCCTCGCCGGAGACGGCACACCCCGGTGGATCCAGCGGA
The DNA here is from genome assembly GCA_038324235.1 of Acidimicrobiales bacterium. Classification (GTDB taxonomy): domain Bacteria; phylum Actinomycetota; class Acidimicrobiia; order Acidimicrobiales; family Acidimicrobilacustridaceae; genus JBBQHT01. The sequence continues at coordinate 10,444 of JBBQHT010000013.1, forward strand.
TCCGTGCGGGGGGCGAGGACTGGTCCTTCGGCGTCGCGATCCGCGCCGACGGCAACCTCGCCATCGTCGGTCGCGGCTCGGGCCGGGCCCAGTTCGGGGGCACGACGATGTGCCTCACCGCGCCGACCGGGATCGCCGGCTTCGTCGCGGTGTTCGCCGGAACCGGCCCATCGTCGACGCTCTGAGCTGGGTCCGGAGGGAACGATCCGTCAGGTCCGCGTCACCTCCGGGCGATCCGGCGACGAACGTTCCCAGGATCCGTACGCGACCCGCCTGGCTGGGGCACACTGCACGATTGCCGACCGGCAACCGAGGAAAGCGACACCATGGCAGACGACACCGACTCCGACATCACCGCGGGACACCCGACCACCCGTCACCTCCGGCCGGCGGCCACCCCGGCGCCCGCCCCCACGGGCGTCTCCGGGCCGTACTCGGCCACCTTCCCGGTCGACGCGTACCTGCCCTACGACGTGATCAGCTACGGGCCCGACATCCCCGACGATCGGACGTTCCGCCTCCTCGGCAGCCTCGGCAACCTCGAGGGCAAGCGGGTGCTCGAGTTGGGCTGCGGTGGCGGACAGGCCGCAATCGCTCTGGCCAAGCAGGGCGCCAAGGTCATCACCGTCGACCCGTCGAACAGCCGGCTCGACCAGGTCCGCGCCGCGTGTGACCGCGAAGGCGTGAAGATCGAGCTCCACCAGGCCGACCTCGCCGAGATCGCCTTCGTGCGGGCCGACACGATCGACGCCGTCATCAGCATCTACGCACTGGCCAACGTCCCCGACCTCGACCGTGTCTTCCGCCAGATGCACCGGGTCCTCGGCGAGGGCTCCCCCATCGTCTTCTCCGTCCCGCACCCCGCGTACCGCCTGCTCGACGGCAGCGGCGACGATCCGCTCGAGGTCACCCGCACCTACTTCGATCACGAGCGCCGGTCCTGGTCCGCCGCCGGCGCCGACGGCCACGAGTACCCCCGCACGATCAGCGATCTGTTCACGAGCCTGTCGCGGGCCAACTTCCGCGTGGACACGTTCCTCGAACCGGAGGCCACGAGCGACGGTGTGCACAGCAAGTTCTTCAGCGTCGCGATGCACTGGGTGCCGGCCACGCTCATCATCCGGGCCCGCAAGGAAGGCGTCTGACGCGCTGATCAGGCCTGCTGGCGCTCGGCCCACCAGGAAAGCAGGCGTTCCCGGGCGTCGTCGGCGCTCAGGGGTCCTTCGTCGAGGCGGACCTCGAGCAGGTGCGCCAGAGCCTCCCCCACCACGCGGCCCGGAGGGATGTCGAGGATCGCCATGACCGCCTGCCCGTCGAGGTCGGGCCGGATCGCGGCCAGCTCCTCGTGCTCGCGCAGGTCCGCGATGCGGGCTTCGAGCTCGTCCATCCGCCGGCGCAGCTGATCGGCGCGGCGCTGGTTCCGGGTCGTGCAGTCGCTGCGGGTCAGTTCGATGAGCTCATCGAGCAACGGCCCGGCGTCGCGCACGAACCGGCGCACCGCGCTGTCGGTCCACCCCATGGAGTAGGTGTGGAACCGCAGGTGCAGGTACACGAGCTTGGTGACGGTCTCGACGTCGTCGTTCGCGTACTTCAACGCGCGCATGCGCTCTCGCGTCATCCTGGCTCCGACCACCTCGTGGTGGTGGAAGCTCACGCCGTTGTCGCCGATGGCGCGGGTGCGCGGCTTGCCCACGTCGTGGAAGAGGGCCGCGAGGCGCGTGATCCGGTTCGGCGCGCCATGACGGTCGCGGGGCGCCACGTTGTTGATCACCGCGATCGTGTGGGCCAGCACGTCCTTGTGTCGGTGGATGGGGTCCTGCTCCAGGCGCATGGCCGGCAGCTCGGGCAGGAACTGATCGATGAGCTTCGTGTTGACGAGGAACCACAGCCCGTCCGACGGATCGTCGACCACCAGCAGCTTGTCGAGCTCATCGCGCACGCGCTCGGCCGACACGATCGCCAGGCGCTCACGCATCGCCTCGACGGCACGGACGAGCGCGGGCTCCGGCTCGAGGCCGTACCCGGCGATGAACCGGGCCGCCCGCAACATCCGCAACGGGTCGTCGCCGAAGGACTGATCGGGGCCGAGCGGGGTGCGCAGGCGCTGGGCCGCCAGGTCCGCCGCACCGTCGAAGGGGTCGATCAACACGGGCGTCGGCAGGGCCAGGGCCATCGCGTTGACGGTGAAGTCCCGGCGTGACAGGTCCGCCTCGACCGCGTCGGAGAACGCCACGTCGGGCTTGCGCGAGTCCGGCGTGTACGCCTCGGCCCGGTGCGTCGTGATCTCGTACAGACGCGTGCCCTTCTTCGCCCCGATCGTCCCGAAGCGCTCGCCCTGGGTCCACACCGCGTCGGCCCACCCGGCGATGATCGCCTTGGTCTGCTCGGGCCGGGCGTCGGTCGTGAAGTCGAGGTCCGGGGTCGCCACCTGGCGGCCGACCATGAGGTCGCGCACGATGCCGCCGACGAGGTAGATGCGTTGGCCCGCCGCCTCGAAGCGCTCGGCCAACGGCCGGGCCTCATCGATCACGGGTTGCCAGCGGTCAGGAATCACAACGGTGCAACGTACTGGTCGGCCCTCGCCGCGGTCGAAGCCGTTGCCGCGCCAACCCTGGCGGGCGCGCGACTCAGACCCAACCGTGGGACTCGCGCAGGCGCTTGACCGCGTCGATCACCGTGTCGCCCGGGCCCCCGGTGGTGGCCGGTTCGGACTGCTCGCTCTCACCCTCGAACGCCGCGACCGTGGCCCGCACCGACGTGGTGAGCGCTTCGAGGTCATAGCCTCCTTCGAGGAAGAAGAGGGCGCGGCCCGCCGGCACGAGCGCGAGGAGCGGGGCGACGAGATCGGCGTAGTCGCCCGACGTGAGGCCGAGCCCGGTCAAGGGGTCGCGGCGATGCGCGTCATACCCGGCCGAGACGAGCAGCCACGTGGGCTGCCAGTCCTGCGCGAGCGGCGCGACGATCTCGTCGATGGCCCGGCGGTAGACGTGGCCGGTGGTACCCGACGGGAGGGGGATGTTGACCGTCGCGCCCGCTCCGGGACCCGACCCGGTCTCCTGCAACGCGCCCGTGCCGGGGTACATCGGGTACTCGTGCAGGGAGACGTACACCACCCGCGGATCGTCGTAGAAGATGTCCTGCGTGCCGTTGCCGTGGTGCGCGTCGTAGTCGATGATCAGGACGCGCTCGCCCCGATCGGCCAGGTCCGCCGCCACGACCGACACGTTGTTCACGAGGCAGAACCCCATGGGCCGCGTGCCGGTGGCGTGGTGACCCGGCGGGCGCACGGCGCAGAAGGCCACGTCACCCTCGCCCGCCTCGAGACGCCGGACCGCCTCGAGGCCCGCACCGGCCGCGAGCATGGACGCGCCGTAGGAGTGCTCGCTCGCGGTCGTGTCGGGATCCAGTGCGCCGCCGCCTTGGAGGCACAGTTCCTCGAGGCGACCGAGGTAGCCATCGGGATGGACCCGCATCACCGCGGCCCGGGGCGCCGGGACCGGTTCGAACGACACGATCGCGTCGCGGACCGCGGACCCGTCGATCCCCTCGATCACCGCCCGCAGCCGGGCCGGCCGCTCGGGGTGGTGGGCGCCGGTGTCGTGGAGCAGGAACTCGGGATGGGTGGTGAACAAGATGGTCACGGTCGCAGAGTACGCCCGATCCCCCACCGAGGCCCCTTGGCCGTATCCTCGAAGGGCGGGTTGGCCGTCCCGAGGCCACTCCGCCCGGCGTCGCTAAGGTCGCCTCGGTCGACGGATCGCCCGTTCGACCCCCTCTCCGTATGCTCAAGAGCAAGTTCGACATCGTGCAGTGGGGTCCCGATCGTCTGCGGATCGGTCCTTGGCGCGGCGACCACGAGGTGGCCTTCGTCGCACCCGTGGTCGGGCGCGCCACCACAGCCGACACCGTCGAGCGGTGCCTCGAGGTGCTCGCCGGCCGCGGGTACCAGTCGGTGATCACCGCGGCGCTGACCTCGAGCGAGCAGCAGGCCTTCCTCGACCTCCACTTCGAGGTGCGCGAGCGGCTGCACCTCCTCCGCCACGACCTCACCGCGCTCCCCGATCGCAGCGACCACCGACTCCGGCGCGCCCTGCCGTTCGACCACGCCGCGGTCCTCGCCGTGGACCAGCGCGCGTTCGACACCTTCTGGCGCTTCGACCGCGACGGGCTGACCGATGCGCGCCGGGCCACGCCGAGCAGCCGCTTCCGCGTCGCCGCCGAGCACGGGGTCATCGGCTACGCCATCACCGGCCGCGCGGGGGCCGCGGGCTACCTCCAACGACTGGCGGTGGACCCCGATCACCACCACCGGGGCGTGGGCACGGCGCTGGTCGGCGACGCGCTCTGGTGGGCCAAGCGCCATGGCGTGCGCGCCATGCTCGTCAACACCCAGCAGGCCAACCTGGCCGCCCTGACCTTGTACGAGAAGCTCGGCTTCGCCCCCGAGGAGCACGGCCTCGCGGTCCTCGAGCGCTCGCTGACGGACCTCCGGCCATGACGCGACGCGGTCGCGCGTCCCTCGGCGCCCTCCTGCTCGTGGTCCTGCTCGTCTGCAGCGTGGCGGTCACCGCGGCACCTCTGGCGACGCCGGCCGCCGGCGCGCAGACACGGCCACAGGTGGTCCTGCGGGAGCAGACCCCGTTCATCGGACCCACCGACACCCTCACCGTGAAGCTCGACGTGCGCGGTGCCCCGGAGGGCGCCCTGCTCAAGTTCTCGCTCCTGTTCCCCGTCACCGGCAACAAGGACGGTCCGCGTCAGAACCTCGCCGGGATGCTCAGCGGCAAGACCACCAACGGCCCGTTCCAGCCTGGTCGAACGCTCCCGGTGGCGCTCTTCCCCGTCAACGACGACGGGACGATCACCGCCAGTCTCACGTTCGCGTCCGACGACACCGATCCGTCGGTCATCTTCCGCTTCGGGGACCCGGGCGTGTTCCCGATGACCGTCACGCTCCTCGACGGGGCCGAGCAGCAACTCGATCAGTTCACCACCTACGTCGTGAAGCTCCCCACGGCGCGGGCCGACGCCCCACCGGTCGAGGTCGCTACCGTCATCAGCTTCCACGCACCCGTGGCCCGCCGGCCCGACGGCACCATCGTCATCGCCGCCGAGGACCGGACCCGCCTGCAGGCGCTCGTCGACATGTTGGCCAAGCACCCGAGCCTGCCGATCACCATCGCGCCGACCCCGGAGACCGTCGAAGCGCTCGACCGGTCCGAGACCACCGGCGGATCGCAACCCACGAGCGCTGCGGTCACGGCGGCGATGGCGACGCACGAGGTGCTCAGCTCGACCTACGTGGACCTCGACGCGAGCGCCTGGGTCCGGTCGGGTCTGACCACCGAGCTCGCGAACCAGTTGAGCGTCGGCGCCGACACGGTGCAGAGCCACCTCCAGCCCTCGACACCGCCAGACCGGCGGACCTGGATCGGCGGACCCGACCTCTCCGCTGACGCCCTGGCCCGCCTCGGAGAGCTCGGTGTGAACCAGGTCGTCATCCCGGAGACCAGCGTCGCGCCGCTCGATCCGAAGCTGTTCGACACGCGGGCCCAACAGCTCGCGACGCTGCAGCCCTTCGACATCGATCTCGGCAACGGCGGCGCGGGACGCCTGCGGGGCCTGACCAGCGACGCAACGGTGGTCGACCGGCTGCGCACCACCGACAACCCGGTGTTGAACGCCCAGATCGCCATCGCCGATCTCGCCGTGCTCTCGTTCGGCTCGCTCACCACGACCCCGTTCGCCTCGCCCGAGTCCAAGAAGCGCTCGGTCGTCCTCACGGTGCCGGACGACCCTGCGCTCCTGCCGTCGCTCGACGCGTTCCTCCACGCGCTCGAGTCCAGTCCGACCAGCGCGCCCGGCGCCCGGCCCGTGATCGTGCCGGCCACCCTCGAAGAGGCGTTCGCCGCGGATCACGCGGCGACCCCGCGCACAAGTTCGCCGCTCGCCCGTGCGTACCAGCCGACCGGGGACGCCGGGGCCACGATGGGCACCTTCCCCCGCCAACTCGAACACGCGCACCAGCAGATCAACGGGTACCGGTCCATGGTCGGCTCCTCCGGCGCGGACCGGGCCACCCGGCTCGACGATCTCATGCGCGTCGCCGGCGCCGCGAACCTCGCGCCCGATCAACGCCAGGCGTACTTCGACGCGGTCAGCACCACGATCGACGTCGCGACCCAGGCGGTCTCAATACCCAACCAGGACCAGGTCACCCTCACCTCGAGCGACGCGGTGCTCCCCATCCAGATCGAGAACGCCCTCGACTACCCCGTCGACGTCAAGATCGTGCTGGCGAGCGAGAAGCTCAAGTTCGACAGCGGGGCCACCGTCACCGCCACCCTGCAGCCCGGGCTGAACAAGGTCCCGGTACCGGTGAAGGCCCCGTCGTTCGGCGAGACGCCGGTCGAGGTCAAGGTGCAATCACCCGACGCCAGCCTGACGCTGGCCTCGTCCACCGTGCCGGTGCGATCGACCGTGGTCTCGGGCCTCGGCCTGGTCCTGTCGGTGGGGGCCGGCATCTTCCTGGCCATCTGGTGGGCCCGCAACGCGCGGAGCGCACGGCGGGCCAAGAAGCTCGTCGACGCGGACCCCACCGGACCCACGCCACCATCGCACCGCGACGACCCGGACGCCGACGATCCCACCGCCGGCAGCGCGGGCACGAGTAACGCCGGGCAGTCCCTCCCTGTCTGACCGGTGAGCGCCAGCGGGGCAACCCCGGGCAGTAGTGTCGGCGCGACCACGATCGAGGGGAAGCCATGCCGGGTGTACGCATCGTCAGTGACAGCTCGTGTGATCTCAACCAGGAAGAAGCCGACCGCTACGGCGTCGAGGTGGTACCCCTGTCGATCCGCTTCGGCACCGACGAGTACACCGACCGCCAGGACCTCAGCGTCGAGGACTTCTACAAGAAGATGGTCGCCGCCGACGACCTCCCCGAGACCGCGGCCCCCTCACCCGGCGCGTTCGAGCAGGCCTTCCGCAACGCCCAGCAGAGCGGCGCCGACGCCGTCATCTGCATCAACATCTCGAGCGATCTCTCGGCCACGATGCAGTCGGCCCTCAGCGCGGCCAAGGCGTTCGACGGGGAGTTCCCCGTGCACATCGTGGACAGCAAGTCCATCACCGCGGGCCTCGGCACCCTCGTCGTGGAGGCGGCCAAGATGGCCCAGGCCGGCGACGACGCCGACACCATCCTCGCCCGCACCGCCGAGCTCATCCCGCGCACGCGCGTCTACGGCGCGCTGAACACGCTGGCCAACCTCAAGAAGGGCGGCCGCATCGGCGGCGCCCAGGCGATGCTCGGATCCATGTTGTCCATCAAGCCCATCGTGGACATCAGCACCGGGGTCGTCGAAGAGGCGGCCAAGCAGCGCACGCGGAAGAAGTCGCTGCAGTGGCTCTACGACCGCATGCGCGCCGACGGACCGATCGAGCACGTGGCGGTGTACCACGGCGACGCCCCGGACATCGACGAGTTCCTCACGCTCATCGCGCCGGACTTCCCGCGCGACACGCTGCGCATCGGCAAGATCGGGGCGGTCATCGGCACCCACGGTGGGCCTGAGATCATGGGCGTCACCTGGATCGCCAAGGACTGACTCCGAGCGTCACGTCGACAGGGGCCGACGCCCACCCGGCCCTACCCCGAAACGGGCTCCCTGCCCACTACGGTTGAGTCGCCGTGCCCGAAACTCCCGTACCTCCGATGCCGTCGACAGGGGCCGTGCAGCCCGGCCAGCTACTGGGTGGCCGCTACGCGCTCACGCACCTGTTGGCACGGGGCGGCATGGCCGATGTGTGGCAGGCCAACGACACCCTCCTGCAGCGCCAGGTGGCGGTCAAGATCCTGCATCCGCACCTCGCGGCCGACGCCACCTTCGTGGCCCGCTTCCGCACCGAGGCCGTCGCGGCTGCCCGACTGCACCATCGCTCGATCGTCGCGATCTTCGACACCTGCTCGGAGAACGGCGTCGAGGCGATCGTGATGGAGCTCATCCGGGGCCACACGCTGCGCGAGGAGATCGACACCCACGGCCCGCTCGATCCCACGATGGTCATCAGCATCGGCGCCGACGTGGCCGACGCGCTCGAGGCCAGCCACCGAGCCGGCCTCATCCACCGGGATGTCAAGCCCGCGAACATCTTGCTGTGCGCTGATCAGCGCGTGATGGTCACCGACTTCGGTATCGCGAAGATCCAGGACACCACCGACCGCACCCAGCACGGCACGATGCTCGGTTCGGTGAAGTACCTGTCCCCCGAGCAGGTCGAGGGCAACCCGGTGGACGGCCGCTCCGACGTGTACTCCCTCGGGATCGTGCTCTACGAGACCCTGACCGGTCGCGTCCCCTTCAGTGCCGACACGCCCGCCGCCACCGCGTTGGCCCGGCTGCACACCGTTCCGACCCGGCCGCACCAGCTCCGTCCCGGCATCCCCCTGCCCCTCGACGACGTCGTGATGAAGGCCCTGGCCCGCGAGCCCGACAACCGCTTCGCCAGCGCCGCCGAGCTCGAGGCGGCGCTGTTGGCCACCCGGGGGGCACCGCTCCACGTCGACCCCGACATCACCGAGGTGTCACCGCGACCCACGCCCGCCGCCCGCGCAGTCCCACCTCCCAGCCAGCCCGGAGGCCCTGGGAGCGACCGGCCCGCGCGACCGCCCGGCCCCCCACCGACATCCCGACGCGGCTGGGGCGCGGCCCTCGTCGTGCTCGTGATGGTCGCCGTGGCGCTCATCGTCGCGGCCGTGCTCGTCCTGCGCACCAACACCGGCAAGGAGCTCGCGGACCAGGTCACCCATCCGACCGGCACCGACCCGACCGCCGCGCCCGCGGCGTTCACGTCGGCGCGGCCCTTCGATCCCCTGGGCGACCAGGACGAGGACGGCTTGCACGCCGCCAACGCCATCGACGGCGACCCGACCACGTACTGGCACACGGAGTACTACACGGACCGCAAGTTCTCCTCGAACGCCAAGAAGACCGGCGTCGGCCTCGTGGTCGGCACGGACAAGGCCGGGCCGCTCACCACCATGAAGGTGACCTCACCCACCCAGGACTGGGCGGCCGAGATCTATGTCTCGAATCAGTTGCACGAGACCCTCGCCGACTGGGGCGATCCGGTCGCGGCCAAGACCGGCATCACGGGTGACACCACCTTCGATCTGAAGGGCGCGACAGGGCAGTACGTGTTGATCTGGATCACCGACCTCGGCACCGGCCCACCTGCGCCCGGTGCAACCGGCGCCGCGAACGTCACGGTCCTGATCGACGATGTCTCCCTTGCCTGATCCCGACGCGGCTGATCCCGACGCGCCTGATCCCGAGGCGGCTGATCCCGACGCGCCTGATCCCGACGAGGTTGACGAACCGGCCCGCGGGTGGTCGCGGGGTCAGTGGACCGCGATCGCGGTCGCGATGGCGTTCCTGGTCGGGTGCGCCGGGTACCTGGTGGGCGTGCAGACCAACAGGCCGCCGACCAACGCCGTGGACATCGGCTTCCTGCAGGACATGACCGACCACCACGACCAGGCCGTGGCGATGGCCCAGATCGCACTGGCCCGCGGCAAGGACCCGACTGTCCGCGAGTTCGCCAAAGAGGTGCTCCTCTTCCAACGGCGAGAGCTCGGGCTGTTCCAGGCGTATCAGGACGAGCGAGGCATCCAGCCCGCCGACTACGACCCCGAGCGCCAGACGATGGCGTGGATGGACATGCCCAGACCGTTGCGGACCATGACCGGGATGGCGAGCCAGGACCAACTCGACGCGCTCGAGGCGGCCTCGGGCACGGCGTTGGACCGACAGTTCCTCGACCTCATGATCACGCACCACGCCGGCGGCGCGCACATGGGCGAGTACGCCGCGGACCACGCCGCCGACCCCAAGATCCGCGCGCTCGCAGCACGCATGGCCCAGAACCAACGCGTCGAGGCCAAGGAGTACCAAGGCCTGCTCGACCGGCTGCCCGCCGCGTAGGTGGGAGCGGCCCGGCGTCGGGGCGGGCGCCCCGAGGGCGCGAGGGTGGCGCACTAACGTCGAGACATCACCCCCCAGGTTGACGACTCGACCCTCGTAGTGGCCGCGCAGGCAGGTGACCGCGCGGCCTTGGACGCGCTTCTGCGGCGGCACTACGACCGGATCTACGCCGTGTGCCGCCGCATCACCGGTCAGGACGCCGACGCGGCCGACGCGGCCCAGGACGCGATGATCGCCATCGTCCGCGGCCTACCCCGCTTCGACGGCCGGGCGGCGTTCGGGACATGGGCGTACCGCATCGCGTCGAACGCCTGCATCGACGAGCTGCGCCGGCGGGGTCGGCGACCCGAGCCAGGCCTGCCCGAGCTCGAGCACCTGCCCCGCGATCCCGGGCCCGGCACCGATGCCGGCGTGATCGACCGGTTGACGATCGACGAGGCCATGCAGCGGATCCCCGCCGACTTCCGCGCCGCCGTCGCGCTGCGGGATCAGCTCGGCCTCGACTACGCCGAGATCGCCGAGGTGCTCGAGATCCCGCCAGGGACGGTGCGTTCGCGCATCGCCCGGGGTCGGGCCGCGCTCGCCGATCTGCTGGCGGGGAACTCAACGGCGACGGCCAGCGTCGAAGAGAACACGCCATGACCGACACCCCCCGCTCCCCCGACGACGAGCTCGTCTCCGCTCACCTCGACGGTGAGACCACGGCGGCCGAACGCGGCCTGGTGGAGCAGGATCTCGCCGCCACCAGGCGACTGCAGGCCTTCACCCGCGTGCACGATGAGCTCGCCGCACCGGTCGCCGTACCACCCGCGGCCCGCGAGGCGGCGGTGGCCGCGGCGCTCGCCGCCTTCACGGCGGAGACCCCGGCCCGCGCGCCCGACGCCGCGGGTGACGACCAGTTGTCCAGCACCATGCCCGCGTGGATCACCGACCCCACCACCGATGCCGCCGCCGGTGCCGCCGGCGGTGCCGCCGGCGACGAGCGCGCCCCAGCCGGGTCGGGCGTGGTCTCGATGGCCGATCGGCGCCGGCCACCAAGGGCGGTGGGTCTCCTGTCCGTCGCCGCGGCGATCATGGTGCTGCTGGGGATCGGCGTGGTGATCCGCACCGCCGTGCAGCGCTCGAACGACGCGACGATCAGCCAGACCGCCGGGCAGGCCGTCGGCGCGTCGACCACGGCACCGACTGATCGATCAGCCGACGCCGCGGCCCCGAACCAACCCGAGGTCGAGAGCTCCAAGACCGGCCAGCCGAACACGACCACCGGTCCACCGACCTCGATCGCCCCGCCGGCTGCGTCCACCGCGCCAGGGTCGGCGGCCGCGGGTGCACCCGCCCCGGCCGATCAGGGGTCCACGACCAGCGCCCCCCCTGCAGCATCGAACGGTGTGGTCGTCGTCGACCTCGGCCCGGTGGCCGATGCCGCGGCGCTCCGCCGTGGCGTCGCGGGCGCCCTCGGAGCCGATGCCCCGCCGACGACGCCCGGCCTCGCGCCCACTGACCCCAGGATCGCCGCGCTGGACGCCTGCGACAGCGGTCTGCGCAGCCAGGATCCGGAGATCACCAGCCCGCGTCTGCGCGCCACGGCGACCTTCGCCGGTACGCCGGCCTTCGTGATCGTGTACGACGTCGACCAGGCGAGGTTCCCGGCCGCCAACGGTCCGCTGCGCATCTACACCGTCGACGCAGGGTCGTGCCGTGTGCTCGACGTGCAGACGCTCTGACCAGCGAGTTGCCCGAGTAGAGTACGCAAATGGCCCTTCCCGGTGTCTCCGGCTCGTCGCGTGGCTCCCGCGGGGGCGACCGCGCCCCCCTCGGCGAACCGGCCGCACCGACCAGCGCCGACTGGCCCCAGCAGGCCACCAACTCGATCGTCAACGTCGTCGACAAGGTCCGCGACAAGACCACCGGCCCCGCCATCACCGCGGCCCGAGTGGCGGTCTACGGCACCGTCATCGTGTTGCTGGCGACGCCGATCTTCGTCTTCGTCCTCATCGGCAGCATGCGCCTGTACGAGCGCATCCTGATCACCATCGCCGACAACCGGGGATGGGCGTGGCTGCAGGACCCGATGTGGATCGTCTACGACACCTTCGGCCTCGGCTTCGTCTTCGCGGGCACGTGGTGCTGGCGCCGGGCCCGCCACCTGCCCAACCCCGATCTCGTCGACATGACCTGATCACCGGGGACGTCGGCCCACCGGCGCGGCGAGGACCGGGAATCCCAACCTGCGGATCCTGGTTGAGCACCAGCAGACCGAACCACCGAACCACCGAAGCACGCCTACCGCCTGGAGCAGGACATGTCCTCGGACGTCCACAACGTCATCATCATCGGATCGGGGCCTGCGGGTCTCACCGCCGCCATCTACACCGCTCGCGCCAACCTGGCCCCGCTCGTGATCGAGGGCGAACCGTCCTCCACCAGCGACCAGCCCGGCGGCCAGTTGATGCTGACGACCGAGGTCGAGAACTTCCCCGGCTTCCCCCTCGGCATCATGGGACCCGAGCTGATGATGAACTTCCGGGAGCAGGCGACCCGGTTCGGCGCGGACATCCGCACGGAGAAGGTCACCCGCGTGGACCTGTCGTCCCGCCCGTTCGGCGTGTGGATCGGTGACCCCGATGCCCCGGAACCGACCTACCGTGGCCAGTCGATCATCGTGTCGACCGGCGCCCAGTCGCTGATGCTCGGCCTCGAGGCCGAGAGCCGGCTGCTGGGCCATGGGCTGTCGACCTGTGCGACCTGTGACGGCTTCTTCTTCCGGGACCACGAGATCGCCGTCGTGGGTGGCGGCGACTCTGCGGTCGAGGAGGCGATGTTCCTCACCAAGTTCGCGTCGAAGGTCACCCTCGTCGTGCGTCGTGACGAGCTGCGCGCGTCGAAGATCATGCAGGATCGCGCCCACGCCAACGACAAGATCGAGTTCCTCTGGAACCACGTCGTCGACGACCTCATCGGCGACACCAAGCTCGAAGGCATCCACGTGCGCAACGTGCTCACCGACGAGATCACGACCCTGCCCACCACCGGGGTGTTCGTCGCGATCGGCCACAAGCCCAACACCGACCTGTTCAAGGGCCAGCTCGAGCTCGAAGGCAACGGCTACCTCATCACCGGCCCGGGCACCGCCACCAACGTCGACGGCGTATTCGCCTGTGGCGACGTTCAAGATCACACCTACCGCCAGGCCATCACCGCGGCCGGCTCGGGGTGCATGGCGGCGATCGACACCGAGCGGTGGCTCGAAGCCAACGTCACCCACTGACCGGCCCACCGACGCCCCTGCCGACGCCCCAGCCGACGACCCCCGTCGACGGGTCCACTAGGGTGGCCCCACGTTGCGGAATGCGGTCGGCGAGCGCGTGGTTGCACCCGACGCACAATCCGACGAATCCCCCTGCCGGCGGTCCCCCGCCGCGAACCACGAGGCTTACGACATGTCTGAGCACGTCACGAACCTGTCCGACACCACCTTCGACGAAGAGATCGCTGGCAGCTCCGAGCCTGTGCTCGTGGACTTCTGGGCTGAATGGTGTGGTCCGTGCAAGATGGTCGCACCGGTGCTCGACGAGATCGCCGCCGAGAACCCCGGCAAGATCAGGATCGCCAAGCTCAACGTCGACGACAACCCCGACATCGCACGGCGGTTCGAGGTCATGAGCATCCCCACCATGATCGTGTTCCAGGACGGTCAGCCCGCGAAGCGCATGGTCGGGGCCAAGGGCAAGGGCCAGCTCTTGCAGGACCTCAGCGAGTTCCTCTGATCTCCACGGGTTCCGCATCGATGACGATCGACGGTCTTCCCTTGTCGACGGGCACCGTGGGCGAGGGGGTGCGAGACCTCCAGCAACGTTTGGCCGCCGCCGGTCACGAGACCGGCGACGAGCTCGGCTCGTACGGCGACCTCACCGAGGTCGCCGTACGGCGCTTTCAGGCCCAACGCCGGCTGGCGGTGGACGGGATCTGCGGCCGCGACACGTGGGCCGCCCTGATCGAGGCCGGCTTCGATCTCGGCGACCGCCTCTTGTACCTCCGCCGCCCGATGTTGCGAGGCGACGACGTCTCCGACCTGCAGTTCAAGCTGGCGGCGCTCGGCTTCGACGCCGGGCGCGTCGACGGCATCTTCGGCCCGCAGACCGAAGCTGCGCTCAAGGACTTCCAGCGCAACGCAGGGTTGACCACCGATGGCGTGTGCGGGCCCGATGTGCTGTCCGGCCTGGCTCGCCTCGGGAGCAAGACCGGCCAGCCCGGACAGGTGGCCGGCATCCGTGAGCGAGACCGCCTGAACCGGGCGCCCCGCCACCTCGTCGACCAGCGGATCGTGGTCGGCAACCTCGGCGGACTCGATGTGCCGGCCCAGGCCGTGGCCCGAGCGCTGCGCGATGCCGGCGCCACCGTCCTGGTCCTCGACCACCCGGACCGCTCCGTCCAAGCGGCCGAGGCGAACGCGTTCGTCGCCGACCTCTACCTGGGGTTGTGCGTCAGCACCGACGAACGTCCCCACGCCGCGTACTACGCGACGACTGGCTTCGAGTCGATCGGCGGCCGGCACCTGGCGCGCCTGCTCGAACACCAAACGGTGTCCGGGACGGGGACGGGGACCGATCCCCTGGTCCCGACCGGGATGCGGATCCCGGTGTTGCGCGAGACCCGCATGCCGGCCGTTGTCTGCCAGCTGACCGCAGTCGACGAGCTCGTGGAGCGTCATCCCGATCTCGCGAGGTCGATCACCCACGCGATCGAGCGGTGGGTCGTCGAGCCGGTCGTCGAGCCGGTCGACGAGTCAGCTGATGGGCCGACCGATGAGCCGGCCGACGTGCCCTGACGTTCGCCTCGCGCAGATCCCCGCAGGGGACGCCAAGCTGACGTAGCGCTGAACCGCCCCTGAAGACCTCGTGAAGGTGCTGCGAGCCCCGCCGGGCACAACGTCGTCCCCGTCGTTGTGCACATGCCTGGGGACAACTCCGCCGGCGCTGAACCTGCCGTTCCGGTCGAGGTCCGGGCCTTGCGACGACTGACGTGTGCGACCCTCATTCGCGTTTCACAGTGTTGCTTGTTGTTGTAAATACCAGCGAGTCTTGTGGACGATCCGCGCGTGGCGCCCACCACCCTCGTGTGACTGATGACACTCTGTCGATGCGAAATCCACAGGGTTGAGCACACCATGTGGATGTCCACCAAAGGGTGCGGTCCCCCGAACCTCTGGTAGAGGATGAGACCGACGTCACACGAAGGTCAGGACCCGCCTTCCCACCCGTCTCCATCGCCCTGGCCCGCTCGGCCACCGCCATCATCCTGGCCCTCGCGGCCCTCCCGGATGACCCGCGCCAACCGGTCCAGATCGTCGTACCCCGCGAACGAGATCACGATCTTGCCGCGCTCGCGACCGCCGAGCTGGATGTGCACCCGGGTGTCGAGGTGCTCGGACAGCTGCTCCTCCAGGTCGAGGACGCCGGCCGGGCGCGCCCCGGGACGTGACCCGGGCCCCACCGGCGTCGGGTCCTTCGGTGCGGGACCCTGCACCAGGCGGGCGGCTTCCTCGGTCGCACGGACGGAGAGATCCTCATCGACGATTCGCCGAGCCAGTTGGGCCTGCACCGCTTCGTCGGCGATGGGGAGCAGGGCGCGGGCGTGGCCCGCGGAGAGCTCCTTCTCCTTCACCAGGCGTTGCAGCGGCGCCGGGAGTTGCAGGAGGCGCACGGCGTTGGCCACGGTCGAGCGGCTCTTGCCGACTCGCTGGCCGATCTCCTCGTAGCTCAGGTCGAAGTCGTCCACCAACTGCTGGAACGCGGCTGCTTCTTCGAGCACCGAGAGATCCTCCCGGTGGAGGTTCTCGACCAGGGCCTGCTCCAGGGACGTGGTGTCGGTGACATCCCGGACGAGCGCGGGCACCACCGACAGGCCCGCGGCCTGCGCCGCGCGCCAGCGGCGCTCGCCGGCGATGAGCTCGAAGTGATCCCCGACGGGGCGCACCAGGATGGGCTGGAGCACCCCGAGCTCGCTGATGGAGGCGGTCAACGACGCCAGCGCCTCGTCGTCGAAGTGATCTCGCGGTTGGTACCGGTTGGGCCGGACCAAGGCGATCGGCAGCTCGCGGAGCGAGGAATCCCCGGTCGAGGCCTGGTCCGCGTTGGGGATGAGCGCTCCGAGTCCTTTACCGAGTCCACTACGTCGCGCCATGACTGACCTCCTTGGCGAGCTCGCGGTACGCGATGGCGCCCCGGGAGCGAGGATCGAAGCCGATGATGGACTGGCCGAAGGACGGCGCCTCCGAGAGGCGGACCGATCGGGGAATGATGGTCCGGCACACCGCATCACCGAAGTGCGAACGGACCTCCTGGGCGACCTGATCGGCCAGTTTGGTGCGCGCGTCGTACATGACCAGCACGATCGTGCTCAGTGACAGCGCAGGATTCAGGTTCTTCTGCACGAGGTCGACGTTGTGCACCAACTGCCCGAGCCCTTCGAGCGCGTAGTACTCGCACTGGATGGGCACCAGCACCTCCGTCGCGGCTGCGAGGGCGTTGACCGTGAGCAGGCCGAGCGAGGGAGGGCAGTCCACCAGGATGTAGTCGTAGTCGGCGCGCACGGGTTCGAGCGCCTGGCGCAGCTTCAGCTCCCGGCTGAATGCCGGGACCAGCTCGATCTCGGCACCGGCGAGATCCAGGTTCGCCGGTGCCGTGAACAGGTTTGGGTCGGAATCGGACGGCACGACGACCGAGGCGAGGTCCACGCCGTGGAGCAGCACGTCATAGATGGTGGCGTCGACGGCCCGGACGTCGATCCCGAGCCCCGTCGACGCGTTGGCCTGGGGATCGAGGTCGATGACCAGGGTCTTCAGGCCCCGCTCGGCGAGACACGCCCCGAGGTTGACGGCGGTGGTCGTCTTGCCCACGCCGCCCTTCTGGTTCGCGATGGCCATGATCCGGGTCGCACGGGGGACGTCCCCGACGGGCGGAGGCCCGGTCCGCTCCATGCTGCCTGGGGTGTCAGCATCTGGTGCTGTGGATGACCCCTCCCTTTCGTGTGGCTCGTCGGGGGCTCCGTTGTCAGGCATCTGCGCCATCCTTCCCGGTCCTCCCGGAGCGGTCAAGCGGCGGCAGAACCGCAGGTCAGCGAGGTACGCGGCCCGATGAACCTGACGCCTGGGACGGACTGCGGTTGCCGGGGACGGGTGGGGGAGCCGGCACAGTTCTCCACAGGTCTGTGAGGATAGCCCGCAGCACACCTCGTCTGTTTCACGTGAAACAGCGTGGCACCAAGCGCGCGGGAACCCAGTCGACTGCCATCGGTGATCGCGACCGGAGCACGCCACGTTTCACGTGAAACACCGACATGTTCGGGTCCTGTAGCGAAGGGGCGGCGCTCTGCGGGTTGGCGCGACCCGACTCGAACGTGTCGCGCGCTCACTCGTAGCGGATCCCCCCAGGCACGATCTGCCACGCGAATCCCGGCCCGGTCCCATCAAGGGCAGAGCGGCAGAGCGGCTCAGACACGACGACGTGCAGGGGCGGACCCGGGGCCGAGCGCTGATGATCGGACGCGCCGTCGGAACGCTTTCCCGCGCGCCGTCGGCTCGCCGTCGGCTCGCCGTCGCTTGTCGGGTGCGGTGCGGGTCAGAAGAGCGGGCGTTTGGCCGGAATGCCGACACGTCGGGGGAAGCGGTCCGGACAGGGATCCACCTGCTCGATCACCTGATAGCTACCGGCCGCACCCGTACCGCGCCGGCGCTGACCCAGCAGGGCCAGCTCGTCGTCGTGATCCCACCGGCCGCCGTCAGCGCCTGGCGGCTCACTGACCACCAACAGCCCGCCCGCCCGCAGGAACCCAGCCGCGCACTCGGCCACCACCGCCGGGGGTCCGAAGGCCCTCGCCACCACGACGTCGGCCTTGTGGCGCACCGCCACCTCACGCGCGAGCTCCTCGGCTCGACCCCGGCGCACCTGGACGCGATCGCCCAGGCCGAGGGATGTGACGGCCTCGAGCAAGAACTCGCACCGCTGTTTCCCGGCGTCCACCAACATCCACCTACTGGCAGGCCAGCAGAACGCCAGCACCAGGCCGGGCAGACCACCGCCGCTGCCGAGATCGATGGCCAGGCGGGGCGATTCGTCGGCGATCGCCGCGGCGAACCCTTCGGCGTGGGCGACGTGGGGCGCCAGCTCGCCGGGTCCCACGAACCCGCGTTCCTGGGCGGCTGCCAGCACGGCCAGCACCCCCTCCACCGCCGCCTGCGGAACTGGAACCGTCATCGCCGGATCACGCCGGGGCGATCACGACCCGGCGACGGGGCTCCTCGCCCTCCGACAGCGTCCGCACGCCCTCGATGGTGTTGGCGACATCGTGGACGACCTTGCGGTCGCTGGCGGCCATCGGCTCGAGCGCCTTCTGCGCACCGGATTCGAGGACCTGGTCGGCCACCTGGCGCGTGAAGCGCTCGAGGGCCTCGCGACGACGCTGGCGGTACCCACCGACGTCGATCCGCACCCGCCCGTGGTGGGTGCCGGTCGCCTTGCGCTGCACGTAGGTCCGCGAGAGCTCCTGCACGGCGTTCAGGGTCTGGCCCTTCGGGCCGATGAGCAGGCCGAGATCGTCGCCGACGATGTGCACCTCGATCGTGTCCTCATCGATGACCACCTGCTCGAGCCGGCCCTCCAGGCCGAAGGCCTCGACGAGGCCACCCAGGAACGTGGAGGTCAGCTCCGCCTGCTCTTGCACGGTCACGTCGTCATCAGTCATGTCGGTTCCTTCGGGTCGGGCTTCGGTCGTGGCCGCGGACGGCGTTCGGTCTGACGTCGGGGCCGTGCGCTTGGCACGCCCAGAGGATCGGGCGGTGGGCGCATCATCCGCGACACCATCACCGCTGGCCGGGTCGGAGGCCGCGGCGGTCGCTTCGCTGATCGACGCAGGGTCCGGGTCCCCAGGCGTGCCGGCGGCCGTCGCGGCGGGCTTGGGGGGCTTTCCGGCAGACTTGGTGGCCGCCTTGCGTGCCTTGGGCTTCGCCGCGGCCCCTGCCGCGGCTGCGGTCTTCGCACCGGCATCGCCGGCCGCGTTGCCGCCGTTGCCGTTGCCGTTGCCGTTGCCGCCGTTGCCGGGCTTGCGGCTCCGGCCACCCTCGCGCTTGCGACGGTCCCGCCGCTCGACCTTGGGTCGCGGCTTGGCCGGCTGGATGCGAGCGCGAATGCGGGCTTCCCCACGGACGCGCCCGAACAGGCCGGTCCGCGGCTCCTCGAGGATCTCGAACTCCGCATCGCTCTCGTCGACACCCAACTGATCCAGAGCTGCCTCTTTGGCCTCGCTGATCGAGCGTCCGGTGGTTTCAACCCACTCCACGTGCTACCTCTTCTTGTTCTTGCGGGCCCGAGGCTGCAGCGTGGGCGGGGGAGCCGCCGGCGATTCCCGGGTCGGCGGCGTCGCCTTCGGGTCGTCCGGCGGGGTCTTGGTCCCGGATGCCTTCGCTGGACGCGCCTCGTTCGTCGCGTCCGATGATCTTCCACTGGCCGGCGTCTTGGCGCCGTTGCCGTTGCCGTTGCGCCCACCGTTGCTGGCCGCCACACCGTTGGTCTTGGCCGGCGCGGTCTTGGCGCCATTGGTCTTGGTGCCGTTGGTCTTGGTGCCGTTGGTCTTGGTCGCGGGTGCCTTCGCGGCGGAGGTCTTGGCCCCGGAGGTCTTGGTCGCGGTGGTCTTGATGGCGTCGGCCTTCGCGTCGGCCTTGGTCGCCGCCTTCTTGGCGCCGGCGGCGGTCTTGGCGGTGCTGCCGGCCTTGGTCCCGCTCAGGTTGTCGGGCTTCTCGCCGCGCTTTATGCCGTAGATGCTGCGCGAGATGAACCACTGCTGGCCGATGCGGTAGAGGTTGGAGACCGCGAAGTACACCACCAACCCGCTCGGGAGCCCGAAGCTGATCACGGGCAGGAAGATCGGCATGATCTTCATGATCTGCTGCTGCTGCTGGGGGATCTGCGAGTTCGGGGTGCGACCCTGGATCTGGCGCTGCTGCACGAAGCCGGACACGCCCACGATGGCGATGAGGACGACGTAGGGCAGGGCGTGCACGATGCCCTGGCGCAAGGCGTCCGAGCAGCTCTCGGACAGGTTGAGGAACCCGAACTCGGCGAACGGCATCGTGTTGGTCTGGCTGAGGTTCTGGTACATCTTCGAGTCCTGCGGCAAGTACTGGGGCACGAAGTTGTTCAGCACCGTCGGCGGCTTCGAGACCGGCAGGCCGACACCAGTCTGGCCGCTCACCCACCCGACGTTCGAGCCGAGGCTCGGCACCCGCTGGGTCAGGCCCCGCAGGACGTTGTAGAGGACGAGGAAGACCGGCATCTGGATCAGGAGGGGGAGGCAGCCACCCACCGGATTGATGTTGTTCTCCTTGTAGAACTTCAGCAGTTCCTCATTGAGCTTTTGCCGATCGTCCTTGTACTTGGACTGCAGCTTCTTCATCTCGGGTTGCAGTTGCTGCATCATCATCATCGACCGCGTGCCCTTGAGGGTCAGCGGGGTCAACACGATCATGACCACGAGGGTGAGCGCGATGATGGCGAAGCCGTAGGACGGCACCAACTGGTAGAAGAACGCCAGCGCCGCCGCGATCATGTCGAAGAAGAAGCTCATGAGGAAAGGCCTTTGGCAGAGCCGAGGTGGCGGCGGGAGGGATCTGGTTCAGGAACTGGATCCCAGCCGGTCCCACCCCAGGGGTGACACCGGCTGATGCGGCGAGCAGCGAGCCACAAGCCCTTGATGAGGCCGTACCGCTCGAGTGCGTGAAGTGCGTAGGTGGAACAGGTCGGGTCGTAGCGACACGGTGACGGGCGGCCGGCGGTGACGTACTGGTACCCCCGCACCGCGGCGTGTGCCGCCCTCGCGGGCCAGTGCCGGGGCCGGGGCCGGGGATCCGCGCCTGCCGCGCCGGTCATGTCATCGACTCCCGGCGGAGGTGGCCGCAGCCGATGCCGCCGAGGCGACACGCTGGTTGATGCGGGTGAGCGCTCGCTGCACGTGCTCTCTCAGTTCCAGAAACGACAGGGACGGCGCCCCTGCCTGAGCTGTCACCAGATAGGCGCCGGGAGCCAGGCCATCGCGATCCAACTCGACGAACACCGACCGTATCCGGCGCCGAAGCTTGTTCCGTTCGACAGCATGACCCACCCGTTTCCCGATGGCGAATGCCAGTCGGGGCTGTCCCGGGCCCCCGACTGGGGGATCGGGGAGGAAGGTGATGCCGATCGGACCCTGCCGGGCCCGCACACCCGAGGCCCGCAGCGCCTGAAAGGTCGCCCGGTCCCGAACGCGCCAGATCAAGCCGACAGGCGCTGGCGCCCCTTCAGGCGTCGCGCCCGCACCACGGCACGACCACCTCGTTCGGACATGCGATGCCGGAACCCGTGGCGCTTGGCCCGACGTCGGTTGTTCGGCTGGAATGTGCGCTTCACTGCTGCCTCCTCGGTGCCGGACCGACGGTCGGTCCGTACCTTGTCTCGAACACTGGGGTCCGCACCCGGTGGCGCACTGGTGTGCCGCTACCGGAACCGATGGACCCGTCCGGGCCACCGATATCTCGCCGCGCGAAAACAGTGCCGCGAGCTGGGGCCGGGGATGAGCGTAGAGCCTCACTGATCGGTCGGGCAACCGGGGCCCGGACACCGAGTCGCCACGACCGGACCCCACCTGGGGACAACTTGGCAGAAAATGCCCCTGACCAGGTCATCTAGCGGACGCGACCCCGGCGTGTGCGGAGCACAATCCACAGTGCTACGGTTCGCGACTCGTGCTTGCCGGCCCAGCCGTCGGGCGCCGTGCGAGCATCACCAGCTTTGTCATCTCACGCCGTGGCCGGGACCGAATCCGGCGATGGTCTGCGTTTTCCACAGGTGTGGACGGCGTTGTGGACGAAATTCGGGTAGGGGAGGCGTTCAGGCAGGTGGATGACGCTGAGGTCCTGTGGAAAGCCTGCGCAGATGTACTGCGGGACCAGGTGTCAGAAGCGGTCTGGTTGACGTCGTTCAACGGGGTCGAGCCCGTTTCGCTCCGCGACGGCCTGCTCACCCTCGCCGTGCCGAGCTCGGTGGTGAAGGAGCGAATCGAGTCCCGGTACCTGGCCGTCGTGAAGGGTGCGCTGTCCGATGCGGGCGCACCCGACATCGATCTCGAACTGCACATCCGCACCGATGCGGACGACTTCCTCGATGAGGCGCCCACCTGGGCGACCGCACCCACGCCGTCGTCTGCCCCCGCCGCCGGCCAGGACGACCCCGTGACCGCAGGCCACATCACCGCGCCGGGCACCCGTTCGGCCCCGCCCGAGAACACCAGCCCGGCACCCGGTCACGCCCGCTACACGTTCGAGGCGTTCGTCACGGGCACGTCGAACCGCTTCGCGCACGCGGCGGCTCTCGCGGTGGCCGAGACGCCGGCCAAGTCCTACAACCCGCTGTTCATCTACGGCGGCGCGGGGCTCGGCAAGACGCACCTGCTCCAGGCCATCTCGCACTACGTGGGCGAGCACTACCCCAGCTTCTCCATCCAGTACGTCTCCACCGAGCACTTCCTCAACCAGTACGTCGACGCCATCCGCACCGGCGAGATGGCGGATTTCAAGAAGCGCTACCGCGAGGTCGACGTGCTGCTGCTCGACGACATCCAGTTCATCGAGGGCAAGGAAGGTCTCCAGGAGGAGCTGTTCCACACCTTCAACACCCTGCACCAGGCCAACCGTCAGATCGTGTTGTCCTCCGATCGGCCGCCCGACGCCATCTCCACGCTCGAAGACCGGCTGCGCAGTCGCTTCCGCATGGGTCTGATCACCGAGATCAACCCGCCCGACCTCGAGACCCGCCTCGCCATCCTCCGCAAGAAGGCCGAAGGGGAGCCCGCCCCAGTCCCGGCCGACGTCCTCGAGTTCATCGCCAGCGGCGTCACCAACAACATCCGCGAGCTCGAGGGTGCGCTCATCCGGGTCAGCGCCTACGCCAGCCTGACCGGCGAGACTCTCTCGCTCGACCTCGCGGAGCGGGTGCTCGCCGACCTCCTCAACGATCGTCAGCCCCGCCCGATCACCCCGGCGCTCATCCTCGAGAAGACCTCGGAGATGTTCGGCTTCTCGATCGACGAGATCCAGGGCAAGAGCCGGCGCCGCCCGCTCGTCACCGCCCGCCAGATCAGCATGTACGTCTTCCGGGAGATGACCGACATGAGCTATCCGGCCATCGCCCGGGAGTTCGGGGGCCGCGATCACACGACCGTGATCCACGCCGTCGACAAGATCGGTTCGCTCATGAAGGAGCGGCGCCAGATCTACGACCAGGTGACCGAGCTCACCCAGTCGATTCGCAGCGGTGGTCGCCCGTGAGCCCCGCACCGCCCCTCGACCGGGTCGCGCCATGTGGGCAACCACAGGGACCACGCTGTGGATACGCCGCGCCGGCCCGTGGACAGCGCGCCGGTTATCCGCCCGTCGTGGCAAACAACATGCCAACCTGTGGGCGCGCGGGGATGAACGCCAGACAACGACAGTGCCGCTGACCAGCCCAGATGTGGTGTTGTCCACAATCCACAGCCCTTATTACGGTCATTAGACGAAGATCTGCTCTTTAAGGATGAAAGAAAGCGAGCGACCGCAGTGAAGTTTCGATGCGAGCGAGATGTCCTGGTTGAGGCCCTCAACACCGCGGGCCGGGCCGTGTCGACGCGGGGCGGATCCCTGCCCGTGCTCAGCGGCGTGCGCCTGGAGTTGGTGGGCGACGCCCTCAACGCCACCGGCAGCGATCTCGACCTCACCATCACGATCGGCGCGACGGTCGACGGGCAAGCCGATGGCGTCGTGGTCCTCCCGTCGAAGCTCGCCACCGAGATCGTGCGGGTGCTCGAGCCGGGTGCGGTGAACGTCGAGGTCACCGGTGAGGAAGCATCGATCACCGCCGGCCGTTCGCAGTTCTCCGTGCGCACCATCCCCGCGGCCGAGTTCCCCCGCGTCGCCGAGCCGCCCGGTGACGGGGTCACCCTCGACGCCAAGGCCCTCGCCGAAGCGCTGCGCCAGGTCGTCTCGGCAGCGAGCACGGATGAGTCCCGCCCGATCCTGACCGGTGTGCTGCTCGCCGCCGAGGGTGATGGGCTTCGCCTCGTCGCCACCGACTCGTACCGCCTCGCCGTGCGGGATCTGCCCGGCACCTCGTTCCTGTCCGAGGGCCAGAGCGTGCTCGTGCCGTCCACCGCGCTCAAGGAGCTCGCTCGCGTGCTGGGCAGCGGCACCGAGGACGTCACCCTCCGCCTGGGCGATCGGGACGCGGCCTTCCAGCTCGGCACGGTGCACCTGATAACCCGGCTCATCGAAGGCGAGTTCCCGAACTACCGCAGCCTCATCCCGAACACGCAGCCGAATCGGCTCACCGTGAGCCGTGAGGGCCTGCTCGACGCGGTCCGCCGTGTGCGGGTGGTCGCGCACGATCCGTCGACGCCGGTGCGCATCACGATGCGCGAAGAGGGCATCGAGCTGAGCGCGACCGCGCAGGACATCGGCAACGCCTTCGAGCAGCTCGATGCCAAGTTCGAGGGCACCGAGCTCACCGTGGCGTTCAACCCGGAGTACCTGCTCGCCGGCATCGAGGCGGCCACGGGCGACGAGGTCACGCTCGAGACCATCGACGCCCTGAAGCCGGCGTTGCTCCGCTCGATCGACTCCTCGGACTTCCTGTATCTGCTGATGCCGGTGCGGGTCTCCTGATCGCGCCGACACCGCGCCGGTGGAGCTGCACCAGCTCTGGTTGACGGAGTTCCGGTCGTATCCGGCAGTCGAGCTCGAGCTCGCCCCTGGCCTGACCGCGGTTCTCGGCCCCAACGGGCACGGCAAGACCAACCTGCTCGAGGCCATCGGGTACCTCGCCACCCTGTCCTCGTTTCGCGGCGCCCCGACCGATGCCCTCATCCGCGAGGGAGCCGCCCAGGCTGTTGTGCGGGCGGAAGGGTCGCGCGAGGGTCGTACGTTGCTGGTGGAGGCGGAGATCGTGCGCGTGGGGCGGAACCGGGTGCAGGTGAACCGCCAACCGCTGCGGCGGGCCCGGGATCTGCTCGGCGCGCTGCAGGTGACGGTGTTCTCGCCCGACGACCTGGCGTTGGTCAAGGGCGGGCCGGGCGAACGCCGGGTGTACCTCGACGACACGCTCGTGGCCCAGCGCCCGAAGAACGATGTGCTGCGCACCGACGTGGACAAGATCCTCCGCCAGCGCAACGCGCTGTTGAAGCAGTCGGGCGGTCGGCTGAGCCCCGAGGTGGAAGCCACGCTCGATGTGTGGGACGCCAAGCTGGTCACGGCGGGGGAGGCCCTCGCCGCCGCTCGCCAGGCGCTCGTCGCCGATCTCGAGCCTCGCTTGCGAACCGCCTATGACCGCGTGGCCCAGCGCGAGGCCGAGATCACCGCGTCCTACGTCGCGCCCTGGACTGCCACCGGCCTGGGTGTGGCGCTGGTGGAGGTGCGCCGGGATGACCTGCGCCGGGGTGTCTCCACCGTCGGTCCCCACCGCGACGAGCTCGAGCTGCGCATCGGCGGCCTCCCGGCGCGCACTCACGCGTCGCAGGGCGAGCAACGATCGCTCGCGTGGGCGATGCGCCTCGCGTCGCACGAGGTCGTCGCCGAGGCCGTGGAGAGCCCGCCCATCTTGTTGCTCGACGACGTCTTTTCCGAACTGGACCCCGAACGCAGCGGCGCGCTCCTGGCGCACCTGCCCGCGGGCCAGGCGGTGCTGACGTCGGCGGCAGGCTTGCCGCCCGGCGCCGCGCCGCAACAGGTGCTCCACATCCACGACGGCGTCATCCGCCCGGGCTGAGCACGAGACCAGGTCTGTCGAGGTGTACAACGGTGCCATGCCATGGGAGCCGTTGCCGGGGTCAGTCGACAAGGGCCCCGCCACGGTCGGTGCGGCGCTCGACCGGGTGATGCGCCACCTGGGGACCCCGAAGCTGGCGACGGTCCGGTCGGTGTTCGATCGCTGGCCCGAGTTGGTGGGGGAGAACCTCGCGTCGCGCGCTCACCCGATCTCGCTGCGCGACGGCGTGCTCCTCATCGGCGTGGATGACCCCGCGTGGGCGACCCAGCTGCGCTTCATGGAGGCCGACCTGGTCGCCCGGATCGCGGCCGAGTTCGGGCCGGACGAGGTCGTGTCGATCCAGATCCGGGTACGGGCACCCGGTCGCTGAGCACGGGTCGTCGCGGGGGGCGGGCCCCGGGGCCCGCGACCGTGCAAAATCGCCCCGGAATCCGGGCGCGACTCGGCCGGTTCCTACCCCGCAGATGCCCTTCGATGTCACTGTCGGCTGGTAGACTGTCAGCATTGTGGTTCAGGCCTCTGACCAGCATTTTTTGTGCCGCAGCGAGCCGTGATCCACCTCGATCCCGAGCGGATCCCTCTGATCGTCCACCTCCAGCAGGAAGAGCCGCGTTTTGGCAACCACGACTGACTCGTACGACGCCAGTTCCATCGCCATGCTCGAGGGCCTCGAGCACGTC
>JBBQHT010000014.1:0-36733 GCA_038324235.1 Acidimicrobiales bacterium
TGCGGGAGTGATGTCATCATCGACCCTTCAACCACGATGCCAACGTGCGACGCACCTCTGGTCGAAATCGAAATGGCAGACCTGAACCAGGTCTGCAGCCGTGAGGTGCTTGCGGACGGTTCGCGTGCCCAAGTCGAGTGCCTGCCACAGATGGACAAGAACGCGGTCATCGCCGCAGCGCCCGGGACCTGTGCCTATCTGAGTCACTCCATCCCGATGGGCTTGGTCTCCATCCTGGAACCGGCCCCTTGCCCCGCGAAGCGCGGTTGAGTGGACGGCGTACCGGGCCTGTTCGGACCGATGGTCACCTCGGCATGGCGATGGCAGTGGCGCGGCGACGCCGTCAGTCGCCGAGGCGGAGTCACGTCGAAGGCTACCCAGCGAGCCATCTGCTGGGTGTGGATCAGAATGGGCTGGCGCGATGCCGGCCACGCGTGGGTCGCGCCAGTTGTCGGCGGCCAGAGCGAACTGCTGGCTGACGGCCAACAGACCTCTAGCAACGGCGGCCGCTGTCCGTGGCGAGCAATGACATTCACCGGCCGTGTGTGCGGGGCGTGGAACCGGCGTTCTGACGCGGTGGACGGCCGACGTTATGCCCGCTGCCACGGAACAATCGGGGACTGTCGCGACCCAGGCGCGTATGGGACCCGTACCCGGACGCGCCACTCGATTCAGCGGCCTGGGATGCCTCGAGTTCACGACAGCGCGCGATGTGGGTCGAGTGTTCCGGGTTGCGGGTAGCGACGTTGCTGCGACGCAACTTACGATCGAGTGGTGGATCCCACGGTCGAGCGCTACCTCAACGAGATCGAGTTCAAGGCCGAGCCTGGAGATCGTGCAAGTATCACCGCCGCTGAGCGTCTCCTCGGAGTCACCTTTCCCGCCGACCTCGTCGAGCTGTACCAGCGCCACAGCGCACTCAATGGTTCGGTAGGGGATGATGCCGAAGACGAGGACGCGGGCGGCATCGTCATCTTCTACCCGGTCGCCGAATTGGCTGAGAACAACGAAGGTTACGAGTTCCCCGGGTATACGCCCGGCTTCGTCTTGATCGGCACCAACGGCGGCGGCGAGGCCTACGCGCTCGACTACCGGACCGATCCGCCGGTTTACGTCGTCGTTCCCTTCATCGGACGCGACTACGACACTGCATTGCTCGCTGGCAGTTCGCTTGCGGACTTCCTCACGTCCGTCGCCGAACAATCATTCTGGGGTCGAGCGGCGCCGTGAGCGTCCGCGATGACCCGGCTTGAGTCGCGTCATCGACCCGGCGAACTGCCCGCTCGCAAGGCTGCTGATCAGGGACGCGCTGGGTCGTCGATCTGGGACACGCCGCTGCTCGACGGTGGTGCGTCCTCGCCGCCGAGAGCGTGCGACAGTGGGGTGTGGACTATCCAACTCGACCGCCCATCTATCGAGCTGTGATCGACGAACTCGTGCGAAGAGCGAGCAACTACGGAAGTGGATCTACAGGCGCAGGTCGGGTTCGCGCTCCGAACCTGACCTTCCTTCCCGATGACGGAAGTCGCGCCGAGCTGGTGAAACGCCTCAGCGAAGGCGAGCGAGACGTTCTCATGGACATGCTCAGCGACGCGTACTCCGCCGGGATCCACGACTCGCTCGTTGTGCTCTACGAAGCCGAGGTTTCCCCGTTCGACGAAGGCTACGAGGGCGATCCCTTTCACGACTTCGTCGGGCGGCGCGCGGGCTGGCAGTGGCCGGCACATGCCGAGGACCCACCGAGCTGAATGGTCGGTCATCAGAGTCGAAGCCCGCCTTCAGTGCGCACTCGACGGAAGCGCGAACGACTGGCCAGCGACCGGAACGCAGCCGTCAATCGTGTTCACATCCGCCGATCAGCAACGGCGCGGGCGCGCGGACAAAGACGGGGATCGGGGCCGGGAGCCGGAGTTTCGAACGAGTAGGCTGGCCATGTGCCCGCTCGTCCTACCGCTGCAGACGTGACCGGGGTGTCACCGACCGAAGAAGCTGTCGCGTCCTCGCGGCTCGAGGGTCTCGAGCCCAGCGCGGCGTTCGTCGAAGACGCACTCGCGGCCGATGAGGGCCGCCTAGACCCCGACGAGCTCGCCGAACGGGCATTGGCCCGTCACCGCCACTGACCGCGTCCTGTTGGCCGAGGACCCGTATCTCGATCCCGCAGCCCGGGTCCTGCGCAACCGGCTCGGGATCACCGAGACCGACGCGTTGGCCCGCGCCGAGGCCGATGTGGTCACGGCCCGCGTCTACCGGTTGCTCCGCCGCCGGCTCGAGGGCGGGTACGACCTGGATCACTTCCGGGCGTTTCACCGGTGCCTGTTCGGCGATCTCTACGACTGGGCGGGCGACCTTCGCACTGTCAACATCGCTCGTTCGGTCAGCTTCGGACACTGGCGCCACATCGAGCGCTACCTCGACCTCGTGTTCCTGGAGCTGGCGGACGAAGGCCACTTGCAAGAGTTGGATCGGCACGACTTCATCCGGCGACTCGCCCACTACCTCGCCGAGGTCAACGCCGCTCACCCGTTTCGGGAAGGGAACGGACGAACGCAGCGGGCCTTCTTCGGTCAGCTCGCAACCGACGCCGGCTGGATCGTCAGGTGGTCGGCGATCACACCGGTCGAGAACGACCGCGCCGCCGAGGCGAGCATGTCCGGCGACCTTGGACCGCTCGTGAAGGTGCTCGAGCGAGTCGTCACGAGTCAGCCCAATCACCCCGATCCGCGCGTCCCATAGCACCGCCCATCCCACGCGGATCCCCCGGGCATAGGGGCCGATCAGGGTCGCTCTCATCTCGCGCCGGGCACTGCGGCAACCGCCGCCGAACGAGACGAGGTGGCCTTCTTGGGCACTCCCGCCTCTCGTGGTAGCCAGAGAGAATCGCCCACCATCACCAGTCGCTCGAGGGCATCACCGGTGGGCGCCAGACCCAACGAACTGCGGACAACTGCCGCGTCGGTGGCGGCAGTCCACGGGGATGCGGTGCGCGATGTGTCGAATGACCGATCTCGTAGACCCCGGCGTCATGGCGCTCGTTGTGGCGTCTCGATTGGCGGCGGGTTGAACGCCGGTAGCGTCCTACCGCATGGATCTCAACGACTCGCACGAGCACGAGCATGGCGCCGGACAGAACGGCCCTGCGTTCTTCGACGAGCGGGCGGCCACCTGGGACGAGGACCCGGCCAAGGTCGAGCGTGCCACGGTCGTGGCCGACGCGATCGTCGCAACCGTGGCGCTCGGTCCGACCACCCGCCTGCTCGAGTACGGCTCGGGCACCGGTCTGGTCACCCTGGCGCTGCGGGAGCACGTGGGGCCGGTCACGCTGGCTGACACCTCGCAGGGCATGCGCGCCGTGATGCAGGCGAAGGTCGATGCCGGAACGTTGACCGGCGCCCGGATCTGGGCGCTCGACCTGGCGACCGACGCGCCTCCCCGGGAGCAGTTCGATCTGATCGTCACGGTGATGGTCCTACATCACATCGCCGACCTGGCACGGGTGCTGGCGAGCTTCGCCGCGCTGCTCGCGCCCGGTGGTCACCTGTGCATCGTCGATCTCGACCACGAGGACGGGTCCTTCCACGGCGAGAGCTTCGCCGGCCACCACGGGTTCCGACGCCCTGACCTGGCCGACCAGCTCGCCGCCGCCGGGTTCGGCGAGGTCTCGTTCCAGGACTGCCACGAGATGGTGCGCGACGGCGTCGCCTACACCGTGTTCCTCGCCGTGGCGGGTCGACGCGCCAGGAGCTGAGCCGCCGACCTCGACAAGGTCGATGCCGAGCTGGAGGGCTCCCGCAGACGGCGAAGGCGTGCGGGTCACCTCGATCACCAGATCCACCTGCGCGACCCGCGTGCGAAGGATCGCCGGCCCCTGCGCCATCTCGGCGCAGCGGGCGTCAGCGTGCCGTTTCGATGGCGAGGTCGGTGACGAGCGCGATGGCCGCGCGGATCGGGTCGAACTCCCACCTCGTCGGAAACGCGTCGATGACGTGCCAGCCCATGCGCACGAGTTGGCGATGTCGTTCGATGTGGGCGGCCGGGCCTTCGGGGTGCGTGATCGTCTCGACCGCGGTCGCGCTTTCGCCGTCGCCGAGGACGAGGTCGATCGTCCACCGGCCAGCTGGGTAGTTGGTGCGGGTCGCTAGCCCGAGGCGGTTGAGCTCGTCGCGCAGGGCCCGCGTCCAGGGGTCAGACGGCTCTGTCGACGGCGTGGGGGGCAGGCCTTTGTCGGCGTAGGCGAGGTAGCGGCGGGCGAGCCCATCGGGGCCCGGAGTGAGTGAGGTGATGACGATCATCTTCGTGCGAGCGCGGGTGATCATCACGTTGAAGCGGTGGGGTTCCTCGACGATCGCCACGCGTGTGGCGTCGTCGTGGTCGGTGATCCCGAGCGATGCGATGATCACGTCGCGTTCAGCGCCTTGCAGGTCCTCGACGGTTCCGACGCGCAGGCCCATGGCTCGGACGGTCTGCGGCGGGAACTGCTGGAGGAGCATGGCTTCGAGCGCGTTGGCTTGCGCGGCGAGCGGTGCGATCACCCCGATCGAGGTGGCGCCGTGGGCGGCCATGTCGGCGACAAGGTCCCGCAACGCATCGACTTCGGCGGTGTTGACGCCGTCGCCGTCGAGGGTGCCGCCGACGCGGATGACATCGATGTTGTCCTGACATTCGTTGCGGGGGTGGCGCGTGGCGAGGAACATCGGCGTGGTGCCGATCTCTTCGAGGGAGAATCCGATGAGATGAGGTGGTGATCGGAAGTGCTCGTCCAGCACGATCGTGGGGGACTCGGCAGCGGCCAGGTCGAACACCGAATCACGGGCGATGTCGATGTGTCGGGCTGGTGGAGGTTGACCGGCGGCGGAGAGCGCGTCGATGAGGTCGACGCTTCCAACGGTGCCGTCGGCGTCGACGACGAGTTGGCCGGGGTCACCGACGACGAGGGCTCGACGTCCTCGCAAGAGGGTCGAGGCCGCTTGGCTCTGGGTGATCTGGGCGGCTTCGTCAAGGATGACGAGGTCGAACAGCCCGGGCTGGGCGGGGAGCAGGTCATCGATGTCCCGCAGCGTTCCCACCCAGAGCGGCAGGGCTTGCAACAGGTCGGTGGCATCGAGGTTGCGCAGGTGACGGCGCCGAGCGCCGCGCGGTCCCCGCAGGACGCTCGCCAGCGACGCCACGCCCTGGCGACCGCCGGCCGAGCGGAACTCCTCGTACCGGGCCTTGTCCGAGATGAGCCCGCCAACGGCGAGCGCAAGCTCGGTATCGGCGCGAGTCAGGTCATCCCACAACGAACCGATGCTCGTGCCCCCTTCGGACTCGAGGGTTGCTTTGGCGCGACGTGACTGGGCCGCGAACACCAGCCGGCTCAGCGTCGGGATCGGGACGGTGTCGGCGGCTCCCGCCAAGGCACGAAGCGCGCCGATCGCGTCGCGGACGTCAGGTCCTGAGCGTCGAAACGGGGCCGACCGCACCGCGTGGTCCAACCGGGCCAACTCGTCGATATCGATGTCGGGGTCGAGCAGACCCGGTGCCAGCTCGGCAGACAGAGCGAGGTCCTCATCAGCAGAAGGCCACCCCGCCGCGAGGTGTTCGTGGCGCAGCAACGCCGCGATGTGCTCCTCGAGTCGCTCATCGCGGCGAGCCGCCTCGCTCGCACTCCGAGCGCTGGCGGTGATGTGCGTGATCGTTTCTCCGCGGGCGACATGGGACGTCAGTTGCGCGGCAAGGCGATCTCGTTGCTCGGCGTTGCCGAAGAGGACTGGCGTGGGACCGGGGCGACGGTTGAGCAGTTCGGCGAGAACCTCGGTCGCGTGGTCCGACCCCGTCGCGACCAGCACCGTGAGGCGCTGATCCACCGCGTCGACGGCCGCGGCGACCACCGTGTGGCTCTTCCCGGTACCCGGCGAACCCCGAACAACCGTGA
This sequence comes from Acidimicrobiales bacterium, assembly GCA_038324235.1. GTDB lineage: Bacteria > Actinomycetota > Acidimicrobiia > Acidimicrobiales > Acidimicrobilacustridaceae > JBBQHT01. The sequence goes on from JBBQHT010000014.1 coordinate 5,912, forward strand.
TCGGACCCGATCGGGCCGCCAGCACCGCGTCCTGCTGGCGCGGAGTGAGCGGAAACGGTGACCAGATCTTGTTCGCCGCGGGCCGCAACCGCGCCGCCGGCCCGAGCGAGTACAGCGACGCCAACGCGGTGTCTTCGATGCCGTCCACCGCCGCCCACGTGCGCAACGTCGGCCCGAGGTCGAGACCCGCCACCGACCGGTCGAGGTAGAGGGCGCAACCTGGTGAGATCACCAGATGATCCACGTCGGCAGACGTGGGGTTCGTCGCCGGATCGACGACGTCGTTCGCGTGCACACCCATCGCGTCGAGCACCGAGCCGCACCAACGGCGCAAGGCCTCGTCCTCGAGCGGGATGTGTTCTTCGAGCCGGGCTGACAACGCACCGCGCGGTACGGCCGGTGTCAGCTCGAGATCGCCGGCAGGGCTGAGGACGAACCGGTCGACAGTCCACGTCAAGCGGACCGGTCTGCTCAAGAGCGGGATGCAGATCCGCACCACACGATCGTCCATGGTGGCGGGACCGCACAGAAACAACCAACCCTCGCGCACCACCCGCTCGTGGCGGTGCAACGCATCGAGAGATGCCAGTCGACGCAGTTCATCGTCGTCCCACAACACGGTCGCGGCCGGAGGGGCCACCGGTGGTATGCGAACCCGCCCGGCCTCCGCCGAGCCCCATGGCGGAGGCGGCAGCACGTGCATGCGGGGGAACGCGCCCAGCCAAGAGAAGACCGACGGGTCGTCTGCGATGTTCCAATCGACCGCCGGACCACCGTCCGCACAATCTGCGAGCACGTGAAGAATGGCGGCCAACTGATCACGTCGCTGTTCCGCCCGCACGCCGCGACCCTAATTCCCCGGCATCTGAACGTCAGCCGACATCACGGGACGCCAGTCTCGACACGGCGACCCAGCCCGGAGACGTCCCGCCACGATGGGGTTGACCTGATCGCTCAGCGGGCCGCCAGGTCGGCCAGCTGATCGGCGACTGCGTCGAAGGCGGCGAGGTCGCGGGTGGCACGACTGAGCACCAACGCACCTTCCATCGCGGCCAGCACCGTCACCGCCAGCGCCGCGGCGCGCGCGTCGTCCAACCCGGCGCGCCCGTACGACGCCGTCAGGCCGTCCTGCCACTCGCGGAAGACCGCGGCGGTCACCTCGAGCAGCGCCTGCTGGTCGCCGCCGGCCGCGACCGTGACCGCGGCGACGGCACAGCCGGCGTGGAGGTCCGACCGGACCAGGACCTGGCGCCAGAGCCCCGTGAACGCCTGGGTCACCGCGACGGGATCGGCGTCGGGATGCGCGTCGAGGGCGGTCACCACGAGCGCGCCGACGTAGCGGACGGCCTCGGTCACCAGCTCGTCCTTGCCCCCGGGGAAGTGGTGGTACACCGACCCGCGGGGCGCGCCGGTGCGCTCGAGCACCTCGCTGAACGAGGTGCCGTCCAGCCCGCGCTCGGACAGCGCCTGGGCCGCGCCCCTGATCATCTTGGCCCGCACGTCGGCCGCCATCGTGCACCTCCCGGGTCACGTTCCCCCTTGACTATGTCGGTCATCATAGTCACTATGACGAACATCATAGTCTCTGCTGCCTGGAGGTCACCGTGCCCGTCATCGATGTCTACGCTCCCGCCGACCTGTTCCCGGTGGGGTCCGACCGCCACCTGGCCGAGGAGCTCACCGCGGCGCTGTTGCGGGCCGAGGGCGCCCCGGCGGCGGACCCGTACCTGGAGAACACCGCGGCGTACATCCACCGGCTGCCGGCCGCGTCGGTGCACACCGCCGGTACGGACGCCGCCCGGACGGTGCGGGTGCAGGTCCTGACCCCGCCGGGGGCGCTCGACCGGGCCGGCCAGCTCCGTCTGGTGGAGGAGGCCACGGCCATCGTCACGGCCGTGGCCGAGGATCCGACCCAGGCCGGTCGGACGTGGGTGCTGCTCACCGAGGCCGCCGAAGGTGGCTGGGGCGTCAGCGGCTTCGCCCTTGGTCGCGCCGAGTTCGACGCGCTGCGGGGGAGTTGACGTGCGCCACCTCGTGTACGTCGAGCCCGGCATCGTCGAGTGGCAGGAGGTGCCGGACCCGGACCTGCCCGACGCCGCGGCGGCGCTCGTGCGCCCGCTGGCCGTGGCCCGCTGCGACCTCGACGCGTCGATGGCCGCGTTCGGCATCTTCCCCGGTCCGTTCCCGGTGGGTCACGAGGTCGTGGCCGAGGTGCTCGCGGTCGGGTCGGCGGTCCGTCGGCACCACGTCGGTGATCGGGTGGTCGTGCCGTTCCAGGTGTCGTGCGGTGCGTGTGCCGCGTGCGGACGAGGGCACTTCGCCGCATGCGAGCCCTACCGCGCTCGCGCCGGAGCGGCCTTCGGCTTCGGTGCTTCCGGAGGCGGCCATGGCGGCGCGGTGGCCGACGTGCTGGTGGTCCCCGCGGCGGATCACCTGCTGCTCGGCGCGCCGGCCGGCATCGACGCGACGGCGCTGTGCACGCTGGCCGACAACGTGGTCGACGCGTACCGCGCCGTCGGGCCGGCGCTGGCCGAACGGCCGGGCTCCGACGTGCTGGTGCTGGGAGGAACCGCGGCGTCGATCGGGTTGTACGCCGTCGCGCTCGCCGCCGCGCTCGGTGCTGGACGGGTCCGCTACGTCGACACCGATCCGGAGCGGGTCGACGCCGCGGGCCGACTGGGCGCAGAGGCCGAGCTCCTCGACGGCCCGTGGCCCCACCACGTCGAGCGGGCCGCGATCGTCGTCGACAACACCGGTGACGCGGCGGGGCTGACGACGAGCCTGCGGTCCACCCAGGCCTATGGCCTGTGCACCGCGGTGAGCATCCACTTCGATCCCACGACGCCGGTGCCGCTGCTCGAGATGTACACCCGCGGTGTCACCCTGCACGTCTCGCGAGCTGATTCCCGGCGGTTCCTCCCGACCGTGCTCGACCTCGTGGCGTCGGGCCGCTTCGACCCGCTCGATGTCCCCCATCGGATCGTGCCCTGGGACCAGGCCGACGAGGCCTGGCTCGCGCCCGCGACCAAGCTGATCGTGAGCCGGGTGTAGCTCACCGCCCTGAGCGAATCGCGCCGAACGCCCCGACCACGATGTCGGTGGCGGCCACGGTCACGAGGATGGTGCACGCCGCGGCGCCGGCGCCGGCGCTGGGCCGGGAGCGTCAGTGCCCGGTGGCCTGGGCCCAGCGCCCGTCGGCCTTCGCGGCGTCCACCTCGGCCAGACCCGGTGGGCGCATGCGCCCCGCAGCGAGCAACGCCTCGACCTTGGCGACGTTGACCGCGGACCAGTTGCTGCGCGGGCGACGGGGTGTGTAGCGCTGCAGGAACCAGGTCTCGTCGAGGCCCTTGCGGTGCCCCGAGATCCAGCCCCAGCACAGGCCCACGTCGACCGCCTCGTCATTGGTCAACGACGCGACGCCGCGGCCCTGCTTGGCGATCTGCAGCCACACCCCTTGGGTCACCTCGTGGTGCGCCGCGAGCCAGTCGTTCCACGCCGCGGCGTCCTCGCAGATGATGGTGTCGAGCTCGTCCGGCACGACATCGAGCGTACGGCGCGATGGGCTCGTCCGCGACGGCGGTCAGGCGTGGCCTCGGGCCGCCCACGCGCGCGCGGTGACGGTGAACGGCGCGGGCGGGAGGAGCTCGCGGCATCGTGCGCGCAGGCTGTCCCGATCCGCGGCTGCGAGGCTCGCCACGTAGGTGCCGGACGGGCCGACGCCGAGCGTGAACGGCTCCCACCACTCCTCGAAGGTCGCGTGCTCGACCGAGATCGTCAGGGCCTCGGCGGCGATCGAGCGCACCCCCGCGTCGGCGAAGAGCTCGCCGAGTTGCCCCTCGCCCGTGCCGGGGCGCCCGGACTCGCCCTCGAGGCTGGGTTCCAGCGACTGCGCGGCCTCCCAGAAGAGGCCGAGCGGACTGCCGCCCTGCTCGTAGTCCCAGACGCACGCGGCGACCACGCCACCCGGTCGCACGACGCGGGCCATCTCGCGGATGCCCGCGACCGGCGCGTCCATGAAGTGCACGACGAGCTGGGCCAGCGCGGCGTCGAACGTGGCGTCATCGAAGGGGAGGTCCTCTGCGCTCGCCTGCCGCACGTCCACGGTGGGATGGCGGTCCCGGGCCGCCGCCACGAACGGCGCCGATGGATCGACCGCCGTCACCGCCCGGGGCCCGACGCGGGCGATCAGCTCGGTCGTCAGCGCACCCGGCCCGCAGCCCACATCGAGCACGTGATGGCCGGCGGCGATCCCGGCGAAGGTCGCGAAGACCGGCGCCAGGGGCTCGGAGTACCGACCCATGAACCGGTCGTAGGCATCGGCCCGTACCTCGAAGCTCACGATCTCTGAGCCTAGGCGGGGTCGGTCACCCAGAGCGCCGATCGCTGTCGCGCGTGGGATCAGACGGACGTGCGATCGCCGTCGTTGGCCTTGTCGGCATCGGCATCGGCATCGGCATCTGCGTTGGCATCGGGGTCCGCCACCGGCGTGCGGTTGGCGAAGGCATCGATGCGGTCGCGCTCGGTGTCGAGCGCCGTGGTCGTGGCCCGGCCCTTGACGCGGTAGTCCTGCTGGAACTCGGGCCGGACCGCGCCGTGCTCGTCGACGAGCCACACGGGCGCCATGCGGAGGGGCACCGTCACCACACCGGGTTCGTCGTAGGTGCGAAAGACATGATCCCAGACCGGACTGGTCACGCCGGCGTTGCGGCGGGGGGCACCGAAGTGGTGATGGAGGTGGCTGCGCCGCATCCACCGTCCATACGCGGACTTCGGGCCGTGGGTGTGCAAGCGCCGATGGGCGACCTCGTAGCCGACGTAGGCCGTGATCATCCCGGCCGTGTACGCCGTGGCGTCGCGGCGTCCCACGAGCCCCCACGCCGCCGGGAACGCCACCGCCGCGGTGGCCGCGGCGGACAACGCCTTCTTCGACGTCGGCGAGAAGTAGGTGACGTCGGCGTGGTGGAGCAGGTGCTCGGTCGAGGCGAGCTTGGGTCCGCGCTTCTCGTGCATGACGAACCGATGCAACCCGTACTCCGCGGCGGACCAGCTGACCGCACCGATCAGCGCGGCGGGGATGATGCTCATGAGGTGCTCCTCGAACGTCTCGTTGCTCTGGGGGAAGGGGGAGAGGGCGAGGGGGCGGGCGACGGTGGGGGTGGGTCGATCGAGTCTACGAGCGCGTCGGCCACGAGGAGCTCGAGGGCCTGGACGAGCGCGACCTTCGAGGCGGCGTGGCGATCGGGGTTGCGGAAGGCCTGGCTGGCGAACGCCGCGCCGTCGACCGCCGCGAGGGTGAGACCGACGAGGGCGGGCAGCTGGGGATGGCCGGCCATCTCGGGCACGAGGAGGCCGGCGAGCTCGACGTTGGCCGGGTTGATGATGCCGTCGAGCTCGGTGAGCGCGGCGCTCATGACGTCGTTCGTGCGGGCGGCCATCATCAGCTCGCGCATCGCCATCATCGTGGCGCCGCAGAACTGCTCCCAGAGCAGGTCGACCACCCGATCGAGCGGACGTCGGTCCAGGGTGGCCACTGCGAGCAGGCGCTCGCTGCCCTCGGCCATGAACCGGGGGAACACCTCCTCGATGCACGCGACCATCAGCTCCTCGCGGGACCCGAAGTGGTTGAACAGCGCCCCGTGGCTGACGCCAGCCCGCTCGGCGACGAGCGCGGTGCTGGTGTTGGCGTAGCCGCGCTCGACGAGCAGGCTGAAGGTCGCGTCGATGAGTCGTGAGCGCGTGGCCACGCGCTGCTCCGCGCGGGTGACCTTCACGACCGCGCGGGCGGTCTCGGACTCGGTGTCGGTGGGGGCGCCCGGACGGGCGGCGGGTGCACGGGTGGCCATGGCCAAGGGGTCCTCCGGAAGCGGGTCGGCTCAGATTACCTGGCGCCTCCGGGGCGGCTGAAGCGGGGGAGTTCATTGAGTAAGCACTCACTCAATCTCTTGACTTTGGGTCGTTCGACCCATATGGTGACTTTTGTCACGCCGGGCGGCTCGGCGGACCGACACAGGGGGAAGCACATGAAGGTTCGTTCGCGCCTCGCGTCCATCGCGACGGTGGTCTTGATCTCGGTCACGGGCCTGGGGGTCGCCGCCGGCACCGCACCCGCCCAAGCGGCCACGAAGGACCCGGTGATCATCGTGGCCGGCACCTTCGCCGGCGAGGGGATCGCCAGCGTCTACTACGCGCCGCTCGCGGCACGGCTCCGTGCCGACGGGTACCAGGCCTTCATCTTCGGCCTCCCGCAGTCGGGCCTGGGTGATGCCCGCAACGCGGCTGCGGCGCTCAACACGTTCGCTGACAACGTGCGGGCCCAGACCGGTGCCGCCCACGTCGACCTCGTGGCGCACTCCCAGGGCGCCATGATCTCGCGGTACTACATCAAGTACCTGGGCGGCGCGAACGAGGTCGACAGCCTTGTCAGCCTCGGCGGCGTCATGTACGGCACGACGTTGGCGAACCTCGCCAAGCTCCTCGGCGTGGGCAACTGCCTCGGCATCATCGGGTGCCAGCAGATGGCGATCGGCTCGTCCTTCCTCAACGACCTCAACGCCGGCGACGACACGATCGGCAACGTGTCGTACACGAACATCGTGACGTCGATGGACGAGATCATCATCCCCTACACCAACGGCTACCTGCACAACGACGGCAACAACGTCAACACCAACGTGCGGGGCCAGTGCTGGGCCCGGGTCATCGGCCACATCTCGATCGCCCTCGACGGCGCGGTCTACAGCGGCATCCAGGACGCGCTGGCCCACCGGGCCATCGACTACAACTGCTGGGCGATCTGACCCTTCCGTGATCGGGCCGTGGCGCCTCACCACGGATCGACTCGTCAGCAGCGACCGACGCCAACCGCTCTCGGCGGTTGGCGTCGACGCGCCCGGGGAGGTGACTGTTACGCGGAGGCATCTCTGGGCAGCGTTGGCGTGTCCGAGAACGTCACCAACAGCGACGTCGTGCCACTTCCTGGTGTCGCCCCCCCCCACGCCGCATCGCCGATCCACTCGTTTGTGCAGCACTGATTCGCTGCCCTGTTGTCGGGCGCCAGTTCGTGGACGAGCGTCTGACCCTTCCCGGAGCGAGCTGTGGCGCCTCACCACGAGCTTCCGTGTCATACCCCCTCGGCACGATGGCGGCATGTGCATGATGTGCGACGGCGCGAGCCGACAAGACGTCCTCACCCACCTCCACTCCGGTGTGCTGCGACACGGGTGGACCCTTATGAGCGTGAGCGGGAGTCCTCCCGAACACAGCTGGATGTACACGATCGGACTGGGTCGGAGCTTCGACCATCCGGAACTGGTGGTCGTCGGCGCGTCCTCACCGGTCGGTCCCGATGTGCTGGCTGAGCTGAGCACACGCGTGGTCCGTGGCGGTCGCATCGCGGTAGGTGACGAAGTTGTGACCGCCCACGGCATCGTCGGGATCGGCGACGTCCACGACGATCACATCACGGCCGGTCTGATCGCCGAAGCGGTGAACTACGAAGGTTGGCTGGGCCCGCCGTTCTCGAACCTGTCGGTGCTCCAGGTGCTGCTGCCCGACCACGCCTATTGCACGCATCACCGCCACGTCATCCCCCGGCTGGCCGACCCGCGGGCTGATCTGGACTCCGTCGATGTGCACACGTCGCAGCCCAACCGTGCGCAACGGCGGGCACGGGCCCGGCGGCACTGAGCTGAGATCCAGCGGCTCGCCACCCTCGGATGCGAATCGGATCGGGCTCTACGGTGCGAGCAACACGGCGATCGGGGGCCGGTTGACGCTGCCGTATGAGGGGACGGGGCGCAGGGAGCAGCTTTAGCACTAAATAGGAATAGTTCGGTCGGAACGGGGTTGGTAGTTTGCGTGCCCTCCGCGACCCGCCCTGACCGCTCCACCGTGCCCGCACTGTTGGAGGCCCTGGAGGCCACGCCTTCGATCACTCGGGCGTTGCGCCTCGGCGATGGCTTGGGTGACGCGGCGGCCATGAGCGACGACCCCGCGGGCTGTGCCCTCCTGCTCGAACAGACCCTGTCCGACAGCCTCGAGCGGGACGACGCGCTCACCACTCTCGCGGCGATCCACGCCATCGGGCGGGTGGCCGACGACCGCAGCGACACCGTCCTGATTCGCCTGGTGCGCGAGGCTGACCGGTCGATCGCCGGTCATGCCGCCTGGGTCCTCGGGGGGCGCACACCCGATCTCGGCGTCGTCGACGACCTCATCCAGCTCGTGGTCGAGGGCGGGTTCGAGGCGATGCTGGCCCAGCGGACCCTTGCGCAGTGGTCGCCCTGGGCGGGTGGGCCCATCGCAGATCGGCTCCGGCACCGGATCAGCGTTCTCGCCCGGGACGAGCTCGGCCTCGACGTCCTCGCCCACTCCGACGGTCCCGTGGGTCGCCTGCTCGACACCCGCGAGGCCGGTGTGCGGGCCGCCCGACCGCTGGACGGACCGCCCCCGCTCGCCGGGCCGGTCACCGTGATCCAGCCGTTCCTGCACGCCCGTCTCGATGCCACCGGCTCCCGCCTCGGCGCCGGCGACGCCGGCGGCATCGCCAGCCTGCTCCGTTCGCTCGGCACGGATCTGGCCCGGCACCCCGCGGTGCGCGAGGTCATCACCGTCACCCGGGCCAACCCCGTGCGGGACCGGTCGGCCTCCGACGGCGGCGCCGTCACCTGGGAGGACGGAACCGAGATCCTGGCACCGGGGCACCGCCTGGCGCGCGTCCGCTACGGCGCACCCGTCGACGTCGCGCTGGCCGAGGCCTGGATCCACCGCATCGCGATCGAGCGGGAGCTCACGTGCCTCGCGTACACGTTGTCGGGCCCGGTCGTGTGGCACCTGCGCATGGCCGACGTGGGCACGCTCGCCGCCACGACCGTCGCCCGCCGCTTCGGGCATCGGGTCGTGTTCACCGTCGCCCCCGACCCGCATGCGGTGATCGCGTCGCACCAGGACAGCGGTCGGCTCGACCGGGCCGGATTCGGGGTCGCCGACGCCACCGAGCACCTGTGGTTCCGCGCGCGGATGGTCGAGCGCCTCGCCGGTCCGTCTGGTTCTTTGTGGCGTGGACCGGACGCAAGCGGCTTGGCGATGCAAAGAACGGTCGAGGCTCACGGCGGGCGAGCGGATCGGCTCGTCGCGCTGCCTCGTCCGCAGCTCGCCGCGGACCTGCATGAGCTCCTCGGGATCGATGTCGACGACCCCGCCGGTCGGGTGGCCGTCATCCCAGAAGGGGTCGACACCGGGTCGCTCGACCGGGCGGCCGAGCGGCGCCATCACGCAACCGGGCCCGCGCCGGCGGTGGCGAGGGTGCTCGATGCGTTGCCCGCCGCCCGCCGCGGCCGGGCCTGGCTCCTGACCGTCGGCCGGTTGCACCCGCTGAAGGGCCCGCACCGACTCGTCGAAGCGTGGGCCGGCAGCCCCGGACTGCGGGAGCGGTTCAACCTGGTGATCGTCGGCGGCGACCTCGATGAACCCAGCCCCACCGAGCGCGCCACCTGCGCGCTGATGGCCGACGCCACGATGGTCGCCGGCGCGGACACCCGGGGCCTGGTGCTCGCCGGGCAAGTGCCGCCCGAGGGTGTGGCGGATCTGCTCGCCCACGCCGCGGCCACCGACGGGGTGTACGTCGCGGCGAGCGACAAGGAGGAGTTCGGGCTCGCCATCGTGGAGGCGCTCGGCGCCGGGCTCGTCGTCGTGGCCCCCCGAGCCGGCGGCGCGTCGACCTACATCGAGCAGGGCGCGACGGGCGTCGTCACCGACACCCGGTCGGTGCCCGCAGTGCGGCGCGCCATCATCGAAGCCGCGGCGATGGCCGGTGACCCCCGGCGCCGGCGCCGCGCGCAGGCCTTCGTGCGGGCGGAGCTGTCGGTGGCCACGATGGCCGCCCGCCTCGGTGACCTCTACGGCTCGCTGGCGGGTCCCTCGACGAACAGCTCCGAGCTCGTCAGCACCCGCCGATGAAGCTGCTCGTCGTCTGCCCCGACTACGCATCCCACGCCTTCGGCCTGATCGAGATCGCCCGCGCCGCCCGCGCTCACGGTCACGAGGTCTGGTTCGCGACCGGCGAGGCGGTGCGCCCTCTCGTGCTCGACGCCGGCCTGTCCTGGGTGCCGCTGCGCCTCGGGCGCGGCAGCAACCCGGGCACGATCCGCGTCGAGGACCAGGTGCGGGGGGAGGACGATCACCTGCAGGAGTTCTTCATGGCGACCCGGCAGGGCGCGGTCGCCACGCTCACCTATCAGGCGGCGGCCCGGCGTCACGACCTGCTCTTCGAACCGGACCGCGTGCTCGATGACATCGCCCGCATCGTCGACACCGTCGCGCCCGACGCGGTGGTCGTGGACCACGTCGCCTTCGGCGCGACCCTCGCCCTGTACGCGCTCGACGTGCCCGCGATATCGGTCGTGCTCGGCCACCCCACAGCGCTGCCTGCGCCCGGAGAGATCTACGGGCTGCCGCCGGTCTGGCCGACCGCGATCCGTCCGTCGGATGCGGAGCTCGCGGCGCTGCGTCAGCTGTGCGTGGCGGTGGCGGCCTCGTTCACGGAGGCAGCCAACGAGGTGCTCGCCCGCCGGGCGCCGCACCGCCCGGCGATCGGCGATGCTTTCAGCCGTGCCGGCGCCCGGACCCTCTACAACTACCCGGCCGCGCTGCATCCGCCCGACCGCCCCACCCCGGACGGTGCGGTGTTCCTCGGGTCGTTGGCCCGGCCCGAGACCCTCGGTGCGTCGGTGCGACCGGGTTCGGCGGCGGGAGGTGCCCGGGTCCTCGTGTCGCTCGGGTCCTTCCTGGGAGCCCGTGACGACATCCTGCGCACCGCTGTGACCGCGGCACGAGCCGGGCCGTGGGCCCTCGCGTTGGCCCACGGCAGCACGCCCCGGGCGGCGCTCGGCGAGCTGCCGGACGGGGCGATGGTGGCCGCCTCGCTGCCGCAGGTCGCCCTGCTCGATCAGGTCGACGTGGCCGTGACCCACGGCGGCAACAACACCGTGACCGAGTCGCTGCGCGCCGGCGTCCCGATGGTGGTCCTCCCCCTGTCGACGGACCAGTTCGCGGGGGCGGCCGCGGTCGAATCCGCGGGCGTCGGTGTGGTCCTGGATCCGAACCACCTCACGGCGGCAGACCTCACGGCAGCGGTCGAGCAGGCGCGCCAACCATCGGTGGTCGAACGCGCCGCGGTGCTCGGCCGCGAGCTCCGCGCCCACCCGGGAGCACGGATCGCGCTCGAAGCCCTCGGCCCGCGCCTGTGCTGAACTCGACGGAGCCCGTCCCCGGTTCGCGCTGACATGCAGGTCATTCGACTCTGCCCATACCTGACGGGGACCGCCACGATCAACGCATGAGCGTGATCGAACTGGCTGGCGTCGGTCGTAGCTACGAGACCGGCGGCGGGACGGTGCACGCCTTGGCGGATGTCGACCTGACCGTCGACGTGGGGGAGTTCGTCGTCGTGCTCGGTCCCAGTGGGAGCGGCAAGACGACGTTGTTGAACCTGGTCGGCGCGCTCGACGTGCCGACCTCGGGCCGGGCGGTCGTCGCCGGCCACGATCTCGCTCGGGCGGGGCGGAGCGAGCTGTTCCGCTATCGGCGCGAGACGGTGAGCTTCGTGTTCCAGAGCTTCAACCTGTTCCCTGGCCTCACCGCCCTCGAGAACGTGCGCTTCGGCGCGGACGTCGCCGGTCGCCCCGACTCGGTCGGGATCGCGCGCGAGGTGCTCGACCGGGTGGGACTGGCAGATCGGGTCGATCACTTCCCGGCGATGATGTCGGGCGGGGAGCAGCAGCGGGTGGCGATCGCCCGGGCGCTGGCCACCGGGAACCCGGTCGTGCTGGCCGACGAGCCGACCGGCGAGCTCGACTACCACACCGGTGTCGCGATCCTCGAGCTGCTGATGGAGCAGGCCCGCGCCGGCCGGACCGTGCTCGTCGTCACGCACAACCGCGAGATCTCACGGGCTGCTGATCGGGTGGTCGAGCTACGAGGTGGACAGATCGCGGCCGATGGCGAGCCGGCCGGCGGACAGCGGGACGTGGCGGAGCTGGAGTGGTGACGACCGCCGCCGGGTCGGTCGGCGACGAGGTCGATCGGCGGACCGGTCGCCATGCGCCCCCGCCGGGCTTCTGGTTGCGCTGGTCGTTGCGTGACCTGAAGGCGCGCTGGGTCCAGATCCTGGCGATCGCCGTCGTCATCGCGCTCGGAACGGGCACGTATGCCGGCCTGTCGGCTTCAGCCGCGTGGCGGCGGGTCAGCTACGACGCCTCCTATCAGGCGCTCAACGCCCATGACCTCCTCGTGGCCCTCGCCGAGAACACGACCGTCGACGCGGCGGCACTGCGGGCCGCCGTGGCCGCCTCCCCGCATCCCGAGTGGTTCGCCGATATGACCACGTCGCTGGCGGTCAGCGTGCAGGTCGACGCGTCGACCAAGGGTGAGACGATCCTCGTGCCGGGTCGGATGGTCGGTGTCGAGGTCGGTCGTCGACCGGTCCCGCCGGTGGACACGCTGTCGGTCGCCGGCGGCCGCGGGCTCGCGCCCGCCGACGCGGGTGCGGACGTGGTGGTGCTCGACGAGGGGTTCGCGAACGCGCGCCACCTGCCGGCCACCGGGACGCTACGACTCGGGGGCAGTGAGCAGGTGCAGTGGGTCGGGACCGGGCAGTCGCCCCGGTACTTCCTCGCCGGGGCCGAGACGGGATCGGTCTTCGGTGCCCGAGGCTTCGCGGTGCTCTTCACATCCCTCGAGCGGGCACAGGCCGAGGCCGGTACCCCGGGGAAGGTGAGCGAGGCATCGATCCGCCTCGCGCCAGAGGTCGATCCTGATGCCGCCCGGGCCGAGCTCGCACAGACGCTCGCGGCGCGCCTCCCCGGCGCGGCAGCTGAGGTGCGCAGGCTGCAGGACGAGCGCGGCTATCGCCTGCTCTACGACGACATCGCGAACGACCAGAAGTTCTTCACCGTGTTCGCGTTCCTCATCCTTGCCGGCGCGGCGTTCGCCGCGTTCAACCTGACCGGTCGCATCGTGGAGGCCCAGCGACGGGAGATCGGGGTGGGCATGTCGCTCGGGGTCCCCCGAGTCTGGCTGGCTCTTCGTCCGGTGCTGCTCGCGCTGGAAGTCGCGTTGATCGGAGCCGTGGCCGGCGTCGTGGTCGGCTTCGTGGTGGGGCAGGCGATGGGCAACGTCACCGAGGCCTACTTCCCGATGCCCGAGTGGTCGCGCCCGTTCCAGGTTGCTCCCTACCTGCGCGCCACCGCGTTCGGCGTGGGCCTGGTGCTGCTGGCGAGTATCTGGCCGGTGGTGCGAGCGGTGGGGGTGCCCCCCGTCGAGGCGATACGCACCGGACCGCGCACGACAGCCCGTGGGGGGCTGGCCCCGCTGGCCCAGCGCTTGCACCTGCCGGGCTCGACCATCACGACGCTCCCGATCCGTGACGTGCTGCGTCGACCCCGGCGAACGCTGCTGACGGCGCTCGGGATCGCCGCCACCGTGGCGACGCTGGTCGGTGTGTTCGGGATGCTCGACTCGATCTACCAGACGATCGACAACGGCGAAGCTGAGTTCCTCAGCTCGAGCCCGCAGCGCATGACGGTCGCGCTGCAGACCTTCACCCTCGCCGGCTCGCCGACCCTGGCTGCGATTGAGTCCGTGCCCGGTGTCGGCCGGTTCTCCGAGGGCCTGCGCATCGGGGGCACGGTGGCCCGCATGGGTGTGGACATCGGCGATACGAACCCGCTGGCCGACTCGACCGGCAGCACCGACCGCCGCGATCGCTTTGACGTCATGCTCGATGTCGTCGACCTCCACGACGGCGTGTGGAAGCCGACGGCGATCCAAGGTTCGCTCGAGTCGACCGGTCCCGCCCTCGTCCTGTCTCGCAAGGCGGCGGACGACCTCGGGGTCGGGGTGGGCGATCACGTGCAGTTCCGCCACCCCCAGCGTGACGGCCTCGGCTACAGCTGGCTCACGAGTGAGCTCCCGGTCGGCGCCATCCACCCCAACCCGTTCCGGTTCAGCGCCTACCTCGACATCGATCACGCCGATCTGATGAACCTGACCGGTGTCATCAACCAGGTCGACGTCGAGCCCGCCCCGGGCACCGACCCGACCACCTTGCGGCGCGCCCTCTTCGCCCTCGGGGGCGTGGGCTCGGTCACTCCCGTGTCGGAGAGCATCACCGCGATCCGCACCACGATGGACGAGTTCCTCGGCATCCTCCAGATCGTCGTGTGGGCGGTGCTGTTGCTGGCCGTGCTCATCGCCTTCAACTCGTCCAGCATCAGCGCCGACGAGCGCGCCCGCGAGCACGCGACGATGTTCGCCTTCGGCCTGCCGACGCGCACGGTGTTGGGTCTGGCCATGGCGGAGTCCGCGATCATCGGGCTCCTGGCCACGATGATCGGCGTGGCCGTCGGCGTCGGGCTGACGTGGTGGCTCGTCCAGGGACTCTTCGCCGCCACCATCCCGGACCTGGAGCTCGTCACGGCCATCGAGCCGGCGACGTTTGCGATTGCGGCGCTCCTCGGCGTCGTCGCCGTGTCAGTGGCACCTGTGCTCATCCTGCGCCAGCTACGGCACATGGACATCCCGGCCACGTTGCGCGTCGTCGAGTGATCGCACGGGGCCGGCTCGTCGTCGACCTCGCCGGTCCCGCGGTTTGCCCGCCGCGACCCGGCCATCGGCGCGCGCCGTCGCCTACGCTCGGGCCGTTCGAGGGGGACCGCCGCCTCGGCGCGTGCTCCCCATGACCGAGACCCACCACACCTTCTGCCGGATCTGCGAGTCGCTCTGCGGCCTCGAGGTCACCGTCGACGATGGTCGCATCACTCGCATCCGCCCCGACGACGATCACGTCGCCACAGGCGGGTTCGCCTGCATCAAGGGCATCAAGCAGCACCAGTTCTACGCGTCCCCCGATCGCCTGCGGTACCCGGAGCGGCGGGTGGGCGACCACTGGGAGCGGGTGACGTGGGGACAGGCCCAAGGCCAGATCGGCGCCCAGGTGCGCCAGATCGTGGCGGAGCACGGGCCCGACTCGGTGGCGATGTACGTCGGCACGGCGGCCGGCTTCTCCGTGCTGCACCCGGTGTTCGCCCAAGGGTTCATGGACGGCTTGGGATCGACGTCGATGTACGCGTCGGCCACCCAGGACTGCTCCAACAAGTTCGCCGCCGCACGCGAGATCTACGGGTTCCCGTTCACCCAACCGTTCCCCGACGTGGACCGCACGCAGTGCCTCGTCATCGTCGGGGCCAACCCGGTGGTCTCGAAGTGGAGCTTCTTGCAGGTGGCCGATCCGACCAAGCGCCTGCGCGAGATCGCGGCGCGGGGCGGTCGCGTGATCGTCGTCGATCCCCGCCGCACCGAGACCGCGCGCGTCGCGACGGACCACGTCTTCATCCGGCCGGACACCGACGTGTTCTTCTACCTCGCCTTCCTCCACGAGCTCATCGCGGCGGGCGGGGTCGACCAGCGCGTGGTGGCGGAGCACACCACGGGCTTCGCCGACGTGGAGCGGCTCGTCGCCGACTGGTCGCCCGAGCGTTCCGCCGAGGTGACGCAGATCCCTGCCGCGACATTGCGCGAGATCGTGACGGCGTACCGCACGGCCGACGGCGCGGCGCTGTATTCGTCGACCGGCGTGAACATGGGCACCAACGGCGTGCTGGCCTACTGGCTGCAGGAGGTCATCAACGCGGTCTCGGGCAACCTCGATCGCCGCGGCGGCACGCTCGTGGGCGCGGGGGTCATGGACTTCGCCAAGTTCGGGATCCGCACCGGCACGCTCATGGCCGACGACCGGTCGCGCATCGGGGGGTTCCGCAAGGTCAACGACGCCTACCCCGGTGGCGTGCTCGCGGACGAGATCCTCACGCCCGGTCCACGCCAGGTGCGGGCGCTCTTCGTCACCGGCGGCAACCCGTTGATCACGATGGCCGACGCCGGTCGCCTGCGCGATGCCTTCGAGCACCTCGAGCTGCTGGTCACCGTCGACATCTATCGCAACGAGACCGGCTCGGTGGCGCACTACACGTTGCCGGCGACCGATCCGCTCCAGCGGGCCGACCTGCCCTTCATCTTCCCGTTGATGCTCGGCCTCCAGTCCCGCCCCTATCTGCAGGCCACGCGGGCGGTGCTCCCCCCTGACGGCGAGCAGCGTGACGAGGCGACCATCTACCTCGGGCTGGCCAAGGCGTGTGGGGTGGGCCTGTTCGGCTCCGCCATCGGACAGCGGATCATCGAGGCCGCCACCCGCCGTCACACGCGCCTCATCCGCCGCGACCGGCCCGACGCCCAACCGGCCGTTCCGGCGGAGCGACTGCTGGACCTGCTCCTACGGCTCACCCGCCAGCCCGGTTTCAAGCAACTGCTCGCGCATCCGCACGGCCTGCTCGGTCAGGACCACGAGGAGGGCTCGTTCCTCGGGGAGCGGATCGTGACCGATGACCGGCGCGTCCACCTGGCGCCCGAGCGCCTGGTCGAGCGCGCGGATCACCTCGACGCGGACTTCGCCCGGGCGCACGCCGACGCGGACCGGATGCTCCTCATCACCAAGCGCCACACGAAGACCCACAACTCG
Organism: Acidimicrobiales bacterium; assembly: GCA_038324235.1. Lineage (GTDB taxonomy): Bacteria > Actinomycetota > Acidimicrobiia > Acidimicrobiales > Acidimicrobilacustridaceae > JBBQHT01. The sequence goes on from JBBQHT010000014.1 coordinate 22,482, forward strand.
TGGACCCACAACCACGCCGACATGGTCAAGGGCGAAGGCGGCGACACGAACCACCTCTACGTGCACCCCGACGACGCGGACCGCCTGGGCCTGGCCGAGGGGGACCTCGCCGATGTGGCGACCGACGTGGCGACCGTGCGCCTTCCGGTCAAGCTGCTCGCCGACCTCATGCCGGGCACCGTCGCCCTGCCCCACGGGTGGGGGCACCAGCACGCAACCGGGCTCGCCGTGGCGTCGCGCACCCGCGGCGTCAACGTGAACCTGCTGGCCGCGAGCGGCCCCGACCACGTCGATCCGGCGTCGGGGATGTCGCACCTCACGGGGTTGCCCGTCGACGTGACGCCCGCGGCCGGGCCCCAGGACCCGACCGACTGGTCCGGGGTGCCCATGCCCGAGCGGCGCATCGCCGGTCGGCGATGATCGAGCGCCGGTGACCGGGCGGCGGTGGGGCGAGCGCGAGAACAAGGCCGTCTCGCTGGGTGTCGTGGCGCTGGCGTATGCCACGGCGCTCGGTGCGGCGTGGGTGGTGCCGGCGCTGTTCGGTCTCGGGGTGGCGGACCATCCCGTGGCCGCGCTCGCGGCCGCGTACGTGAGCTCGGCGCTCGTGATCTTCGTGTGGTCGACGGCGGTCGACAACGGCTCGATGTTCGATGCGTGGTGGAGCGTGCTCCCGCCCTTCGCCGTGCTGGCGCTCGCCGCTGGTCACGCGGCGGGGGTGCCGAGCCTGCGGATCGAGCTGGTGGTCCTCGTCGTGTGGGTGTGGGCGGTGCGCCTCACGACCAACTGGGCGCGGGACTGGCCGGGTCTGCACCACGAGGACTGGCGGTACCTCAACCTGTACACGAAGGGCCCGAAGGTGCTCATGTCGTTGTTCGCCGTCCACGTGTTCCCGTGCCTGATCGTCCTGCTCGGCTCGTTGTCGATGGTGCCGGCCGTGGTCGTCGGGACGCGGGCGGTCGGCGCGCTGGACGCGCTGGCGCTCGTCGTGGGTCTCGGCGCCGCAGCGATCGAGCTGGTGGCCGATGAGCAGATGCGTCGCTTCGCCCGGACGAAGCAGCCGGGCGAGGTCATGCAGCACGGGCTGTGGCGCTGGTCGCGTCACCCCAACTACTTCGGCGAGATCCTCTTCTGGTGGGCGCTGTGGATCTTCGGCGTAGCGGCCGATCCCGCGTGGTGGTGGACGGTCGTCGGCCCGGTGGCGATCACCGCGATGTTCGTCGGGGCGTCGATCCCGATGCTCGACCAGCGCAGCCGCGACCGCCGTCCCGCCTTCGCGGTCTACGCCGACCGCACCCCCGCCCTCGTACCGCGACCTCCCCGCCGCAAGAGCACCGTCTGACAGCCGCACGTCGAGAGAGCCCGCAGCAGGCGCGCACCACGACTCCCTTCTCGGCTCTGCGGTGGCCCGCGTTGGACGGCTCTCAGCTCGTAGCCTCTCGTCATGCAGCGCGACCTGGTGTGGGATGGGTGTGTCAACGTTCGCGATCTCGGCGGCCTGCCGACGGTCGACGGCGGGGTGACGTGTTGGGGTCGGATCGTTCGTTCGGACAACCCGTCGCGACTGTCGGACCGGGGGTGGGAGGCGCTGCATGCACATGGCGTGCGGACTGTCATCACCTTGCGCACGGTCGGGACCGAAGATGCCGAGCCTGACCCCGCCGCCGTCCCACCCGACGTCGCGGTTGAGCGGGTGTTCGTCGAGGACGCCACCGACGCGGAGTTCCGCCGCAGGTGCATCGAGACGGGATGGTGGGCGACGCCGCTGGTGTGGCCGGAGATGCTGCGCTCCTGGCCCCAACGGTGCGCGGCCGTGGTTGGCGCCGTGGCTCGGGCTCCGCAAGGCGGCGTGGTGGTCTCGTGTGGGATCGGACGCGACCGGACGGGCCTCGCCACGTTCTTGTTGTTGGCGCTCGCCGGTGTTCCCGCCGACGTGATCGCCACCGACTGGGCCCGCAGCCTCGAGGCCCTCGCCCATGACCCGCTGGCCCAGAGCTTGCCGGTGCTCGAGATCCTCGAGCGGGAACGCTCGACCGTGGGCGACGCGGTCCATGCCGCCCTCGCCCTGGGCGTCGAAGGCCGCCTCCTGGCTGGTGGCGCAAGCCCCGCTGACGTGCGCGCCGCACGCGCCCGGCTGGTCGAATGAACTCGTCGGCGCACCGACAACATCCGCACGCGCCCTCTCGTCATCATCACCAGGCGAACGCTCCGACCAGACCGTGACTCGACGATGCATGTCCCCGTGGTCGTCGGCCTCGGGTGGGACGGAGGGGCGGGAGGGGAGCCGAGAACGCGAGAGAGGCGCGGGAGGGGAGCCGAGAACGCGAGGGAGGCGCGGGAGGGGAGCCGAGAAGCGGGGGGTGCGCCGGTAGGGTGCGTTCGTGCGCTGCTGCTGGTCACCTCGCTGCGTCGCCGGCGTCGGCCCGGCCGGCGCCCTCTCGGCCGGCACCCGCTCGGCCTGTGTCCGTTCCGTCGGTTGGCGTCCGACCGGGTCCGGTCGCGTGGCGCGGTTGCGGCTGGGGCCATCGTGATCCTCGTGGTGGGCGCCGGCGTGGCGGGGCTGGTGGCCGCCCGTGTGTTGGTGGAGGCGGGACACGATGTCGTCGTGGTCGACAAGGGGCGCGGCGTGGGCGGGAGGCTGGCGACGCGCCGCATCGGCGACGCGACCTTCGACCACGGTGCGCAGTTCGTGACGACCCACACGGCCCGCTTCGCCGAGCTCGTGGCCGGGTGGGAGGCCGCCGGGGTGGTAGCGGCGTGGTTCCACGGACAGGTCGGGCCGCAGGGGCTCGCCGATCGCGACGGCCACCTCCGCTACCGCGGCAGCCCGGGCATGACGGCCATCGCGAAGCACCTCGCCGTCGGGCTGGACGTGCGGCTCGGGGTGCGGGTGACGTCGCTCACGGTCGGCGACGCCGGTGACGAGGACGGCGGGGCCAGGTTCGGAGGGGCCAGGGTCGTAGGCCGATGGGTGGTCGAGACCGAGGGCGGTCCGTCGTTCGCGGCCGAGGCGGTGATCATCACGTCGCCGGTTCCCCAGTCCCTCGCCGTGCTCGTCGCCGGCGGGGTGGTGCTGGCCCCCGATGACCAGGCCGCGCTGGACGCGATCCGCTACGACCCGTGCCTCGCCGTGCTCGCGCCGTTGACCGGACCCTCCGGGTTGCCGGCCCCCGGCGCGGTGGATCCTGACCACGGGCCCATCGACTGGATGGCCGACAACCAGACCAAGGGCATCTCGGCCGCGCCTGGGGTCACGATCCACGCCTCCGCCGCGTTCAGCACGACGTACTGGGATGCAGCCGACGAGGTCGTGGTCGGCGAGCTCCTGACCGCCGCCGCGCTGGAGTCCCCGGTCGTCCCCGGCGCAACGCAGGTGCAACGCTGGCGCTACGCCCGCCCGACGGTGGTGCACCCCGATCCGTGCCTGGTCGCCGCAGGAGTGCCCCCGCTCGTGTTCGCCGGTGACGCGTTCGGCGGCGCCAAGGTCGAGGGCGCGGCCTTGTCGGGGTTGGCGGCGGCGGCCACGCTGCTCGACCGCAGGTGACCAGCGACGAACCCGACGCCCGTACCGAGGGTGTCGACCGGGGCGGGTGAGTCGCGTTTCGCCGGATCCCTGTGGTTGACTCCCACGATGGCGACCAGCGAGCACGAAGTGACCGACGCGGTGGACCTGTGCCTGGCTGACGGCCGGCACCTCAACCCGGCGGCCCGGGGCTGGTCCCGGGTCCCGTTGCACCGCGCCAACCTGGCCGGGCGGTGGGGTCGCACCAAGCGGTGGGACTACTGGGGGATCCTTGCGGGCGACCTGGTCGTGTCGAGCACCTACGCCGATGTCGACTACCTCGGCCTCGTCGACGTGTGGTGGGCCGATCTGGTGACCCACCAGGAGGGCGGGCGGGGCGCGGCCATCCCCGGCGCCCGGGGCGTGCACCTGCCGGAGCGGCCGGGCACCGAGCCGCTGCGGTTCACCGGCCGCCAGCTCCACCTCGAGATCGCCGACGACGACGCCGGCACGCACCTGCGCGCCACCTGGACCGAGAAGGACGGCACCTTCGCCCGGCTGGAGGCCACGGTCGAGCTGCCGGCCGCGCACGAGTCGTTGAACGTCGTGATCCCGTGGTCGGACACCACGTTCCAGTTCACGTCCAAGCACCAGGCCCGCGCGGCGCACGGCGAGCTCGTCATCGGTGACGAGGTACGCCGGTTCGGGGGCGATCACGGCGACGCGTGGGGTGTGCTCGATGTGGGACGGGGTCGGTGGCCCTACCGCACCACCTGGAACTGGGGCGGTGGCGCCGGCTGGTCGGTCGACGGTCGCGTCGTCGGGTTGCAGCTCGGCGGCATGTGGACCGAGGGCACCGGCTTCACCGAGAACGGGGTGATCGTCGACGGCCTGCTGACCAAGATCGGCGTCGAGCTCGACTGGGACTACTCGTGGGACGACCCGCTACAGCCGTGGACGGTGACCGCCCCCGATGGCTCACTCGATCTCGTGCTCGCGCCGCGCCACGACAAGCACTCCCGCACCGAGGTCGGGGTCTTGGGCACGGAGGTGCACCAGGTGTTCGGGCACTGGTCCGGCACGGCGGTGACCGACGATGGGCACACCATCAGGTTCGACGGGCTCCACGGCTTCGCCGAGGAGTCCCGCTCGCGCTGGTGACCAGCTGGGCAGCTGGGCAGCTGGGCAGCTGGGCAGGTGGCCAGGTGGCCAGGTGGCCAGGTGACCCAAGGCCGAACGCGTCAGGCGGCGCGGCGTTCGAGGATGTGGACCCCGCACGCCATCCCCAACCCGATGACGTGGGCCAGGCCGACCCGGGCGCCTTCGATCTGGCGGTCGCCGGCCTCGCCCCGCAGGTGCGTCGCGACCTCCCACACGTTCGCGATCCCCGTCGCCGCGATCGGATGGCCCTTCGACTCGAGCCCACCCGAGACGTTCACCGGCATCGCGCCATCGCGCCAGGTCGCGCCCGAATCGAAGAAGTCCTCGGCGCCGCCTTCGGGGCAGAGCATCAGGTTGTCGTAGTGCACCAGCTCCGCGGTCGCGAAGCAGTCGTGCAGCTCGACGAGATCGAGGTCCTCCGGGCCGATGCCGGCCTGCTCGTACGCCTGGATCGCCGCCTGACGCGTGAGCGTGTTGGCGTCGGGCAGCACCTGGCACGACTCCTGCCACGGATCGCTGGTGAGCACCGACGCCGAGATCTTGACCGCGCGCCGCTGCTGCTCGAGTGACAGCGTCCCCAGCTTCGTGCCGCTCACCAGCACCGCGGCGGCCGCGCCATCGCAGTTGGCCGAGCACATCGGCCGGGTGTTCGGGTAGGCGATCATGATGTCGTTCATGATCTCGTCCAACGTCATGCGCTTGGTGTAGGCCGCGAGCGGGTTGAGGGTCGAGTGCGCGTGGTTCTTCTCCGAGATGCGCGCGAACAGCTCGAAGCTGGTGCCGCCGTACTTGTGCCCGTACTCCATGCCGATCTGCGCGAACACACCGGGCATGATCTCGGTGCCGACGCGGCCGTCGAGCGGGGTCACCGCGCCGAACCGGCCGTGGGGTGACCACGTCGATTCGTCATCGGCGCGTGACCCGCCGCTGAGCAGACCTGCGCCCGCGAGCTTCTCGACCCCGACGGCGAGGCCCATGTCGCACTCGCCGGCCTTGATGGCCATGCCCACCGTGCGCAGCGCGGTGGCACCCGTCGCACACGCGTTGGCGACGTTGTAGACGGGGATGCCGGTCTGGCCGACCTGCTTCTGCAGCTGCTGGCCGATGCCCTCGCTGGCGCGCATGAGGTTGCCGGCCGCCAGGATGCCCATGTCGCGCATCGTCACGCCGCCGTCGGCCAGCGCCGCCAACGTCGCCTGCGACGCGAGGTCGACCACGTCCTGGTCGAGGTGCTTGCCGAACTTGGTCATCGAGATCCCGAGGATCCACAGATCGTCACTGGCCATGGCCGTTGCCCTTCGTCGGGGAGGTGGGTTCGTAGCCGAAGCCGATCGCCTCGACCCCGGCCTCGTCGGTGCCGAGCGAGTAGGTGGTCAGCCGCACGGGCAGGCCGAGGGTCACGTGCTCCGCGTCAGGGGTGACGTTGACGAGGTTGCCGCGCACGCTCGTGCCATCGCAATCGATGATCGCCGCGACGAACGGCACCGGGACGCCCGGAGCGGCGAACGCCACGATCGTGAACGTCTTGACCACACCCTCGCTGGCGATGGGCGCGTCGCGAAAGGTGGTGCCGCTGCACGAGGCGCAGGCGTTGCGCCGGTCGAAGAACCGCGCGCCGCAGGCGGTGCACTCGTGGGCCTCGAGGTGGGGCTCGGGGTCGAGGACCAGGTAGTCGACCATCGGGATGCGTCCGCTCATGCGGTCTCCTTGGCGTGAAGCGATGTGGCGAGTGGGCAGCATGTCGGCGGAGCGGTCAGTCCACGATCGCCTGGTAGACGAGCGAGCGCAGCTCGGGGCGAACCGGGTGGGTGGAGCTGGGCAGCAGCTGGGTCATGAACACGACGTCGAGGTCCTCGGTCGGGTCGAACCAGAAGCCGGTGCTCGCCGCGCCGCCCCAGGACAGGTCGCCCACCGAGGCGGCGACCTGGGCGCGCCCTGGATCGAGGGTGACGGCGAAGCCGAGGCCGAAGCCCATGCCCTCGCGAGCCAGCTCGCTCATGCCATCCTCGGCGATCGCCGCCATGTCGACGCCGCCCGGCAGGTGGTTGCGGCCCATGAGCGCGACGGTGCGTGGCCCGAGGAGCCGCGCCCCGTCGAGCGCGCCGCCGCCGAGCAGGCACCGCAGGAACCGGTGGTAGTCACCGATCGTCGAGACGAGCCCGCCGCCGCCCGACAACAACGTGGCGGGGCGGGTGACCAGCTTGCCGATCGGGTCGAACCGGACGGCCGAGCCGGTGAGCCCGTCGGGGATGTAGAGCGCGGCGAGCCGATCGGTGCGGCCGACCGCGTCGAACGACGTCTCGTCCATGTGCAACGGGCCGAAGATGCGCGTCCGCAGGAAGTCGTCGAGCGACTCGCCGCTGATCACCTCGATCAGGCGGCCGAGCACGTCGGTCGACACGCTGTAGTTCCAGCGGGTGCCGGGCTGGAAGCGCAGGGGCAGGCTGGCCCAGGCGTCGCAGGCGTCGGCGAGCGTGGTGCCCTTGGGCGCGCCGAGCTCGTACCCGGCCTTGCGGTACAGGTCGTCCGTGGGATGCACGTGGTGGAACCCGTAGGTGAGCCCGGAGGTGTGCGTGAACAGGTGCCCGATCTCCATCGCCTCGGTCTGACCGACGAGGATCGGCTTCTGGGTCGACCCGCCGTGCCACACCGGCGTGTCGGCGAAGGCGGGCAGGAAGCGGGAGACCGGGTCGTGGAGCTGGAACGCACCCTCCTCCCACAGCATCATCAGCGCGACCGAGGTGATCGCCTTGGTCATCGAGTAGATCCGGTACACCGTGTCGGCCTCGACGGGCAGCTCGTTCTCGCGGTCTCGCCAACCCCCGCTGGAGAGGTGCGCGATCTTGCCGTGGCGCGCGACCAGCACCTGGTAGCCGGCCAGGCGACCGTCGTCGACGTAGTGACCGAAGTGCGCGTCGATGCGGCGCAGGCGCTCGGGGTCGAGACCCACGTCGGACGGATCGGCTTCGAGCGCAGCGGTCATGAGCACCTCGGGCAAAGGGGGAGCGGGCGCGAGGAGGCTCGGACGGCCCCCCGGCGTGCCCGCAGTCTGTCAGCGCCGGCCCGGACGTGTCGGATGCAGCGGCGAACTGGGGTCCGGCACTTCCCTGGGCCGGGTGCGTCCCGCTACCGTTTCGCCCCGACGGCGAGAGGGAGGCTCTCGCCCGGGCGACGGAGGATCCGATGAGCATCCCGGACAGGACCGGCTCGTTCGAGCACAAGGGGGCCACCTTGGTCTACGAGGAGTTCGGCGAGGGTGACCAGGTCGTGGTCTACCTGCACGGGCTGCTCATGGACAGCCAGATGAACCGCGACCTCGCCAGCGCGCTGGCCGACGCCGGGAACCGCGTGGTGCTGCTGGATCTGCTCGGCCACGGACGGAGCGACAAGCCCACCCGCGCCTCGGCGTATCGCATGGACGCGTATGCCAAGGAGGTCCTCGCCCTGCTCGACCACCTCGGCGTGGACGTGGCGGTGATCGGTGGCATCTCGTTGGGTGCCGACGTCAGCCTGCAGGTCGCCGTGCAGGCCCCCGACCGGGTGCGGGGGATGATCATCGAGATGCCGGTGCTCGAGTGGGCGGTGCCCGCCGCGGCGCTGCTGTTCACCCCGTTGCTGCTCACCATGCACTACGCGGCGCGCCCGGCAGGCTTCGTGACCCGTCAGGTCGCGCGCATCCCGCGCACGCGCTCGGGTGGGCTCAACAGCGTGATGCAGATCCTGTCCTCGACCCCCGAGGTGATCACCGCGGTGCTGCACGGCATCCTCACCGGCCCGGTCGCACCGACGGTCGAGGAGCGCGCCGCGATCACCGCGCCGACGTTGGTGATCGCGCACACCCGCGATCTGATCCATCCGTTCAGCGACGCCGAGGCCCTCGTCGAGCTGCTGCCCGACGGCCGGCTCGAGCCGGCCCGCTCCATGCTCGAGCTGCGCATCGCGCCGGCTCGCCTGACCGGCCAGATCGCCGACTTCGTCGCCGACGCCTGGGCTCGTCCGGCGGTCCGGTCGCTCGCCCGTGGGGCGCGGGTGGACGGGGACGCGGCCGGGGGATCCGCGATCGCCGCGTCCTGAGCCGCGGGGCGGTAACGTCGTCCCGCTCCTCCGGGAGCCGCCCGCAAGGGTCGCGCAGAGGGAAGGATGCACGGGCCCGCATGACGCTCCTCCAGGTCGACAACGTCAGCGTTCGCTTCGGTGGTGTTGTCGCGCTCGACGACCTCTCGTTCACGATCGAGCCGGAGCAGATCTGCGCGCTGATCGGGCCCAACGGTGCGGGCAAGACCACCTTCTTCAACGTCGTGTCGCGCCTCTACCTGCCGACCGGCGGCAAGGTGACCTTCGCCGGCCGTGACCTGTTGGCGCTGCCGTCGCACCGCATCGCGGCCGAGGGCATCACCCGCACGTTCCAGAACCTCGCGCTCGTGCCCGGGCTCACGGTGCTCGACAACGTCATGGTCGGTGCGCACTCCGACAGCCGCGGCGGGTTCGTCACGAGCATGTTGCGCCTGCCGCCGTTCCACGGCGAGGAGAAGCGGTTGCGTCGCGATGCCATGGGCTACCTCGAGCAGCTCGACCTGGACCGCTTCGCGCACGTGCCGTGCGCCGGCCTGCCCTACGGCACGCTGAAGCGCATCGAGCTGGCCCGTGCCCTGGTGGCGCAGCCCAAGCTGCTCATGCTCGACGAGCCGGCCGCGGGTCTGACCCACGGCGAGGTGGACGAGCTCGGGGCGCTGATCCGCCGACTGCGCGACGAGAACGACCTCACGGTGCTCCTCGTCGAGCACCACATGAACATGGTCATGAGCATCAGCGAGAAGGTGGTGGTGATGGAGTTCGGACGCAAGATCGCCGAAGGCACCACCGACGAGGTGCAGAACGACCCGGCGGTCATCGAGGCGTACCTCGGGAGCGACGAATGACGGCGGCGGGAGATGTGCCGTTGGCGGCCCGCTCGGTGGCGGTCGCGGACGTGCTGTTGCGAGTCACCGGTCTCGAGGCCGGCTACGGACCGGTGCAGGTGTTGCGGGGGCTCGACTTCGTCGTCGGCGCCGGCGAGGTCGTGGTCATCCTGGGCGCCAACGGCGCCGGCAAGACCACCACGCTGCGGGCGCTGTCGGGGATGATCGACGCCAAGGGCGAGCGCACGCTGCGGGGGGCCGGCGACGGCGCCACCGAGGACGTGTCGCTCAAGGGTCGGCGCCCCGAGCAGCTCGTGAAGCTCGGCATCGCCCACGTGCCCCAGGGGCGGGGGACGATCACCGATCTGACGGTCGAGGAGAACCTCCGGCTCGGCGCGTTCACCCGGCGCGACAAGGAGGTGACCAGCGACATCGCCTCCTGGTACGAGATCTTCCCGCGCCTCGGCGAGCGGCAAGATCAGGCGGCGGGCAGCATGAGCGGTGGCGAGCAGCAGATGCTGGCCATCGCCCGAGCGCTGATGAGCAAGCCGCGCCTCGTCCTCTTGGACGAACCCTCGCTCGGGCTGGCGCCCCTGGTCACCAAGGAGCTGTTCGAGCGCCTCGGCGAGATCAACCGCACGACGGGCACCGCCATGTTGATCGTCGAGCAGAACGCCAACCTGGCGCTGCGCATCGCGGCCCGCGGCTACGTGCTGGAAGCCGGCGGGATCGTCGCGCAGGGCACGGCCGCCGAGCTGCGCGACGACGAAGCCGTCCGCCAGGCCTACCTCGGGTACTAGGAGCAGCAGCGAGCGTGAGCAACTTCCTGCAGTACCTCTTCTTGGGCCTCGGCAAGGGCGCCGTGTACGCGACGCTCGCGCTGTCGCTGGTGATCATCTTCCGCACGACCGGTTTGCTGAACTTCGCCCAGGGCGAGATGGCGATGTTCTCCACGTACCTCACCTGGATGTTCTGGGAGCAGTGGGGACTCAGCCCGTGGCTGGCGCTGGCGGCGTCGATGGTCGTGTCCTTCGGCCTCGGCGCGTTCATCGAACGCGTCTTGATCCGGCCCGTCGGCAACGCCGCGTCCAACCCGCTCGCCGTCGTGATCGTGACGATCGGCCTGTTCCTGGCCATCAACGCGCTCGCGCAGTGGATCTGGGGGACCACGCCCAAGCGGCCGCCACCCATCTTCCCGAACGGCTCGGTCGAGGTGCTCGGCGCCTCGATCTCGTACCAGTCGCTCGGCACCCTCGCCGTGCTCGCCGTCGAGGTCGTCCTGCTCTGGGTCCTGTTCACCAAGACGAAGGTCGGCCTCGCGATGCGCGGGGTGGCGTCCAACACCGAGTCGAGCTCGCTGGCCGGGGTGCCCGTCGGGCTGATCCTCATGTTCGGCTGGGGCCTCGCCGCGGCGCTCGGGGCGCTCGCCGGCCTGCTCACCGCCACGGGTGGCTCGGTCGCCGGGTTCGACTCCACCTTCATGCAGGTCGCCCTGATCTACGCGTTCGCCGCCGCGACGCTCGGCGGGTTCGACAGCCCGGTCGGCGCCGTGGTCGGCGGGCTCATCGTCGGCGTCGTGGCCGAGCTGTGCGCCGACTACATCCCGTTCATCGGTGAGCCGCTGCGGCTGTTCCCCGCCTTCGCGCTGATCCTCATCGTGTTGCTCGTGAGACCCCAGGGGCTGTTCGGGAAAGCGCAGGTGCGACGGGTATGACCGTGAACGCAACCGCAGTGGTCCCCGAGAGCCCGGTCGCGGCGAACGGCCGCGACCGCCGGGCCACGCTGATCCGCGTCGTGCTCTGGGTGGTGGGCCTGGCGATCCTCTACCGACTGCCCCTGTTGCTGAGCAAGCCCGATGTGGTGAAGCTCACCGGCATCGCCTGCTTCGCGATCGCGGCGCTCGGCCTCAACCTGCTGACGGGCTACAACGGCCAGATCTCGGTGGGCCACGGTGCGTTCTTCGGCATCGGTGCCTACACGACGGCCATCCTGGTCACGAACAACGGCTGGAGCCCGCTCGGCACGCTCATCCCCGCGGCCATCATCAGCCTGATCGTCGGCATGATCGTCGGCCTGCCCGCGTTGCGGATCCGTGGCGTCTACCTCGCGCTCGTCACGCTGGCGCTGGCGACGATGTTCCCGCAGATCATCATCAAGTACAAGGACCTCACCGGCGGCACCCAGGGCCTGGACTTCGAGCCGGACCAAGAGCTCACCGCCCCCAGCTGGTCCGGGCTCAAGGACAACCAGTGGCGCTACTACGTGGTGATCGTGGTCGCCGTGGTCGCCTTCCTGCTCGTGCGCAACCTGGTGCGCAGCCGGGTCGGCCGGGCGCTCGTGGCGATGCGCGACAACGAGACCGCCGCCGAAGTGGTGGGTGTGAACCTGTCGCTCTACAAGGTCATGACCTTCGGGGTCAGCGCCATGCTCGCCGGGATCGGCGGTTCCCTGTACACGATGAACAGCTCGCACGTGGATGCGAACCAGTTCGGCGTCACGCTCTCCATCACCATCCTCGTGATGGTCGTCGTCGGCGGGGCCGCGACCACCTTCGGCCCGGCCGTCGGCGCCTTCGTGGTCGTCATGCTCCCCGAGCTCTTCCCGGCCAGCGTCCCCAAGGTGCTCACCCCCGCGGTGTTCGGCCTGTTGCTGATCCTCCTCATGGCGGTCGCCCCCGGGGGTATTGTCGGGCTCACCAAGCAGGCCGTCGCCTGGGTGCGGGCCCGCATGGGGGGATCGTCGCCACCCGCACCGCCCGAAGACGCCGGAGGGGAGCCGGCGTCGATCGCGCCCACCACCCCGTCATGACGCGGGTGTCCTGCGTGCTTACGATCGAAGCCGGTTCGCGTTTGACCCCCCTCGTGCATCGCCCGTCCTTTCATCCGTGATCCGGCCACCGGCCGGGCCCAGCCCAAGGAGTCCCTCATGAGAACGAGATCGTTCACCCAGCTCGCGGCGGTGAGCCTCGCCGTGGCGCTCGCGGTCACCGCGTGCGGCAACACCCAGTCCGACACCAGTTCGACCCCCACGACCGCCACGCCGGGTGGGTCCACCCCAGGCGGCACCGCAGGCTCGGGCACCCCGGCCGCGTTCACCATCAGCACGGACAAGTGCGACGACTACCAGGGCACCACCGGGGTCAGCGACACCGAGATCAAGATCGGCTCGAGCTTCCCGCAGTCGGGTCTGTACGCCCCCTACGCCGAGATCTCGAAGGGCTGGAAGGCCTACTTCGACTACATCAACACCGAGAAGGGCGGGGTGAAGGGCAAGAAGATCACCGTCGTCGACTACGACGACTCGTACGACTCCGGCAAGACCAAGGAGAACGTGCAGAAGCTGATCGAGACCGACAAGGTCTTCGCGCTGTTCAACATCGTCGGCACGCCGAACAACAAGGCGATCCGGAGCGACCTGAACAAGGCGTGCGTGCCGAACCTGTACGCCGCGACCGGCTCGCAGCTGTGGGGTGAGACCGAGAAGTACCCGTGGGTGATCGGCTCGATCCCGTCGTACGCGACCGAGGCGGCGACCTTCGCCGAGTACCTCAAGAAGGAGAAGCCCACCGCCAAGGTCGGGTTGCTCAGCCAGAACGACGATGCCGGGCAGGGCTATGTGGCCGCGTTCAAGAAGGCGATCGAGGGCACGGGCATCACGATCGTCGGTGAAGAGGTCTACGACGCCGGCAACTCCGACGTCACGTCGCAGGTCACCAAGCTCAAGAACGCCGGGGCCGACTCGCTGCTGCTGGCCACGATCACGACCGTGTGCCCCGGGGCGCTGAAGGCCGTGAACGACCAGTCGGGCTGGAAGCCGTTGATGTACCTGAGCGCGACCTGCACCTCGAACACGATCATGGGCCTCGCGCCGAAGGGCTCGACGGACAACCTGATCTCGTCGTTCTACCTGAAGGATCCGGTCGACCCGAAGTGGAAGACCGACGCCGGCATGGTCGAGTTCCAGACCCTCGGGGCCAAGCACGGCATCGACGAGAAGGACCTGTCCAACGGCCTGGTCGGGTACGGCTGGGCGATGGGCGAGCTGCTCGCGAAGACCCTCGACAAGGCGCCGACGCTCGACCGCAAGGCCGTCATGGAGACTGCGTACTCCCTGCAGGGCCTGAGCCCGGGGCTCCTCCTGCCCGGCATCACGGTCAACACCAATGGCGTCGCCGATCCGTTCCCGATCGAGCAGATGCAGGTCGGCAAGTACAACGGCACCTACTGGGTGCTCGAGGGTGACGTCATCAGCTTCGAGGGCAAGTCCAAGCAGTTCGTGCAGTAACCGTGGTGTTCGTGTGGGTCCGGTGGTGACATCGGTCCCTGGTGGAAGGGCCCGGGCTGATGCACGATCAGCTCGGGCCCTTCGCCGTTCACCGCGTGTTCACGGAGTGACCCGCTCAGCCGAGCGGGCTGTCCTGTCCCGAGGAGGCCGTTATGACCGCACCCGACCCCAGGTCCAGTCCTCGCTCCCGGTTGCTCATCGCCCTCGTTGCGGGCGTGATCTGTCTGATGATCGTCGCCGCTCTGATCGCCGTCATGGCGACCCGGGACGACGACGACTCGACCCGTTCGGGTGCCACCGGGACGGCGGCCGTGCCCTCGACGGTCGCGTCCGGCGCGGGCGCGCCCGCGACCAGCGAACCCGCGACCGCGGGTCCGACAGCGGTGCGCAGCAGCGTCCCGGTCACGGCC